>JAFGCL010000064.1 GCA_016932645.1 Dehalococcoidia bacterium | reverse complement strand
CGGTGCAGCATGTCCATGGTGGGCATCGACAGGCCGGAACGGTAGCGCCCCCAGCCCACGGAGTAGGGGAGGAGCATGCGGGACATGTACATTTCTGGCATGAAGAGCTCCCAGACCTCCCAGTTGCCCACGTCCGTCTCCGGAGTGGCAACCCATCCGCCAGTGTCCACCCCGTCGCACACGCCGGTGGCGCCGGCGCCGAAAGTCCCTGGGCCGCCGGCCAGCATGGGGCGCTTGTTGCCGAACTGGTCATAGCCCGCCAGCTGCCAGCCCGAGCCGGAGACATAGTTGAAGGTCTCTTCGCGGAAGCCCCGCATGTAGAAAGCGGTGCCAAGCATGCCGCACCAGAGGCTGAACACGTCGATTATCGAGGGCCAGGGATTGCCGGTGGCCAGCTTCTTGATCTGGCTGGGATTGAATAGCGAATCGACGGGCGGCGTCTTGATATCGCAGGGCAGAAGCGACCCCAGATTGGCCCGGCCGTCGTAGGAAAGCGTCTGGACTATGGATATGGACAGCCCTCCCCAGAGGGCCTTTGGCGTCGGATTGTAGGGATGCCAGCCCCACTCCCCGATGCCATCGAAGTCGAGCACGAACCGCCCCTCGGGCAGTATGTCCATCTGCACCGGGATCAGCCGGATGACGTCTTTACGCGCCGGCAGCCACGAAGCGGGCGTCTCCGCCATGTAGATCTCGAAGGGCACAACGTCGCGGTACCGCCCGGGGACGGTGCGCTGCTTGATGCGGGCGATCTGGTTGCGCCGCTCCTCCTCGATGAGCTCCCTGATGGCCGTCTTGAAGTAGCCCAGTCCGAACTCCCGGATCATGTCTTTGACCTCTTCTCGGACGCGGATGTTGGCGGCGACAGCCCCCTTCCTGTCCAGAAGGAACATGTCTGGCATATCCAGCCCCATCTCGATTCTGATCTCGAAGTCGCGCCTGATCTTGTCATTGGTGCCGATCTTCTCACAGTCGAACTTCATGCCATCGCCGGCGCGCTCCACGGCGGTGCAGGGCATGCAACCGGGGCTGACCGCGCCGATGTCCATCTCCATGATGACTGTGCAGACCCAGGCCACCAGCTCTCCCTCCCAGAATATCGGGAGCAGATCGTAGTTGTCGGCCGCGTGTATCCCGGCGATCACCGGATCGTTGGCCAGGAACAGGTCGCCGTCATGTATGCCTACGTCTTCCTCGTAGTTGTTCTCGATCATCCAGGTGATGTTGTCTCCCATGAGCCGGACATGCACCTGTATGCCAGTCGACTGGATGACGTTGTCTCCTTCGGGGGTGTAGAGTCCCATGCAGAGCTCCGCCACCTCGCGGACGTATGGTGATCCGGAGACCAGTTTGCAGGTCTCCCGGCCGGCGATCAGCGAGGACATGATGCGGGAGTGCAACAGCTCCGCTTTGATAGGGTCATCTTTCAGGAGGTGGGGGTTGGTGATCCCGGCATAGCAGCCGGTCTCTTTCAGCAGCCTCCGGCCTTCCTCCAGCATCTGTTTCAGTGTCTTGCCGCCGTCTCCGATGCCTTTGTGCTTACTCATGTCGACCTCCTCTAGCCTTTCCGTGCGTGCGCGATCCTACGTCAGCCACAGCAGCATCCATTCGTCCATCCTGACATGCCTGCCCGGGGGCAGGAAGAAGGTGGTGGCGGGGGCCTCGATCACGGCCAGGCCGCTTACCTCATTCCCCGGTCTCAGTCGGTCCATGTCGTATATCGCGGCCTTGCCCCACTTGCCGTCGTAGTAGACCTCTCTCTCGCCCTTAATGGCGTTCTTGTGAGGGGCCTTCCCTTCCAGCGGGTGTTTAACCAGCTTGGGTTTGACCTTCGGGATGCTGGCCGTGATGCCGAGCTCCATGATCTGGAATCCGGCGCGCTCGTGCTTGGCCACTCCGGCGTAGACCTTCTCGTAGAGCTTCTCGAAGGCGGCCAGGAGCTTGTCCATGTCCTCCGGGCTGTTAACCCGCGTCATCGGTGATATGACTTCCAGGTCTTCCATCTGCCCGCCATAGCGGACGTAGGCTATCTGCTGGACTTTGGCCTGTTCCCACGGCAGCCCTTCGGCGGCGAAGTCCGCGGCGGCCTGTTTCTCCAGTTCGTCCCAGCCAACGTTGATCAGCAACTGCCCCATCAGCAGCTTATAGGAGGCGTCCGCATCAGCCGGCAGCATTACGGGGACCGACTTCTGGTAGCGGTGGGTGATGTCAACCGCGGCACAGCCGAAGGACGAGAAACCGGCGGCCCAGGGCATGGTGGCCACGCCGCGGAACGGCAGGCCCTCGGTGTAGCCGGCGACGTGCATGGGGCCGGCGCCGCCGTAACACAGCAGGTTGTAGGCTGCCGGCGTGAAGCCGCGGGCAAGCAGCACGGCCCGGATGTGCTCCTTCATACGGCTGTTGATCAGCTTGTAGATGCCATCCGCGAAGTAGTAGGGATCGACTCTCAGGATGTCGGTGCACTTCTCTTTGATGGCCTTCAAGGCCTTCTCCTTGTTGAGCTTCTTCTTCCCGCCGAGGTAGTTGTCCGGGTTCAGTATTCCCATGATCAGTACGCAGTCCATGACCGTGGGGATCTCGTTGCCCATTTCGTAGCACACCGGTCCCGGATCGGCGCCGGCGCTGTCAGGACCGATATTCACCCGCCTGGTGATGGGGTCGATGGTCAAGTACATGCCGGTTCCGGCGCCGATGGTGTCCATCTGCAGGGTCGGTATGTTGTATATGCGGCGGTTGATGACCACTTCACGCTCGATGAGGGGCTGGCCGCTCCTGATAAGGCCGACGTCGAAGCTGGTGCCGCCCATGTCCGAGCAGACCCAGTTGTCCACGCCCATGTGCTGCGACAAGTACCCCGCGCCCAGCAGGCCCCCGATTGGCCCGGAGAAGCTGGCCTCGTAGAGCCTGGAGTAGCGGATGTCGGTCAATCCGCCATGTGCCAGCACTATCTGGAGGGGGTGTTTGTAGCCGGACGCTTTCAGCCTGTCCTCGATCTTGAAAAGCTGCTCGCGGCCCGGCTCGGCCACGTAAGCGTGGAGTACAACCGTGTTCAGGCGGCCCATTTCCCGCATGATGGGGCAGAGCTTGTGGGAGAGGTATATGTGGACCTTCTTCCCGCGCTTCTCCATGACCTCGTTCGCTATCTGCTCCATCTTCAGCTCGTGGGCCGGGTTCACGAATGAATGCAGGAAACAGACCACGATGGCATCCACCTTCTCATCAAGGAGTTCCTCGACCGCTTTTACGGCCATGTCCTCGTAGAGCGGGATGACCTCCGTGGTGAACATGTCCAGGCGGCCTTCCACACCCTTGACCAGGCGTCGGGGGACGAGAGGGGTGTTGCCATGGTGGGTAACGTGATGGAGGAGGTCCTGGTAGGAGTAGCCTTTCCACTTCTGGGCGCTGCGCTCGTTCAGGAAGATGTCTTCATCGCCGCGGGTGGTGATTACTCCCACCTTGCGGCCGGTCTCAGTGATGAGGGCGTTCATCATCGAAGTGCCGCTGTACACGGCGGCTTCTACCTCCGGCAGCATCTGTCCGGCTTCCTTGTTGAAGTCGATGCCCCAGTATTCCAGGCCGTCGACCATCGATTCCCAGAATCCCAGTGACTGATCCTGTGGGGTCGTGGCGGCTTTGCCGATAGTGAAATTGCCGTCGGTGTCCACTATCATCATGTCGGTCATGGTGCCGCCCGCATCACTGGCGATAATCTGCACCCGTCTCTTCGTGCTCATACGGTCTCCTCCTGTCGAAGCTTCTGCAAGGACTTGTCGAGAGCTGCTGGGTATGCCGTCATGGCAGTCGGCGAAATGGAAGTGTTCCCCCCGGATTCCGACAGCAAAGGATAGCGATGGCTCCCCGATGCTGTCTGTCAGGAATTGCCTGACAGTGGCCAGTCCCTGGCAGTGTCTGCGAATCACGGGCAAGCTTCGCAATGCCCATGCCTGTGACTTGGGCTTGATGAATCAAGCCCCTACGCTACTCTGCCGTGGCCCCCCATCGTTATGGATTCCTACTTTCGCAGGAATGACAGAGTGGGAGGTGGGCACAGCCCACCCTTGTACTCCGTTCCGCCAAGAGGTCCAGGATACATCCTGGCGGGGGCAAAGGGGGGGTATGAACCAGTCAATTCCTTGGCATGTTCAACGAAGTTGACGTAACACCAGGGCGGGTTTATCATCGAGGCACAGGCGTCCTTCTCATGGGCCGCCGAAGAAGCTGTTCACCAGGGCCATGATGGACGAGGCGATCGAAGCAAAGGCACGCGCTCTGGGCCTGATATCGGACTCGGATGCAGGCGATGATTCACGCGACACTGACGCTGCGCGCCAGGCGAGGGCCAAGCGCTACCGCATCCTCGCAGAGAGCGACACCGATTTCCTCTGGGTCATGGATATGCAATTCAACGTCAGCTATGTGACCGCCTCCGCTTGGCGTTTCCTGGGATACAGTGGAGAGAGCCCTGACCCAGACTGGTGGACGGGCCGGACGCTGACACGGCGGAGTCTCTCACTCTGTCAGGACGTCTTCCCCGAAATATTGGAATATGCCAAGCGACATCCCCGGGAGTCATCAAGGTCGTGGACGCTGGAGATGGAGTTCACTCGCCGGGACGGCACTATGGTTCCGGTGGAGACCACGGTGAGTCTTATGTACGGACAGGACGGTAATCCCTGTGGCATGGTGTGTGTGGCCCGGGACAGGACGCAGCCGAAGAGGGAGCAGGAGCTTTTCCGTACCCTGGCCGACAACTCGCCCATAGGGGTCTACATTCTGCAGAACGGCAGGTTCCGCTTCGTCAACCATCAACTCCAGGAGTACATGAAATACAGCCAGGCGGAGCTCATCGGTGCGGAGGCGATGAGGTTTGTTATCCCGGAGGACAGAGACAGCGTGAGGCAGAGGGCCAGGGCCATGCTGAAGGGAGAGCACTTTGAGCCCTATGAGTTCAGGTTCAGCTGCAAAGACGGAGAGATACGTTGGGTCATGGAGTTGGTATCGTCTGTCCAGCACAACAATGGCAGGGCCACTCTGGGCACTTTCATGGACATCACAGAGCGCAAGAGATCCGAGGAGGAGTTGAGGCGGTCCGAGTCTCAACTCCGGCTCCTGACTCAGCGGATGCTCGAAATACAGGAGACGGAGCGGGGCCGGTTCGCCCGGGATCTCCACGATCAACTAGGTCAAGACTTGGTCTTCCTGAAGATGCAAGCCGAATCCCTGGCCAAGAGCCTGGTGGATGCCCCGCGGCTCCAAGAGAAGGCTGTTGAGATCGCCGGCCTGGCCGACCGTCTCAAGACGACTTCGAGCCGCATCGCCGCCAGCATCGGGCCGGGGATACTGGATGGGCTGGGACTGGTGCGGGCGGTGGAGTGGTGTGCCGAGGATTTCGAGCGGCGGACCGGCATCTCCTGTCCTGTCGACACGCCCATCGCTGACATCAATGTGGGTCAGCCCACCGCGACTGCGGCCTACCGCATCTTACAGGAGGCGCTGACGAACGTCTGGAGGCATGCTGGCGCTTCTCAGGTGGAAGTGAAGCTGGAGAAGGAAGGGGACTGGGTGACACTCACCGTCGCTGACAATGGCGTGGGCATCAGCGCTGGTCTGTTGTCGCGGAAGTCCACTCTGGGTTTCCTGGGGATGTATGAAAGGGCGCGTCTGGCTGGGGGGAGCCTGACTGTAAACAGCGCATCGGGCAAGGGTACGCGAATTATGGTGCGCCTGCCTCTGGGCGACGTTGAGCCAAAGCGCGACACAAGGGGATCGATAGAAGGATTATGATCAACGTCCTCATTGCGGACGATCATGCCCTGGTAAGGCAGGGGCTAAAACGCTTGCTGGAGGAGGACCCTGAGATACATGTCGTTGCTGAGGCCTCGGATGGACTGGAGGCCGTCAGAGAATACGAACGCGTTCGCCCTGATGTGGCAGTGCTCGACATCGCCATGCCGCACCGGGATGGGCTGGAGACTATAAAGCGAATACTGAAGATCGATCGGGATGCCCGTATCCTGGTGCTCACCATGTATCCTGAGGAGCAGTATGCCGTGCGCATGCTGAAAGCAGGAGCGCTGGGGTACATCACCAAGGGCAATTGCACGGCTGAGCTACACCGCGCCGTCCGCACCGTCAGATATGGGAAGAGATACCTGTCGGGCCAGGGAGAGAATGCGGTGGACCTGCAGCTCATGGCCGATCGGTCGGAGGAGACCCCGGTGGGTTCGCTGTCGAATAGAGAACTCCAGGTGCTGTGCCTGATTGCGCGGGGTTTCAAATCGAGCAAGATATCAGCCGAGCTTGGTCTGAGCACCAAGACGATCGAGACCTACCGCTCCCGCCTCATGCAGAAGCTGTGCCTGCACAGCGACGCCGACATCTGCCGCTTCGCTTATGACAACAAGCTGGTGGGGGCTGCTGCCCCGGCCACTGGGCCCGGCAAAGACGCTGGTCCGGGCGGCTAGGCTCACCTCTCGGGTAATGCCCGGCAGATCAATACGATCCCCATATTCGCCATGGGACTGTGGCATCTCCGAGGGTTGGATGCGGCCAATAGGGCGAGGCTATGGAACCCGATCCAGGAAGTCCAGCACGACCCGGTTGAACCTCTCCGCCCCCGAAGCGCTGAAGCCGTGGCCTCCTCCTTCAAGGATATTGAGCATGGCACCGGGAATACTGGCGGCCAGCTCCTGGGTCAGGGAGAACGGGATGAAGGGGTCTTCCTTTCCGGCGAGAACCAGCGTCGGCGTCGTTATCCGACCTATACGGTCTCGGGCATCATGCTCAGCGCAGGCGATCATCTGTCGGGTGAGGATGTGGGGTGGTGTGGAGGAATGACCTGCGATGGTCTCAACGGCCATCTCCACCACTCGGGGATCCTCGAAGCACCTGTCGTTGAACATGAATGGGAGCATGATCTGGAAGGATGCCATTGGGCTCATGTCCGCGAGTGCCTGGCGGACCCATGCCTGCAGGAGGGATATCTTCAACATGTAGGGACCCACGCTTGTCGTCGCCAGGACAAGACTGGAGACGCGTCTGGGCCACGCCATAGCCAACTCCTCGGCGATGTAGCCTCCCATCGAAACGCCCAGCACATGGGCCTTCTCGATTCTCAGCGCGTCCATGAGCCCGGCGGTGTCACCTGCCATCATCTGGATGGAATACGGTTGGTCTGGGGCATCGGTGCGACCTGACCCGCGATTGTCAAAGGAGATCACGCGGTACCTCCTGGCCAAGTCCGGGACTTGGAGGTTCCAGCTGCTGAGGTCATTTCCCAGGCCACAAATCAGGAGGAGAGGCCGGCCGTTGCCGTGGACCTCGTAGTAGATGTTGAGGCCCCCAACCTTCACGTATGGGATAGTGAGGCCTCCGTTGCCCTGCGGGGTGAGCGTTCGGCACCTGCCTGCATGTAGAGATGAGACCCTAACCTCTGCCCCTTTGTTGTCGGCTTGGGTGCTTCCCTTCGCATGATTCGCCAGTCATCATACTTGCCGGAGGTATCTGGCTGCAAGACGACCTGACGGCCACGCCGGCAATCCATGCACTGTTGTAGCCGCAGTGGATTGAAGTATACTACCGTGTGCGGGAGAGAGAGGATTCACATGTGGGTTTGGGTTTCCACAGCGCTGCTGGCCCTAGTCTTGACGCTGGGCCTCCTGTGGATACTGGTGAGTCTGAAGAAGAAGGCAGGGGCGAACGCACGACAGCCGAACCACAGGGCCTTCTTCTTCATGGGCGTTGTGATGGTGGTTGCGGGGACGGCTGAAGTGCTGATATTCCTGCGATCTGACGTCTCATATATGGTGGCCCTGCCTCTGTTGGTGATCGGGCTGGTGTTCGCGGTGATCGGCCTGGCCAACCGGGATAAGTGGACGAGGATGTGAAGCGGCTATTGGCACCGGAGCCCGTTCAGAAGGGGATCTCCTGCTTTTCTGAGACAGCGCTCAGTTGGCTATCCGGATCATGCCAGCATCCCTTTGCTCTTGAAGTAGATCATGTATCCGGCCACAAGGATTTCAAGATCGCCTTTTGGCAGCCGCTGGCCGAAGCGGCGATGGAAGTCTTCGCTAACCAGCAGCATGATGTCGTCAGGAGCATTTCCACTTCTCGCCGTCTCCAGAATGATGCTGCTATAGAGACGGGCGTTCTCCAGCGCCCTGGACATTAGCCGGCCGGGTTCTCTCTCGATGCTTCCATGTGAGTAGAAGAGCGCGTCGAAATCCAGTCTGCTCAGGCTATCGATGGTGGCCATGTACGCGTCTTGTTCGAAGCTGTAGGGCGCCACCGGAGGCAGTTGGTGTCCTGGAAGCCCCAGGGCCTCGCCGCAGAAGAGTCCGTTCAGTCTGCGATCAAGGATGACAATGTGGTGAGGCGAGTGGCCCAGCGCATGAATGATCTGCAGTTGCCGGTCGCCGATCAAGATAGCCTCTCCATCCTCCATTGCCTTCAGTTGGGATTCCGGGATGGGAATGATCGGTCCCAGATTCTGCTCGAAATCCTGGCCCCACACCAGCTTCGTGCTCTCAACAAGGCGCTCCGGGGAAGCCAGGTGCTTGGCTCCCCGGGGATGAGCCACCACTTTGGCGTTTGGGAAGTGCTTGGCCAGTGCCCCCGCCCCGCCCCCGTGGTCCACGTGAATGTGCGTTGGGATGATGTAGGATAGATCCTTCATCCCCAATTGCGCCATTGCCTTCTGAATCGAAGGCATAGCTGCAGCAGGCCCCGGCTCAATAAGAACGCCGCTGGGCGCGTCGATGAGGTACACGACGGGAGTGTAGAACATGCCGGCGATCGGTGTCTCAAAGCGGTAGACCTTGTCGGCCACCTCTCTCACATCCGCCATGCCATTCCCCAGGTTTGTCGTCATCTTGTCGCTGCATCCTTTTCTCAACACGCGTTGGCCTACTAGATTGTATGCCCGCACTGCATTTCATTGCCAACCGATCGCCGGAGACTCTGGGGGTGCTGTTGATCTGCGGCAGTGATGTACACTGAACTTCGATGGTCGCGTTCCCCAGTGCGGTGAGAACGCATTGACTTTCGCCTCGGGCCACTGGCACAATGGGGCGGTATTCGGGGGAACGTGCTTCATGTCGGTCTTGCATGGCTACGCCGGCAACATACTGAGGGTCGATCTGTCATCCGGTCGCATATCGACTGCAGCGACGTCCGACTATGCGTCGTTCGTTGGTGGCCGGGGATTGGCGGCCAGAGTCCATTGGGACGAGGTAATGCCCGAGGTTGGGGCGCTTGACCCGGAGAACCGTCTGACGTTCTTCACCGGACCTCTGGCCGGGTTCGCTGGCTTCGGCAGTTCAAGGTGGTTGGTCTGCGGGAAGTCCCCGGCCACGGATCCAGAGCACTTCTGCCACAGTAACCTGGGGGGCACTTGGGGCGTCACGCTGAAGTCTGCCGGATACGATGGCATCATCGTGCAGGGGCAGGCCGAGAGGCCGGTGTACCTCCTTGTTAGTCAGGATGGGGCGCAAATCAGGGATGCGGGGCATCTCTGGGGCAAGGGTGCCATCGAGACTAGAGAGATGCTGAAGGCCGAGTTGGGGGCGGACGTCAACGTAGTCGCCTGCGGCCAGGCTGGAGAGAACCTTGTTGTCATGGCCAGCGTCCTGGCCGACCAGGACTCCAGCGGAAGCAGTGGGTTTGGTGCTGTCATGGGATCGAAGCGCCTCAAGGCCGTTGCAGTGGTCAAGGGGGGAACGAGGTTGACCGCCGCCAACCCGGCCAGGCTGCGCGATCTGGTCCGCTACTATGCTCATCTTCAGGGTGACAGAGATGCCGACTACTTCACTGTGCCGGGAAAGACGCAGCGGGACAGTTGCTGGGGATGTCCGGGACTGTGTGGCCGGATCGCCTGGAAGGCGGCGGATGGTGCTGAAGGTAAGTACTTTTGCCAGTCTGCGCTCATATATCAGATCCGCGCGGCGCAGTTCTACGGTCAGGGCAAGGAGGGAGACGTTCCCTTCCGCGTGACCAAGCTCTGCGACAACTATGGAATCGATACCATGGCGGTTCACGTGATGATGAGCTGGCTGTCACGGTGCCACAGGGAGGGACTGCTCACTGAAGAAGCCACGGGTCTGCCCCTTTCGAAAGGCGGCAGCCTGGAGTATGCCGAGGCGCTTGTGCGGCGGATCGCGTTGAGGGAGGGTTTCGGGGGCCTGCTGGCTCAGGGGGTGGAGAGGGCGGCGAATGCCATCGGCAGGGGGACCAGGGAGAAGATTGGCGACCTGCTGCACAAGGCCCACGGGGTCGACCAATACGGCGGTCGAACGTACATCACAAACGGGCTCATGTATGCTACCGAGGTCAGGATGCCTATCCAGCATCTTCACAAAACGAGCATACCGGTGATGCAGTAGCTGGGATGGGTTCAAGGCGTGGAAGGTGCCTATGTATCTGGCAAGGTCTTCCATGACATGGCGGTCCGCTTCTTTGGGAGCGAGGCTGCGGCTGACTTCTCATCTTACGAGGGCAAGGCCTTGGCGGCCAAGACCATTCAGGACCGGCAATACGCCGCCGAATGCCTGGTGCTGTGCGATTATGCCTGGCCGGTGATGACTTCGCCGATCACTGATGATCATGTTGGTGATTCTTCGCTGGAAAGCCGTTTCCTGTCAGCCGTGGCCGGGCAGGAGATGGACGAAGGCGGCCTGTGCCGCATAGGCGAGAGGGTGTTCAATCTCCAGAGGGCCATTCTGGCCCGCGAAGGTCATCGGGGGCGCCAAAGCGACGCCCTGCCCGAATACAACTTCACTACTCCCTTGAAGTTCGATGTCCTCAATCCGCAGATGCTGGTGCCCGGTCATGATGGCAACCCGGTGTCCAAGAAAGGGATGACGGTGGACAGGGCGAAGTTCGAGGAAATGAAGGGGGAGTACTACAGCTTGCGGGGTTGGGATGCCGCAACCGGCAGGCAAACGAAGAGGAATCTGGAGGAACTCGACTTGGCGGATGTTGCCGCCGAACTGGAATCGCGGGGCCTTCTGGCCTGAGTGGGATCAAAGGTTGACTGGTGACAACTGCCAGTCCCTGCTCTAGGGTGTGCAAGGGGCGCAGCCCCTTTGCATTGTCTCTCTTCGCCCAAGACCGGGGAAAACAGCAGAGTTGCGGCTGTATTCCCACCCGCCGTCTTCACCAGGAGAAGCCTCTGGGAGGATGACAGAAGAGGTTGCAGGAACTCGTCCCTGCCGAGGGTTTTGTCGAAGACTCGCCTCAGGATGAGGGGTATCCCCCAATCCTCCTTTTCTTACTCCCAGGATTGGGGGACAAGGGTTGACGAAGGTGTTGGGGCAGCTTCCAAGGGGTGTTGGAGCACGGCGGCGGTTTTCACAGGAGGGCGCTCCACCAAGATTTGACATAAATGGATGCCCCGCCCTAAAATCTTGATCCAAATGGGGGTGCATCTTGGGTAGCAGCACCGGCCAGAAAGTCGGAGAGGTCATCATCACTGCTTTGTGGCCTCTGATATGGGTCATCTACGTTCTCGTGGGTCTCGTTATCTTCGTTGGGGCTACGGCGGTCTACTTGAGCTGGGGCATTGTAAGTCTTCTGGATAGAGTGCTCAAGAAGACGCAAACCCAGCCTGCCAGCTAGTCGTCTTGGCATCGCGATCCAGGGACTTTCACTTCAAGGGGGGACAATGGCGAAGTACATCTTCCTGCTGCGGCCTCCGGATCAAGTTGACCTCAAGACGTTGAGATCTGAGGTCCTGGACAAGCTGGTGCCGCGATTGCTCCAACTGAACCCGGAGAAGCTGAAGGTGGACTTGACCGAACCGAGGAAACCCCGGCTGACGGTTCTCCCTCTGGCGAAGAACCACTTGGCGATGATATCTATCTGGGATAGCCAGGCCGACCGTGCCCGGCAGTGGCAGTCAGAGGTGTCTGGCCTTGGCTGGAACGTGTCTGGCTACCAGGTAGCGGAATCCACTCCAAGGGCGTACACCAAGGATTGGAAGGACGGTGAGGCGTCTCCAGGAATTGTCATGTTGACGCTGATGAAGAAGAACCCCCGCTTGACCAATGAGCAGTTCATGCATGAATGGTTTGAACACCACACACCCAAGATTGCGCTGAAAGTGCATCCGCTGTGGAACTACATCCGCAACGTGGTGGACTCCGTGGTTGTCGAAGGCACACCGCATCTGGACGGCATCGTCGAAGAACACTGCCGTGAACGCCGGGAGATCACCTGCCCGATGCACTACTTCGGCGGGCTGCTTATGATGTTGCCCAATATGATCAAGGTTGGGCTTCACGCCAACAAGTTCCTGGAGATCTCGGCGGTGGAGAACTACCTGCTGACCGAGTACCACATCCGGAGCTAGACGTTTGGCGCGGGCGCGGCTCAACGATTGGTTGAGAGCACCTCTACTTGATCAAGCCCTTCTCCAGCGCAACGCGGATGGCCTCGGTCCGGCTTTGAGCACCAAGTTTAGAGATGATGTTGCTGACGTGTGCCTCCACGGTCCGCGGCGATATGGCCAGTTGCTTGGCTATGTCGGCATTTCGGATCCCCTGGTGCATGAGTTCCAGGACGTCGGTTTCCCGGAGCGTCAGTTCACCCATCATGCCGTCGCGAACGGCTGATGAGTCAACGGAGTAATGCTGCAGCACCTTGGAGGCGATGGCAGGCGGCAGCACCGCTCCGCCTGCTGCCACTTCCCGGATCGCTTGCACCACGGCGTCCTGCGGTGCGGTCTTCAGAAGATAGCCTGAAACGCCCACCCGTGCTACGGCGCGCACGTACTGGTCGAAGTCATAGCCACTGAGCACCAGGATCTTCAGCTCAGGCCATTGCTGCCTCAGGCGTCTGGCCAGCTCGATTCCGGATACCTTGGGCAAGCGGATGTCCAGGAGCACGATGGTGGGGTTTGTTTGCGGGACTTTGGCTAGGGCGTCCTCTGCTGAAGCGGCTTCTCCCACCACGACTATGTCGGGCTCCTGCTCGAGCCGCCGCCGGATTCCCTCGCGAAACATCTGGTGGTCGTCAACAATGAGGATTCTCAGAGGCGACTGTGATGAGACCATCGACAACCCCTTTCAACGCGATCCTGTCAGGATCCCAGCGGTATGCGGGCAACCACCGTCGTGCCATACCCGGGACTGGAATGAATGTCTAGAGATCCGTTCAACTGAACCACTCGTTCACGCATCTGGGAGAGTCCCAAGCCGTTGTTTCCGCGGATCGTCGACGAGAAGCCAGCACCGTTGTCCCGCACTTCAAGAATCAGCGAGTCGACCTCCTTGGAAAGAAGCACTTCCACCAGGGTCGCTTTCGCATGCTTCATGGCGTTGTTGACCGACTCCTGAGTGACTCGGAAGAGCGCCAACTCGACATCCGGTGAAAACCTTTCTTCTTCATTCAGACCTCGCAGCGAGAAGTGCGTAGCCAAGCCAAACGGTTTGGGCAGGTTCTCCAGTAGCCAATCCACCGCCGGAACCATGCCCAAGTCGTCAAGGATTGCCGGACGCAGGCGTGAACTGACCTCACGGAGTTCCGAGACCAACTGATGGGCGATCTTGCCCTTCTCGTGATGTGAAATCGTATCACCGTCCATAGCCAGCAATATGGCCTTCTGTAGAGGCCCATCATGAATGTCACTGGCAACGCGTGCTCGCTCTGACTCCTCAGCCCTAACCAGTCGTTGGTTCAGGTCTCGCAGTTCTTCCGATATCTGCCCTTTGCTGATGGCCACAGCCAGGAAGGGGGCCACTGTCGCCACCAGACGTTTTTCCGCATCCAGGAAGATCTCACCGCCCTCTTTCGGGCCTAGCAGCAGGTAACCCAGATAGCGCCCAGATGATCTGAGAGTGACCAGCATGAGTGAGTCGGATTCCCAGCGCAGTTCTGCGTAGTCTCGGTCTCCCGCGTCGTGGGCGCCGTCTTGGAGTTGCGAGCCAAGATTTGCCAGGACATCTTGGGATCGCCGGCCCGCTGATGCCACTAATGTGCTATGGCCGGGGTCATCGCCCAGAAAAACCAATACTGACTCCAAATGCATAACTGCCGCCAGGTGGTGGGCTATTCCACTGGAGGCATCAGGGCTGTTGTCAGATGCGGCCAAGTCCTGATGCATGCCATCAAGGAACACCTCATAGCCCACGGTATCTCGGTACAGGAGATTGTCCATCAGCCACTGCACCGCACGTCGCAAAGGGAAGAAGAGCATTACTCCGCCAACAACCACAGCGGAGACCAGTAGCGGGTACTTGTCTCCTGAGACCCTGTCGGACAATGGGATGACAAAGGCGAAGGTGATGATGACCAATAGGGCAAAGGCCGTGATTCCATACACCATTCCCTTGTGAACCAATCTGCGAATCCCCAACAGTTGATGCTGCAGAATGGCATAGGCAAAGAATGCAGGCATGAGAGCCAAGGCCAGGATGGTTGCATGAGCTGGTAGTACGGAAGGCCGCCCCAGTGCTTCCGGAACCAGAGTGAAAGCGACGAAGGGTAGTGAGCTCAAGACTATCCCCCAGAGGAGCAGCCGAGATTGATGGCGAAGGGCAGGCTCTTTCTGTTGGCCAACTTCTAAAGCTAGCAGCCCCACTACACTCAAGACGGATATCGACATGTAAAAGAACAATACTGGCCTTATCCATTCGTACCAGGAGGGTTCGACAAAGACCGATGCCATGTAGCAGATAGACAGGAGGCAGCCGAAAGCCATGAACAACGAAGCAGGCTGGACAAAGCGCCAACGTGACCAAAGGGATTCCCCTGCCAGCGCTGCCACAAAAGAAAGGAGTGATGCACTGGCACCGACCTCCATGATGAACTGAGCTACGAGGGCCCACTGATGGCCAGGTCCACCCGAGTCAGGGGCCACGGCTAGCGCCAGGCTGGCGAAACCGGCAAAGACTCCGAACATCCTGGCGGCCTGAAGGTCCGGTCGGCGGAGGACGACGGCTGCCCCCAGCAGAGCAAACACCGCCCCGAGAGCCAATAGAGAGAATTTCATGGGGCTCTCACCGAAAGGCATTGCCGTCACTTCCAGCGGCAACGCGGCGCCTGTTGACTTCTGCAGCACCGCCTCCGTTAAGGCTTGAGTAGGCAGAGCATCTTCACTGATTCCTGCCAGGCTCTGTCCATCGGCGGAGAGGACCACCATTCCCGGCCTTGTTCCCTGATCCCAGGCTTTTCCTGCCGGCATGACCCAAGTGACGCAGGGCGTATCTCCACGAAGGCCAATTCGTATTCCCAGGCAGCCCGGCTGCAGAGTTGAGAAGTAGGATGCGACCGCTACGACCACATAGACCAAGAGAAGCCCTAGAGCGGCGCCCTGGGGAATACAGGCCTTGGGGAAGCGAATTGCCTTACAGGTTGACGACCACCTCTTGAGGGGTGATCTCGAAGGATCTGACGAAATGCTCAAGGTTCCCCACCGTCCCTAATCGCTTCTTGATATCCGCCAAGTTGCCCTTGGCTCGGTTTAGGAAGGCCTCCGCCACGATAGCGCCGAAAAAGCGAGGCCATGAAGGCTCGAATCCCTGGCAGGCAATGGCCTTGGTTCCCGTACACGGTTCCGACGGGATTATACTACAGGCGACCATGGAATTTCCTTCCGTCAGCGAATTCCGCAAGAACACTGTTGGCAGCGTCTTCTTGTGGCGCATCAGGTCCCCCGGCAGGTCCTGCACCTCTAACGCATCCCTCAGGTCATCCAATAGCTGAAGGTAGGTGAATAGATTGAAGCCGAACTCACTGCTCAGTCTGACTAACTCGTAATCCTCTGTGGCTATGCTGGCGCCCAAGCCAGCGGCGAACCTGCCCAGGCTCCCCGCCTTCAACGATGTCATCTTGAGCGCTTCCTCTACGGTGGCTTCGGGCCGCTTCTCCAGATACGCATCTAGGAACTGACCAGTGCAGCACTGGCTGGCGCAGTCAGCGGTCCATCGCAGCAGAGACTGCAGTTCATAACCACGCCGACCTGCGGCCGAGGCGGCTTCGCATACGGCGCTCTGACCGTAACTCATCAGGCCGATGGCGATTGCCAACTCCTCGGCAGCACCCAGTCCACTGCTTGAAGCCTTGTCGCGGTCGGCTACGCTGTCGAACAGATAAGCGGCCTGCATATGAAGCTCCACTGCCACCGCCGCTTTGACGGCAACAGCGCTAGGTGAGCCTGAAACCACACGGAACACTTCTAACGTGAGGATGCCGGCTCTGCAGTGGGCATCGGAATGCAGCGCGAAGCCTGGATCGGCCAAAGCACGCATCACTGCTCCCCGGAAAGTGGAGTCCTCACAATAGGAACCTATGATCTTGCGAATCTCGGCCTGCAGGATGGCCACCGTGGAATTTATGTGCGCTGGCACAGGACCCCCTGACTGCATGAACTCATGACCACTGCGCAGCTATGGTGCGGAGGAGGCTGGTCTCTTTGGGTTGGTCTCCTGCGCGGCTTGCCAGCGAATCCATCGCGGCCGCGAATTCCGACGGCAATTCGACGATGGCCTGGCTGCCGTATGCTGGAGTTGCAGAGGCAAGCAGCATGCTGTCAGTTGCCAAAGCTGCTCTGAAAGCATTCTCAAACTCTGCGATTCTCATAGCGGCCTCCTTTCGAACATCTGCTGGATTGCCTATGCCGTGGCCATATCGTAGTAATGCATAGCCTGGAACGCAACCGAGATTTCGGGCATACCCCTATGTGAAAACCCTCAGCCATTTCCTTGGGCTGGTTATTGACGGGCAGCGCTCCTGCTTCTCCCGTAAGCACTTTCTGCAGGCATCACAGAAGATGATGCTCGGAGTGGGGCTCCCTCCCCTGATAGGGGTTTTCACCTGATGGTTAGCTCTTAGCTACTGATGCAATGTGCCGCAAGTCGGGCTATGATGGCTTGCAAGCCCGGGTTTAGGACAAGGACAATGTCCATTACGACGTAACACTGTGGTGGCCGGCGTGGTGATCGGTTGAACGTAAAGTGACGTGACAAGAGGAGGTTCATTGGACGCACAAGCGTGTCCCGGGAAGAGCGAGAGACTGCAAGGTACGACCACAGTTGTGCTGGTTGATGACCATCAGTTGGCGCGTGAGGGGATGCGGAAGATCTTGGGGAACGACGCCAGCATCGAGGTGGTGGGGGAGGCTGAGAGCTGTTGGGAAGCCATCTCCTTGATTGCCCGGCTTAGACCTGGGGTGGTTGTTCTGGATGTCAGGTTGCGCGACGGAAGTGGTGTAGAAGTCGGCAGGGCTGTGAGGAGACTGGCCCCCGATAGCAGGGTACTGGTTCTGAGCGCGTATGACGATAGTCAGTACGTGGTCTCGATGGTCAAGCTCGGGGTGAGTGGCTACCTGACAAAGACCTCATCGGGGGAGGATCTGATAAGGGCGGTTCATCATGCTGCCGAGGGGTGGTTGGTGTTCTCGCCTGATATCGCCGACAAGGTGGCCAGCTTGCTTCGAAGAAACGGCGGTGCTCTGTTGAATGACGGCAAAAGGAACGGGGGATACAAGGAACTGGGCTGGGGACAGCGTTCCAGCGAGAGCCTCACTATCAGGGAGTCGGAGGTGCTGCAGCAGATGTTCCGAGGCCTGAGGAATCGTGACATAGCGGAAGCCATGGGTATCTCCATCAAGACGGTGGAGGTCCATATGCACCGGATACTGCTGAAACTGGGTGCCAGGAACAGAAGCCAGGCCATTGTGAAATCAATCGGCATGGGATACCTGCAGGGAGTTGCTGTACCTGCTGGGCCTGGGGATGATGCCGAGTATGACCCGCTTCACAATGTGGCAGTCTCCCCAAGAGGAGTTGAAGGCAAGACTCGATAGCCCCACCGGACCGTGTGAAGATTTGTGGGGCTACGTGTTTCCACCTACGTATTTTGCCCGGCTGTCCCAATGCGAGATTGCCGCTGGTCTGGTAAGGTGAAGAAGAGGAAGGTACTTCCTCCCTGTCTCCCTTGAAGCAGCCGCGGAGGCTTTCTCAGAAGGTCTCCGCGGCGCTGAGTTTCTCCAGGGGCTCCGCCTTCCCGATGCAGAACAGCGACACAAGCTGCGACTGACCGTGCACACGCCCCAACGTTGAAGACTTTCTTGATGGTCGTCTCCATGGGCATGTCATAGCTGGTGCTTGGCCGGAGTCTCCGAATGCATTACGGTTCCGAATGTGATGGACAGGAGTCACTCGGCAGAGTCTCTGAAAACAAGAAAGGGTGGAAGTCAATATCCACACTCCCTACTACCTGTATGGAGGGTGCGGGACTACAGACACCAGTGTGCTTGTGACGTTTCGAATAAGGCTTCTTGCCCCGACTTGGGATGGTATCACGCGGTCACGCACATATCAATACTAGACGAATGATCTTACAAGATATCATGGGGCCCGCTTGCTCATGACTGCGTGCACCGATCCATAGGTGAAGACGCAACACGCCCACCTGGCTTCCGGACAGGACTGATTTGAACCCATGGGACGGCGACCAGCCATTGGGATGCCCCCTTCGTCTCGCCGTATGTCGCCCCTATTCTCCGCCAACGTGCTCAGCCTCCAACGGATTGTCAGGCGAGATGAGCTTGCCGACACGCCGGAGTCAGAGGGCCTCTTGTGATTGAAACGTTGATTGGATTATGGTTTGATGGGCCGATGGCGAACACCGAGGAATGACGGCGCAGTCGTTTGTGGAAGCAGATGGATGGGTAATGCCATGGATTGGGCCAAGATGGAGAAGGCATGAGAGAGGTTGTACGTGACCTCAGCAATCGTGATGAGAGATTGGGAGATCGAATTGGCTCCGTCCGGAATAACCCTGCCTCAGGCCCTTGTACTGTACTATCTGCAGGGGTATTTGTCGACGCCAACCTTGCCGGAACTCGCGCAGATTATGTGCCGGGAATCCTACAGCATTTCGGCTCTGGTTTCTCGTATGGAGGCTGATGGGCTCGTGCCCAAGAAACGTGGCCCGAAGAACAGCAGGCAGACTAGAGTGTTGCTGACCAAGAAGGGACAGAAGGTCATCAGGGTCAACTCGCGCTGGAAGCCTCGCGAGACATCATTCAAACCCTCTCAGAGGAAGAACTGAACGCTATGCATTCGATCTGTGATAAGATGCGTGCTGAGGCATTCACGCTGATCCGGGAATCACGTCTGACGCCCTATGATGCGCTGCTTGAGTAGGGTCCCCGCCTATCATGTTGGGCTTAAAGGAGTTGGCAAATAGCCCGCCAACTTCTCGATGAGTGTGGCTCACCGCGCTCGACAATAGGCAGAACTCGCACTCAGATCTCCGTACTTGTCTATTGACCCAAGGTTGAGTCCCCTGACCTGCCTCCGACACTTGCACCACTTCTCGGGTGATGGTTGCCCCGTCCAAAGAGTGGCATTTCATCTGGACGAGTCTCTAGGGGGCTGAGCATTCCGGCCGCTCAAATGATACAATGACTCCGAATCGGGTACTTCTGCCCATCGTCTAGCCATTCGGCGCATGGAGACCAATGCATGAACGCGACAATCAGCAGCGGGATCGATGAACTGGACCAGTTGATCGGGGGATTTCTTCCTGGTGACAACGTGGTCTGGCAGACCGACGATCTCAAAGAGTACTCGCGTTTCGCCAAAGGATTCGCCAAGCGGGCGATCGTTGATGGCCGCGAATGCACCTATCTCAGGTTTGCCCCCCATCCGAAGATACTGGAGGAACGAAAGGGCCTGAGCATCGTCGAGGTCGAGCCAGGGCCGGGATTCGATGTCTTCACCAACAGGGTTCACAGCATCATCGAGGAGAGGGGCGCCAATTCGTACTATGTCTTCGACAATCTGTCAGCCCTGGTGACCGAATGGGCGACAGACGAACTGCTGGCCAATTTCTATCAGGTCATCTGTCCCTATGTCCTGCAGCTGGGATCGATTTCGTATTTTGGACTGACCCGCGGGCGGCATGACCACTCGACGGTGGCCAGGATCAGGGATACGACCCAAATACTCATCGACGTATACCACCTGGGTGGAGAGACATACGTACATCCGCTCAAGGTACTCGGTCGGTACTCTCCGCAGATGTTCCTGCCCCATCGCGTCTTAAGGACAGGCTGGACACCGCTGTTTCAGAGCGGAGAGGCCGCCGCGGTT
>JAFGCL010000009.1 GCA_016932645.1 Dehalococcoidia bacterium | reverse complement strand
GGCGTATTCGAAGGTGGGCCGGCGCCCGGTCGCCTCCAGATACTCCTGGCAGGCCGGTATCAGCTTGGCGAGTGGGTATCTCCGGTTCACCGGCACCAGCACGTTCCTGACGCGGTCGCTGGCTGCATGCAGTGAGACGGCTAGCTCCACGTGAATGTCCTCCTTGGCCAGGCGCTGGATCTGGGGCACCAGGCCCACCGTGGATACCGTGATCTGCCGGGCGCCCAACCCCAGGCCTTTCTTAGAGTTGAGCTTCACGATAGCGCCCTTGACCGCCTCGTAGTTGGCCAGCGGCTCACCCATCCCCATGAAGACGACATTGGTCAGGGCACGCCGAACCGGAGATGGAGTAGCGCCACCACGGTTTCCGTTCTGCGCCAGCCACACGAAGTGCAGGACCTGCTCCACAATCTCACCCGTGGTGAGATTCCGTTCGAATCCCTGCTGCCCCGTGGCACAGAACGGGCAGCGGATGGAACACCCAACCTGAGTGGAAATACACACGGTGCGCCGCTCCCGGCTGGTCTCAGTCGCCTCGTAGAGCATGTGGGCCGACTCAATTGTCTTACCGTCTTCAAGCTGGAACAGGATTTTGCGGGTCTGTCCGTCCCTTGACAACCTCTCATCGACTGGCTCCAGGGTGAGAAGATGGCAGCTTTCCTTCAGCTTCTGACGAAAGGCCTGCGGCAGGTCGGTCATCTCATCAAAGGAACGGGCATTGCCGCTGTAGATCCACTTGAGCACCTGATCGGCACGGTAACGCGGTTCCCCCTGGGAAGACACCAGTTCCACCAGTTGCGAATATGACAAGTCGAGTAGTCGAGGTTTCATCCGCGCATCCTTCGTGTGCCAGTGTTGGGAGGCAATCCCTGATCGCGCCTTCCATTCGATTATACCTCGAACTAATAGTCAACCCCTGTGGAATCCCCAATTCTTGGGGGACGAGAAGGAAGAACCCTGGGGGGGCACCCCTCATCCTGAGGTGAGCCTTCGGCCAAACCCCCGGTCCGCCTGAGGCGGACACCTCTTCCTGCCTGTCATTCCCACGGAGGCGGGCATCAAGGAACCAAGGTGACATGACACGAGCATGCACGAACAAAAGGGGCACACCAATGAGCGTGCGTTTACCGCCGGCCACCCCAGGACTGTGTCCCAATCACAGAGCAAGCAGCAACCCTCGTCCCGCGCGTTCAGCGCTTCAACGTAACCAGACTGAAATCCTCCACTTTTGACGAAGAATTTGGTTTTAAGATATCATTTAGAGAGCAATCTTCGGTAAGGAGGAGGTATGACAACCGATAGTAGGAAGTTCGCGAAGACCCAGGATGAGGTCAAAACCTATCTCGGCAAGAAGAGAGAAGAGACTATGGAGATCGATGGCACGGTGATCCGGGCCTTCTGCGAATGCATCGGCGATCCGAATCCGATGTGGAAGGACACCGCTCCCCCCGGACTAGTTACCACAGCCATGATCAGCAGCGGCGCCATGTTGATCGGCGTGCCCCTGCTGTACAAGCGCAGCGTGGCGGGCGGAGCCGACTGGGAGTTCTTCAAGCCCATCAAGAAGGGGGATGTAATCCATACTACCCACGAGTTCTCAGCGCTAGAGGAGAAGTCCAGCGATAAGGGCCCCCGCCTTCTCATGGTTTATAAATCCTCGCACAAGAACCAGAAGGGCGAGGTCGTGGCCATCAGCACCAACACCATAATGAACTTCTAAACGAAAGGGAGGCGTACTTACATGGCTCAGGTATACTTCGACGACGTCCAAGAAGGGCAAGATATCCCCACCCTGGAAAAGACCCCATCCAGGAGGACCTTGGTGATGTGGGCCGGCGCTTCCGGCGACTTCTTCGAGCTCCACTATGACAAGGAGTTCGCGCAGTCCCTGGGCAACCCCGACGTCCTCGTCCATGGCAGACTTGAAGCAGCATATCTGACGCAGCTCCTGACCGACTGGGTCGGCGAGAAGGGCACCGTCAAAAAGGTGAGCGTCCAGTATCGCGGCAACGCTTTCCCCGGACAGAAACTGCTCATGAAGGGCAAGGTCACCAAGAAGTACCAGAAGGATGGCGAGAACCTCGTGGAGCTGGAGATCTTCGTTGAGAATCCCGAAGGGAAGAAGATCACCCCAGGCAGCGCCATTGTCGCCTTGCCCAAGAAATAGACTAGACCTTCACAAGGACCATGCGCTTGGGGGAAAGACTCAAGGGTAGAAACGCGCTCGTAACCGGCGCAGGCAGGGGGATTGGCAAGGCAGTAGCCTTGGCGCTGGCGGAGGAGGGAGCCAACATCCTGGTCTGTGACCTGGGAGTGGCCCCCGATGGCACCGGAGCTGACAAGACCCCTGCCGACAGCACCGTAGAAGAATGCCGCAGGTTTGGAGTTAAGGCAGTCGCCCACTACGGAGACGTTTCCAGTTTCAAGGCTGCCGAGGACATGGTCCAGGCCTGTGTCAATCACTTCGGTACAATAGACATCCTCTGCAACATAGCCGGCATCCTCAGGCCGAAGATGATCTTCAACATGGCAGAAGAGGATTTTGACAAGGTACACGCCGTTCACCTCAAAGGGACCTGGAACCTCTGCCGGCACGCCTCCGTATTCATGAGACAGCAGAAGTACGGGCGGATAGTCAACACCACCTCAGAGGCCTATGCCGGAACCGTCGGCCACACCAACTACGGCTCGGCCAAGGGTGGCATCGTCAGCTTGACCTACGCCGTGGCCCGTGAACTGGGCCGGTACGGTGTTACCTGCAATGCCTTCGCGCCCCGCGCCCGAACCAGGATGAGCGTGGGATCTGACCAGGATGCAGGGCTTCAGAAGAGGATCGACTCCGGACTCATCTCAGAGGAGCGCCTCCAAGGCATGGAAGAGACGCGCCGGGAGGGCGCAGAACCGGAGTACTTCGCCCCGTTCATCGCCTATTTGGCCAGCGACGCCGCCGCCAATGTAAACGGTTGCATCTTCGTTGTTTCCAGAGCCACGGTCGGCATCTGGAGCCACCCGCAGATAGTGAGAAAACACACCAGAGACTGGGACTCCGCTGCGCCGTGGAAGATCGAGGACTTGGAGAAACTGGTGCCCCAGGAGCTGCTAGTAGACTACGCCAACCCGGCTCCGCCGAGGGAGTAGACCTCCGGGCATGCCGGTCAGGAAGGCCGGCTCATAGAAATGCCGACAGAGCTTGGTGAGAAGTAGAAGATATCACCGGAACCAAAGGAAGGCTTAAGAAGTAAGGAGGGCAAAAGATGGGTGATAAGCTGAAGGGACGAAACGCTGTAGTGACCGGTGCAGGCAGGGGAATAGGCAGAGCCATTGCCATAGGGCTGGCAGAGGAAGGCGCCAATGTGGTGGTATGCGACATTGGTGGTGCCGTCGATGGCAGTGGCGGTGACAAGACCCCGGCGGACCAAGTAGTTGATGACTGCAGCAAGCTGGGAGTAAAGGCCGTCGCGCAGTATGGCGACGTGTCCAAGTTCGCCGACGCTGAAGCGGCCATGAAGGCTTGCGTCGACAACTTCGGCCGTATCGACATCCTGTGCAACATCGCCGGCATCGACAAGCCCAAGATGATCTGGAACATGACCGAGCAGGAATGGGACCAGGTCGTGGGCGTGCACCTGAAGGGCACTTTCAACTTCATGCGCTGTGCCGCTCCACTCATGAGGGAACAGAAGTTTGGCCGGATCATCAACACCACCTCCGAGGCTTGGCTGGGTGGCGTCACCCACCTCAATTATGCTGCTGCCAAGGGTGGCATTGTTACCCTCACCTGGGGCGGTGCGCAGGAACTGGGACCGGCCGGCATCACCGTCAACGCCATCTGCCCGCGGGCGAAGACCCGCATGACAGACGACCCCAAGGTGCGTGAGATGGTAGTCAAGCGTGTCGAGAAGGGCCTGATGGACGCCTCCGTTCTGAAGAGGATGGACCGGGAGATGGTTGACCCCTCTGCATTCGCCAAGATCGCGGCCTTCCTGGCCAGCGATGATGCTGCGCTCGTCAACGGGCAGGTGTTCCTGACCACGGCTATCACCATAGCCCGCTACAGCAAGCCGGAGGCTGTGACCACGGCGGAGAATCCTTCCGAAGGGCCGTGGACCATGGATATGATCAAGGCGGCATTTACACCGGACAAAATCCTCAAGGGTTATGTCAACCCGGCCCCACCCCCGAAGCTGGAAGAGAAGAAGTAGAGAAGTAGAGCGATTCGATCGCGAAGGAGGATCAAGAATGGCTAACAGACTGAAGGGCAGAAACGCGGTTG
>JAFGCL010000063.1 GCA_016932645.1 Dehalococcoidia bacterium | reverse complement strand
TCTTGAGTCACTACGTCCTAAGGCAAAGCCTCGATGAAATCTCGAGAAGGAATGGATACTTGCTTCTCACCGATGGCATGCACATGAACAGCCGGGGGGCGGCCATTATCGCAGACCAGATAGAGGCCTATCTTCGCGACAATTCCGATGGAGCCACACCGACCGCTACAACTTGCCGATTCTTGACTGCAAGCATGTGAAGCTGCACTCGAAGACAGTGCATACCAATCATCGCGTCATCGCGTGAGGTCACAATAGATCTGGCGGGACTCGAACCCGCGTACTTCGGACTGCCAGTTAGCACCTTCGCCTATTCCTCGGTCCAGAACTCCCACTTGCAGGCGATGTCCTGGGGGCTCTTGCGCGGCGCATACTTCAACCCCTTGCACCTGATCTTGGGGTTGATTATCCGGGCATATTCCTTGAAGCAACGCTCCTCCACGCCATTCACACCACAACAGCACTGGATGCTCTCGTCCAGCCCGTGCCTCTCGAAGTAGGCCAGCGTGGGGCAGGCGGTGAAAGTGACAATGACGTGATCCCTGCTCTTGATGTCATAGTCGACCTTGTACAGCACTCCGTGGTTTCCGTCCGGGACCATCTGGAATACCTTCAGCATGGAGACCACGTCTTTTCCGCGGATGTTCATCGCCTCAGCGATGAGGGGGTACTCGAACACCTGCGCCATCGGCTTGTAGACTTCGTAGTCGAATTCGAAAGCCTCTTTGAGGCTCATCCGCTTCCTGTTGATGGTGTTCACCATCCCTATGTATCCGACGTAAATCCTGGTGTAGGCCGAGATGAGCCTCACCAGCGCTTCTTTCGAGAAGTCCTCGAACTTCAAGTCCGGCTTCAGGTCACCACTGTAGTCCTGCAGCTCCTTTGCCATACTACTGCCTCCTTCAGTCAATTTGCAGACCTTCCCGCGGTGGGCAGTCTCATCCCCCACCCTGACGGGACAGCCTTCATTCCTGGGCTCTGTGGGCCAAGATGATACACTCGGCACAAGAAGCCAGTCAAAACAGTCCGGGAATCTCCCCGCCCAGCCCGACACGCCCGGGCCGGTGTTCAACGAATGTCACAGTGCCTCATCCACCCACGCATACAGTGTCTTCAGGCGTTCTACCGCCTCCCGCGAGTTGACGCCGCAGGCCGAACACAGCACGAAGCCGCCACCTTGAGTCAGCGCCTGCAATTCTCTCACGAAATCCTGCTTCTGCACCGAGATTGTCGAACCAGTCTCGAGAAGTCCAGCCGATACCCCACTCATGAAAGTGACCTGAGAACCGTGCTTCGCCTTCAAAGACGTAAGGTCCAGGCACTCCGGCTCGCAGCCTGCCAGTCCATCGAAGCCGCAGGATATGAGATCGGGGATCAGGGCGGTGATGTTGCCGTCAGAATGGAACAGGGCATACGCGCCACCGCCGTGAATACGATCAACCATACGGGAGTAGAGCGGGAAGAGACGCTCCCTGAGCACCTGCGGGCTGGCATAGGTCGAGCGTTGATAGGCGATGTCATCAGCTATCACCACGGCGCTGACGCCCCGCTTGACCGATGCAGCGATGGTCTCTTCGACAGTAGAAGCCATCTCTCGTAGGCGCGCGGGACTTGAGTCTTCACACCGGGCGGACAAGGCGGAGAGGTCTCCGGGCCTCCCGGCTGACCGCTGGAACGGGCCGTCCACAACAACGCAGTTGAAAAGACCACTGGTGGACACCGCCTCTCCTACTTCGTCCAGGTTGAAGCGCTTGTAGCCTGCTTGCATCTGACGCGGCATCTCAACAGGGAGAGAAAGGAAATCCATCCCCAACTCTTGACACAACTTGATGTGTGTTTGGACGCTGTCTTCCCCATTGAATCCAGTCTGGCGGAAGACATCGCTCCCCAGCCAGAGCTCTCCTCTAGTGACACGGCGTTGGTCTTGATGGGCAAGGGTGGCCCTCATTCGCTCAACAGCACTCATGGGCTTCTACGTCTCTCGTTCAGGTTGCTGTAACTGAAAGGCGGTCAGGTGCCTATATCGATCCGACCATGCACACCTTTCCAGCGGACAAGCGAGTTCCTGGCCAAGAACATGGTCTGTCTCAGGTGAAGCGGGTCGAAGCTATGAACATAGTCTCGAAATCGGGATCCGTGGTCAATTCCACGTACTTCACGGCACGCGCTATCCTGGCCGCCTCCGCCCGCATGGCTTTGCTCAGAAGCGCCATGCGGGCCCCGTATCCCGCCGCATTGCCCACCGCCTTCACATTCCCCAAGTCACACTGGGGGAGAAGCCCTATCACCATCGCTGATTCCGGATCTACGTAGCTGCCGAAAGCCCCTGCCAGGATAACTCTATCAACCTTCTCAGCGCCCAGACGCTTCATGAGAATCCTGGCGCCGGTATATATGGCGGCCTTGGCCAGTTGCACCTCCCTGATGTCCTTCTGAGTGATCACAATATCTCGGCCGGTCGCGGTCTTGTCGGCCTGCTCGAGCAGTAGCTCGAGGCCATGCTCTCCGCTCCGCACGCACGCTGCGTCGCCATTTATCCTGCCCTCGGCTGACAGCACCCCGCATCTGACCATCTGGGCCACAGCATCGATGATGCCCGAGCCGCAGATGCCCCGCGGACGTGCGCCGCTGATGGTGCGGTAACTGAGCCGGTGTGTCCCGGGTTCGATCCTGACACGGTCTATGGCCCCGGCAGCAGCCATCATGCCGCACTTGACGTGGGCTCCCTCAAAAGCCGGGCCGGCAGCCGTGGAGCAGGACGTCAAGCCCACCTCTTTGCTCCCCAAGACGATCTCCCCGTTGGTTCCGATATCGATTACGAGGGTCAATCCTGGATACTGCTGCGGCTGGGTGGCAAGGAGAACCCCGACGTTGTCGGCTCCCACAAACCCCGCCTCTATGGGGAGCAGATGCACATTGGCACACGGATTAATCTCCAGCATAAGGTCTCTGGCCTTGAAGTCGCACGGTTTCTGCAGGGCAGGGACAAAGGGCACCTTGGCCAGGAATTCGGCGTTCAGGCCGAGGAAGAGGTGGTGCATAGCGGTATTGCCCACGATGGTCATCTCGGCGACTCCCAACGGCGCAATCCCGGCCTTCGCGCAGGCTTTCGCGACAATGCTGTTCAGCCCGCTGACTATAGTCTCACGAATCCTTCGGCGGCTTCCCTCGTCTTTGGTGGAATAGACGATGCGCGACATCACATCCGCACCGTAGTCAACTTGAGGGTTGAGCATGGATTCCGTGGCTACCAACTCCCCGGTGCACAGGTTGATTACATAGCCAACTAAAGTGGTCGTCCCGATGTCTACGGCCATTCCATAGCTGTCTTGCGCATACCCCGGCTCAACATCTATGATCTCCCTGCCATCCCAAACGGTGACAGTAACATCCCACTCCGCTCCGCGGAGTATCCCCGGGAGCTTCTGCAATAGCGGGTAGTCCACGTCAAGGGTCGTGAGGCCATATACCACCCCGAGCGCCTTCAACAGGCGTTGAGCATCTCCGGACGGCTCATCCAGACTGGGCGCCTCTAGGTAGACGTGATACTTGCTGATGAGAGGACTGAGCTCGAAGGGGACTCCCTCGCCTTCAGCCAGGATGATCGGCTCGTCAGCCAGGCTCTCCCTAGGCACGGTCACTGACAGTGGCCCCTCGATGGCGGCGCAACAGGCCAGCCGACAGCCGGAAGCGAACTGGTCGCCCAAGAGTCTCTTCTCCTTGTCACCGGGGGACGAGAGTTCCCCCTCTGTAACCATGACCCGGCATTTGCCGCAGGTCCCCTTTCCCCCACAATCGGAGCGAAGGCTAATGCCCAGCTCCCGGGCCGCCTCGAGGATGGTTTTCTTCCCCTCAACCTGCGCGCGTTTGCCGCTGGGCTGGAAAACGACCTCGTGCTTCATGCGCCCTACTATAATACATCAATACAACCGGAGGGCAGAATTCCACGGGCAAGGCCCGTTCGCAAACGGCAGTTTGCTGTGTAACGCAGGGTGGGGCTCACCTGGCAGACGCGATGCGTTCTCAGCCCGTGGGTATTCACATCCCTAGCTTGCCGGCGCGGAAAGCTTTGAAATACCCCTTGCAGTAGGGGTCCTTTCCCGTCAGGGCATCGGCCGCAATGAGGGCAGCCATCATGGCTTTATCTCGCACATCGATCATGACAGCATCCACACCCATGGCTGCCGCCACCGCCATAGTGGCGAAGGTCCGATTGAGCAGCCTCCGGTTGGGCATGCCGAAGCTCACGTTGCTGGCGATCAACATGATGCGGACGCCCGGCAACTCCTGGCGGACAAGCCGCAAGGTCTCCAAAGTGACCTTCGCTGCCTGGTCGCTGGTGCCCATGCCCAGAGTCAATGTATCGAGGTAGATGTCCTCGAGCTTCAAACCGGCCGCCTGCGCCCGATCCAGTACGATACGGGCCAGCTTCAACCTGGCCTCCGGGGTCTGAGGAATACCTTCGTCTCCGAGACAGAGGGCGATCACGCTGCAGTCGTGGCTGGCTACCAGCGGGAGAACAGCATCCAGCTTGTACTTCTCAGCACTGATCGAGTTGATCATGGGACGACCCTTGTGTATGGCCAAGGCCGCCTCCAAGGCCCTGGGATTGGCGCTGTCGATCAGAAGCGGCACTGACACCGTATTTTGAACAATCCCCACGATCCAGGCCAAGTTTTCGACTTCATTGGCCCCGGCAACCCCGGCATTGACGTCCAGCATCCGGGCGCCGGCCTCCACCTGGTCCAGAGCCAGCTTCCGGACGAAATCCACATCCTTGGCATTGATGGCCTCTCCTACCTTCGGAATCGTGCCGTTCAGCGATTCACCGACGATCAGCATAGACTTTGTTCTCCTCTAAACATGCTCCCCTGGAGATACCAGACACGGGTTCGGTGAGTTCCAGGCCCGCATCGGGCGCTTCCGTGCAGCCGCTGCCAACCTAGTACTTGAAAGGAATTCCGGCCTCGCGCAGATCCTTCTTGGCGTCAGCATATAGCTGCTTGAATTCGTCTAATGGTTCCACTTTTGCCAAGTCGTAGCACTCAGGGAAGGTCTTCCCCTTCTCCCCCTTCATCGCCTGCTGCATCAGCATGCTTACCACGTTGCCTACGACCTTGTTGGCCTCCTCGCGGTCATCAACACCAGCCGCAGCCATGGCAGTCTCGCATATTATCTTCCCCTCCATGCCGGTGGAGCCATTCACGACGGTTCCCAAGCCAGATTCGCCAAAGCTCACGACGGCAGCGCCGGCAACCGACGGGGCAAAGGCCATGAGGGCGTTCTCAATAAGCGACGCTTTGGTGGCCGCCTTGAACACCGCTCCCGCCGTGCAAACAAGGCAGATCTCCATATTCCGCGTCTTTGCCAGGAATTTCAAGGCCTCTGTCGGCAGCACCGGTTTGTAGCTCTTTATGGCGCCGGTTGGTATGGTGGCGCTGTAGAGAAGATTGCCGTTGGTGAAACTCATGAGAGCGAGCTCACCGGCGATGGTTTTGATGGCCGTCTCGATGGGATCCCTGGCAAATGCCCCCAATACAACGAAGGCCATGCCCCATACCTCGATACCTTGTTCCTGGGCAAAGGCCGCGATGTTCAGATGATGCCACCCTATCTTCAGGCCGGGGTAGACCTGGATCGGAATCAGAGAGTTGGTGGCCCGGAAGCCACCGGGAGCATAAGACGCTATGATCCCCGGGTCGTTCATGGCAGACATCGGGACCTCGCCCAGTGGCATCCCTGGTTTCCCGGCGCGGCGGGCCACTTCCTGCAGCAGCTTGGCCTCCTGCATGGCGCAGACAACTTCCGCCGGCGTGGCCGCGAGGTTCTTGAAACCCCTGGCAGTGCTCAGGCAACCGGGCACAATCCCCTGGACTTCCGGCAGCTTGGCATAGGAGAGATGAAGTGGGACATAGTACTCCTCTGTGATGGGGACGCCTGCCGGCCCTGGCATTCTAACCGGCAGATTCTTGTCGCCGAAGTGGCGGGCCCTGATGGTCACCATGTCCTTGCCTTCGCCGATGTTGAACTGGGGCTTCCTGGTGTGAGCCGTCTCGACCAGCTCCGCCCGGCTGAACTGGAGCACCCGGCTCGTATCGTTGTTGTAAAGCCCGACCTCCGCGCCAAAGTCAATAGCTGCCTCGAAGACAGCATCGGCCACATCCGGCGGGGGTATGACCTCATCGAGGTTGAGCTTGATGTTCAGTTTCGCCGAAGCCTCGCGCAGCTTGACCTGTAGTTTCTTGTTAAATTCCTTGACATCCATGAGAGGCCCCTTCTGGCACCTCTCCATCGCCTCAAGTACGCCTATCACTTGCCGGCCCCTTTCTTTTCCATCAGTCTGTCTACGACCGCGACCGCTTGCACTGCATCCACACCCCAGCCATCGGCGCCGATCTGAGTGGCCCACTTCTGAGTGGTGGCGCCGCCGCCGACAACCACGACATATTTCTCCCTCAGTCCAAGTTCCTTCAGGTTCTGTATTACCTCTTCCTGAGCCGGTATAGTAGACAGCAGCAACGCAGACAGTCCAATCACGTCGGCCTCAACCTCTTTGGCCTTGTTGATGATGTTCATCGACGGATTGTCCATCCCCATGTCATGCACCTTGTATCCGTTGAGTGACAACTGCATGATTACCAGATTCTTGCCGATATCGTGCAGGTCCCCTTTCACAGTGGCCATGACGACTGTTCCCTTGGGTTTACTTTGATCCGTAGTCAGTTTCGGCCTGACCAGGGGCAACAGCTTCTCCGCCAGTTCAGCGCCCTCTTGAAGCTCCAGCAGGAAGTACTCCCCCTTGCCAAACTTATCCCCAACGGCTTTGATACCCTTTACGATGCCCTCCTGAAGTATCTCCCACGGATTGGCTCCTTCATTGAGCGCCTTCTTGACCAGTTCCTCAGCCTTGGTTCCTTCCAGTTGCTCGATCGCCTCAGCAATCTCCTTCGTTGACACGTCGCCGTCTCCTCCTCATGATATTTGCGGCTTCTCCTTAGCAGAGCTTCGACTATGAGAATTGGTTTCCTGGTTTTCGAAGATACCCACCACCTTGCCTTCGAGTGATGAGGGGACTCCCCTATTCAATCGTCCAGGGAAGGCCCTACTTTGCTGGCTGGAGATCCATGGCGCCGCGAACTCCGCCGGCGCCTTCCATCCTACTCCTCTATCTTGAACTCCCAAATGCAGGCGGGTTCGCTGGGATCCTTTCGAGGAGGCAGCTTCAGATTGGTGCACTTCATCTTGGGGTTGAAGTGCCTGGCGGTATCAGCAAACGCCCACACGTCTATCCCGCACGCGGTCTCCTGCAGTTCCTTCTTCCCGTATTTCTCAAAATGCTTCAGTGCCCGGCAGTTCGTGATGGTATATATGCCGTGATTCTTGTTCTTCAGTTCGAACTTCATCTCCAGGACCCCTACCGAATCCGGTATGGTCTGGTAGACCTTGAAGAGGGCTTCCACGTTGTTTCCGTTGATATTCAGCGCCTCCTGGATCCGTCCTATCTCTTCCCAGGTCATCTTCTTCCAGATCTCCCGGTTCAGTTCGCCAGCCAGCTTCTCGTCGTTGAACCTCTCCTTGATGAGGCTATACCAGAGTCCGTCAATCAAGACGAAACACCGGCTTGTTGCCTCCCAGGCCCGCACCAGCGCCTCCTTAGAGAAATCACTCCTCTTCAAATCCGGGATGAATGGCCCGCTATAGTCCTTCAGGTCTCTCACTCCGACCTCCTTCCATCAGCCAACGACAGTTTCGGTCTGCGCTCTATCAGAATTGCGCAAACCAAAGCGCCTGCCCTATCGTTCGTGACAGAGCAGTCACAGACTGCAGAATAGGACTTTGCGGTGCCTCTGAGTATGGTGTCCATCCCCGTTTATCGCTCACAATTCCTAAGACGGCTCCTGGAGAAAGCACTACGCTGAATGGGGTATGCCTGATTTACACCAACTGGGCAGCGGTGTCAAACTGAGAAGGCCCGCATGGAAGCGATGAGGTCTTCGTTTTGACGCTCTTTTCTCGCCGATGCTATACTGGGCGACCGAGAAGCCGGCGAAGATGAACGGCCTGCTGTTGTAGTCCCTTGGATATCTCGCTCTGACCCCCTTCTGTTCGGAGGGCCCCGTCAGTGCCTTGCTTAACCAGAGATTGGCAGGAGAGACCATGAAGATAAAGAACGGGATGATGGGAGGGGGTGTACTGGATGGCAAGGCCGACAAGGTCAAGCTCAATGGCGACTACATGATCCTGAATTGCCATACTGAAGGAGCGGCAGAGTGGACTGTCCAGGTGGCGTTCGATCACCACGACATCGCGACACTGATCAAGAACATGGCTCTAAGTTCGGTCCCTCTATTCCTGATCACAGGATTCAAGTCACGAAAGAACCCCAAACCGCCCGTGGAGTTCTAGAGCATGAAGCTGAGAATAACGTCACCTGAGCTCGGTAAGATCGACGCAGATGGGAAGATGGGCAAGCTGAAAGTTTCTGGCGATTATGTTGTGGTTACTGTAGCAGTTGACACCAAGACCAATTTCGACTTGGATACAAAGCTGGCTCTGGATCACAACGACCTTCTTCAGTTGATGGGGCTCTTTATTAAGAACAAGATGCTGGTATTTCTGATAAAAGGGGTGAAGAACAGGAACAAGCCCAGACCCTTACCTAAGAAGTGGTAGGCGGACGAAGCTACGCCAAGGATTGGCTTCATTTCCGCTGAATTGGCCTCTGACGCAGGAAGGTCGCCGATGTTGTCAGATTCCAGTTTGGAGCTACGATCTTCAGGGCGACATCGCATATGTGAGAAGAAAGGTGAATACGAAGGAGAGAATCCAGATGTTCGACCACATATTCCGACCCGGTAAGATAGGGAATCTGGAGATCAAGAACAGGCTTATCAAACCGGCACAGCACCTGGGTACCGCTACCAACAAGACGGGTTTCATAACTGAGACGCAATTGAACTACTATCGCAACTGGGCCAAGGGAGGTGTGGGGCTGGTAATTGTGGAAATGGCCGCCATCGATTATGTAGGTGCGGCGGAACTCCCGGGCATGATTATGATAGGCAGCGATGACACAATCCCCGGGTTAGCAGGTTTGGCGAAGACGCTCAAGGAGAACGGAGCTGCCGCCGGCATACAGGTTTGCCATGGTGGCGGGTGCAAGCTGGGCAAGCCCAGTTTTGGCCCCTCGAAGTTTCCCTATGTGAACATAATGGGCATGAAACAGGACTGCGAAGAGATGACCGAAGCACAGATCGGAGAGGCTATTGAGAACTACGGACAGGCAGCTCTTAGAGCCAAGAAAGCGGGCTTCGAAATGGTGGAGATCCATATGGCCCACGGCTATCTGCCTGATGCATTCTACTCTCCGAAATACAACTTGCGCACAGATCAATGGGGCGGCAGTCCAGAGAAGCGGATGAGATTCCCCATCGAAGTCCTGAAGAGCGTGAAGAAGTACGCAGGCAGTGATTTCCCCGTCAGCTGCAGAATCAGCGGTACGGAATGGGAAGATGGCGGGATAACTCTGGACGAGTCCATACCTTTTGCCCGGGCTCTGGAGAAAGCCGGAGCGGACGCCATCAACGTGTCGTCGGCCGGAGCCTTCACCCATTACAGGATAATCATCCCCATATACTATCCCCGCGGCACCAATGTCTTCCTGGCTGAGGCCGTCAAGAAGTCGGGGATAAAGGTTCCCGTTATCTGCAACGGCGGAATAACCGTACCGGAGCTGGCAGAGGAGATACTGGCTGCAGGCAAAGCGGACTTCGTGGCTATTGGCAGACCTTTGTGGGCGGATCCCGAATGGCCGAACAAAGCTCGGGAAGGCAGGGGCGATGAGATTCGACCCTGTGTCAGGCAGAATATCAGCTGTGGCGGGGCCGCGGTGATGAAAAGCGGAGTGTTCACGTGCTCGGTGAACCCTGAGTTCCAGACGAAATACGAGGGGACTCTGGACAAGACGACGAGTCCTAAGAATGTAGCCGTAATCGGGGCGGGACCGGGCGGAATGCAGGCTGCGTGGGTAGCGGCTACCAAAGGGAACAGAGTCACATTGTACGAGAAGAGAGATGTGCTGGGAGGCAATCTGGTTGAGGATGCCGTCCCCGCGTTCAGAGTCGATAAGGCGCGTCTGCTCTCCTTTTTCCGGCACGAAATGAAGAGGCTGGGCGTTGATGTCAAACACGAAGAGGCCAGCGCCGAGACCATACAGAAGGGCAGATACGATGCCGTAATTGTAGCCACTGGTTCCAGGAGAACTAAGCCCAAGCTCAAGGGAATTGACAAGGCCATCGCGGTCGATTTCGTGGAGGCCCTGCAGGGCAAGATGAAAGGCAACAATGTTGTGATACTGGCGACCGATCAGGAGATACGTTGTGTGGATGTTGCCTTCTATGCCAACGAGTTGAACAAGAAAGCCACCCTGCTCTTCACGCAGGAGAACGCGACGCAATTGGCTACGGATATGGGAGCCGCCGAGTCCGGCATGCAGAGCCAGGCAATCATGGATGTATTGCCCAAGACTCCCAACATAAGCATACAACTGGGCGTGGAGCCGGTGGAGATAACGGACCGCGGCGTGGTTGTGGAAAGAAACGGCAAGAAGGAGACCATCCCTGCCGATACCGTGGTCTACGTTCCGGAGTTTGTATCCAACGACGAAATAGCCAAAGCCCTCGAGAAGAAGGGTGTGAAGGCGGCGAAGGTCGGTGATTGCGTAGAGCCCATGCGGTTGATGTGTTACGCAATTCACGAAGGACACGCTGCGGCTAAGAAACTTTAGCAGCAGTCAGTAGCGCGAGAAGATACAGGGGTTATGACAACCAAGGAAGCGCTCGATCGGATGCCGCCGTGCTGCAAAAGAAGGGCTGTGTTGGCCGAAACCGTCTGACCGGCCATCAACCGAGTTGAGTTATACTATCGGCAGAGGTCAGGCAGACTCTATTGCACACGCCGTTTTCTTCGGATAACCTTTGTGGAAACCAAGGGGGGGACAAAGAAGGAGCCGTATCGGGAAGACACCGTGAAGTCCCGTGCTGTCTTCTGACGGCTCGATCGCAGACCTATTCTGCGAGACAATGGTCAACCCCCGTACATGAGGTATCGGTTTGGCTATGAAAGAAGGAGCACTCAGCCAGTATCACGTTCTGGACCTGGCGGACAGCAAGGGAGCTTATTGCACCAAGCTGTTCGCTGACCTCGGTGCTGATGTCATCAAGGTGGAGGCACCTCAAGGTGACCCCGGGCGCAGGATGCCCCCCTTCGCCGGAGGTGTCCCCCATCCAGAGAAGAGTCTCTACTTCCTGCACCGGAACGCCGGCAAGCGCGGTATTACTCTCGATATCGAGACCGATGATGGAAGGGACATCCTCATCGGGCTCGCCGCCAGAGCCGATATACTGGTGGAGAGCTCGCCACCTGATTACATGGCTGGCCTTGGCCTCGATTACGCCGTTCTCAGAAAGGTCAACCCCCGGCTGGTCATGGCGAGTATCACTGAGTTCGGCCGTTCCGGCCCATACAAGAACCGGAAAGGCTCTAATCTGGTCGACTTCGCCATGAGCGGCGTCATGATCACCAGCGGATATCCCGGGAAGGAACCCAGTCTCTGCCCTGGCACCCCGGCATACGATGCGGCTTCACTGTATGCCAACATCTCCATCCTGGCTGCTCTGCATATGCGAAATGCCATCGGTGAGGGCCAGTTCATTGACGTGTCAGTGCACGAGACTTCGCGTCTGGGTCTCTACCCGTGGATAGTGCCACATTACTCCTATGCCATAAACCCGGGCGGTCCGCCGCCAAGCCATGAGTCAAGATTGGGTGCGTCCGTCTACCCGGTCTACCCCTGCAAGGATGGCCTCATCAGGGTGATCGCTTTGACGCCAAGGCAATGGGACGCCCTGGTGAGGGTACTGGGCAACCCGGAGGTTCTGCAGATGCCTGACTGGCGCAGCTTCCTCTACCGCATCGGGAACGCTGCTGACCTGTATGCCCTCATGCTGGAGTTCACGCAGAAGTACACCATGGTCGAACTCTTCGAAGCAGGCAAGCGGGAGGGTGTGCCGATAGCGCCGATCCTGAACATAAAGGATTTCTATGACAGCCCGCATACCAAAGCGAGGGAGTTCTTCGTCCAAGTTGAACATCCCGTAGCGGGCAAGGCCGATTACCCCGGCCCGCCCTACAAATGGACAGAAAGCCCGGCCAGGATAGCCCGGCCCGCCCCCTGCCTGGGTGAACACAACGAACAGGTCTACTGCCAGGAACTCGGCTTCCCCAGGGATGATCTCGTGGCGCTCAAAGGCGCCGGAGTGATATAGGGCAAGGAGAGAGAAGTGCTGCCTCTGGAAGATGTGAAAGTTCTGAGCTTCGGCACTGGTGGTGTGGTGCCGGACGCGGGCAAGATATTCGGAGAGCTGGGCGCTGACGTCATCAAGATAGAGTCGAAAGATAACCTGGATTTCATGAGGACCATTGGCCCTGACATGAACAACATCGCCGGCTTCAACGAGGCTAACCGGAACAAGAGAAGCTTCGGCGCGAACCTCAAGACAGAGAAGGGCAAAGAACTGGTCAGCAGGCTCGTGAAGTGGACCGATATACTTCTGGAGAACTTCCGGGGCGGAGTCATGAAAAGCCTGGGGTTCGACTACGACAACTTGCGCAAGCTGAACCCGCAGATCATATATGTCAGCAGCCAGGGCTTCGGCTGTGGTGGCCCCTACAGCGACTTCCAGGCCTACGGCCCCATGCTGTCCGCCGCCTCTGGCATGCTCTCCTTCTGGGCCCAGCCCGATGACCCCTACCCGGTGGGCTCCAACTCGCCCTTGCCAGACCACATGGCCAGCAAACACGCTGTGATAGCTGCTCTGGCCGCCCTCGACTACCGGCGCCGAACCGGCAAGGGGCAACACATCGACATGGCGCAGACCGAGGTGGCCGTCAACCTCATCGGCGAACACTACCTGGACTATACCTACAACCACAGGGTCGCCCGGCCCATGGGAAACCGTAGTTCACATGCCGCCCCTCACGGCTGCTATCCCTGCAAGGGCAACGATGAGTGGTGCGCCATAGCCATATTCACCGACGAGGAATGGCGCCGCTTCTGCCAGGTGCTGGGAGAACCTGCCTGGACCAGAGACCCAAAGTTCGGCGGTCTACAGAACCGGCTGAAGAATGTAGAGGAACTGGACCAGCACATTCGGGAATGGACCTCCGGTTTTGATGGCTACGTGGTAATGGAAGTCCTGCAGGCGGCCGGAGTGGCGGCCGGAGTGGTGCAGCGCGCGCCCGACGCTCTGGCTGACCCGCAGCTCAAATGGCTCGGCTCAATGGTGGAGTTGGACCATCCGGTGTCTGGGAAGAGGTTGTACCCGGGGGTACCCTTCAGGATGTCCGGCGCGCCGCCGGTCCGAAGCATGGCGGCGCCGCTGTTGGGCCAGCACACCGAGGAGATATGCCGCGAGTTGCTCAAGATGTCCGACGAAGAAGTGCAGCGGCTGATCAAAGAAGACGTCCTGCATACGCCGGCCAGCAGCAAGAGCGGCGGCACCAGCATACTCAGCTAGGCAGCCCACCTCAATCTCGGATCCTGCAAAGGGAGGAGTTTCATGGCTGATTTGACGTTTGACGCAGTGGTATGTGGTGGCGGCAACAAGGGGCTGATGCTGGCTATGTACCTGGCCAAGTACGCTGGCATGAGCGTGGGCATATTTGAAAGAAGGCACGAAATCGGTGGCGGACTGGCAACTGAGGAGACCGCGGCGCCGGGCTTCCGCGGCAACACCCATGCCACCTTGATGCTGCCCTGGTACTGGCTTCCCATCTATCGGGATTTCCCTGAGTTCTGGGATTACGGCGGCCAGTACGACCAGTACCTGGTGGCTCAAGGCACGATCTTCAAGGACAATGGCAAGTGCCTGGCAATATACAGCATGAAGGACGATCCAACCCAGGAAAAGACCGCCAAGGAGATTGCCAGGTTCTCCCAGAAGGATGCCGAGACGTGGCTCAAGATGCAGGCACTGTTCCAGGGGGACGAGATCCAGAGGGTCCAGTGCGACACGGCTTTCGCCCCCATGGAATGGAAGCTCACCAAGCCCGAGTACATGGAGAGACAGGTGGCCGTGCTTCCGAAGGTACTCGAATCAGGCATGTCCCCTGACTCTCTGCTCCTGGCGTCCAGCCCGATACGCTCCGCAAGGGAGTTCTTTGATAGCGTGGAGCTCCAGTATACCCTGTGCCGGTTCATAGTCTCGGGAGCCCGCAACCCCAATGATCCTTCGCAAGGAGCAGAGGCCATGGGGTTGGTAGGGACTTTGTCGACCATTGGCTATGCCAGGGGGGGAACCCACCAGATAGCCCATGCATGCCACCAGATACTGGTGCAGAATGGCGTCAAGTTCTACACCCATGCCGAGGTGGTCAAGTTCATCATTGAGAACGGGGTAGCCAAGGGCATTCAGTTGGCCGATGGCAGCGTAATCAAAGCCAGGAAGGTGGTCGTCAGCGCCGGGCTGAGCCCCATGCAACTGGTGGAGTTTATGGGCAGAGATGTCATCGGAGAGAAGACAGCGCGGCGAATCGACAATCTGTCATTCAACAACATAGGCAACTTGCTGTGGTACACTTTTGCTCTCAAGCAGGCGGCCAACTACACCGCGTCTTCATTCAACCCCGACATCAACAAGTGCGAGTGGCTCGGCCTGACCACGAGCGCCGATCTCAAACACCTCGCTAACGAATGCTACTATGCCAATATGGGCAAGCTGCCTCCGGTAGAGGAATACAACCCGGTCATCTGGTGCCACAGCCTGGCGGATCCGGCCTACGCTCCACCCGGAATGCATACAGCCCAGTGCGAGATGCAGGGGCCCCAAGCCACAGACCTGACTGAGAGTGAGTGGCTGAAACTCAAAGAGGAGTTTGCCGAGAATGTGGTCCGCGTCTGGGGCGAGTACGCACCCAACATCGACTGGGAGAACATCATTGGCGTTGATACCAACTCCCCGTTCGACAACCTGCGCTTGGCGAACCTGGCGCCCCATGGCAATTTCTCAGGCTGCGACCAGTCTGTCTTCCAGCGCTACGAGAACAGGCCTTGTCCAGATCTGTCCAGTCACAGAACGCCGGTGAAGAACCTGTATGCCACCGGAGGCTACTGGACCATTGGCTCGAACGCCAGCGCCGACTCAGCCTACACCTGCTACAAGATCATGGCCACGGACATGAATCTGGCCAAGCCCTGGGAGGAAAAGGGCAAAGAGGATCCCGATTCCCTGGTCGAGCAGTTGCGCTGGGTAACCAAGAGAGCGAGGGAGGCGTTTCCCACCCGGTGGTGATTCTCACCGAGGGTTCCTGCCGCCGGACTGCCGGACGCAGTGTCTACGCAACCTCTGGTCGCAGACGGGGGTAAAACATCGAGGGGCATGAGATCTTCGGTGGCCTCATGCCCCTCGTCAGCTATCGCCATTTGAACCAGGGACTACCTTGCGTGCGTGAAGCTCCGACTCCCAGCCTTGGCGAGACCGTCGATCTCATTTGTCTTGAATAGCGCCAGGGTCCCGTCCAGGTCCTCGGCCGTTTCAGTCAGTGACTGTGCTGCCGCCAGCACCTCTTCCGCCTGGGCGGACATCTCCTCGACGTTTGCCGAAACCTCTTGAGAGGCCGCACTGGTGTCTTCTGCCACGTCAGTCGTAATCTCGACGGCCTTTGACACCCTCCCCGAGCTATCCGCCATCTGCTGAGTAGCAGCCGCGTTCTGCTCCACTATCCGGTTTATGCGCTCGATCGCTTCCACCATGCCCGTGCTCAACCCCTCCAGTTCCTGCGCCGCCCTGGATATCTGCACTACCTGCTTCCCTACGTTCTGCGATCTGGCCAATATGTCATCCAGCGCCACTCCGGCATCAGCAGCCAGCTTGTATCCGACTTCAATTTCCTTGCCCCCGACCTGCATGGCCTCGACGGCTTCCCGCAGCCGGGTCTGGATACCGCCCACTAATGCCGCGATCTCCTTGGTAGCCCCAGATGATCTCTCCGCCAGCTTCCGAACCTCGTCCGCCACGACAGCAAATCCCCTCCCCTGCTCCCCCGCCCTGGCCGCTTCAATGGCCGCATTCAACGCGAGCAGATTGGTCTGCGCTGCAATATCATCGATGGTCGCTACTATCTTGCCTATCTCTTCAGATCTGGCGCCCAGATCCGAAACCCTCACGGACACTGCTTCCATCGCCCTCTTGATCTTGTTCATCCCTTCAACTGTCTCGTGTGCCTGCCGTGCACCCTCGGCAGCCGAAGCAGCGGTGCTTTGCCATTCCTCGTCTCCCGCCTTGGCGCTCGCCGATACCTTGTTCATGGCCACGGAGACCCTCTTGATCATGGCGCCGGCTTCCTCCACACCCTTCGCCTGCTCCTCGGCACCCGTGGCTATCTGGTTAATGGCGCCCGACAATTGCGCCACGCTGGCCGATGTCTCCTGCAAAGACACGGATTGCTCGGAGGTGCCCTTCGCTATCTGCTGTGCGGTGCTCGCCAATTGCTGGGTCGCGCGCGCTGTTTGCTCCGAGGCATTTGATAGCTGTTTGCTGGCTTCAGCGACGCTGTTCGCAGTTGCCTTCACCTTGTCAATCAGGTTGCGCTGATTCTCCACCATCCGCGCAAATGCTATGAGGAGAGTATCCTGGTCTGAAATCGGCTTGACTTGGACAGACAGATCACCGGATGCTATCCGTTCAGATAACTCCCTAACCTCCTGCATCCGTACCAGGACCAAGCGGCATGAACGGGCCACATCCCCTATCTCATCGCTTGATTTGACGTTGAACGCCTTGTCGCCTTTGCCTTGAGCCAAGGATTCCCACGTCTCAGATATTGACTTCAGGGGCTTGACGATGACTTGGCGGAGAATGATCATGAACAGGATAAGCAGCACGGTGACAATCAAAGCGGAGAGAGCGACCCGCGAATAAAGACTGCCCACACCGGCCACAGACAATATCTCACTTGCCGACACCGCCAGAGCTAGCGCAACAAGGAGGAAGAACGCCAGTTTCCATGTTACGGTTAACCTGAACTTCTTCTGTGATCGCCCTTTCATTTCCTCTTGACCACCCTTTCCGCTTCTATTGCCTGGTCCAGTGGGATCAGGCTAGAGTCTCAACCCGTCCCTGATTTATCTTCAGCCCGATCGGACTTAAACGCCAGCACGTGCATTAACACGGGAAGAATAGAGCATCCAACTGCACTGCATCGCATAGGCGAGTTTCATGACCATTCATTGCCATTATAGGCAGGCCAGATCACAGAAACCTCTCACGCTCGTGCGACGTCATTACAGAATCATTACGACTGATGCTTTGGAGACGTCCCGTTCAACCGCCATCGCCAGGAAAGAGGGAGGCATCCCCCTGTGCGCCTCCGGCATGACACGCCGAATAGCATCCCTTGGTGGTCGAGGTCCACCATGAGGGCTCGATTCCGGGAACGGATGAGAGGGAGGAAGCCTGCCGGCGCAGAGGCTACCGGAACGACACGTTCAACTCGTAGACGCCGCCGTCTTCACTGACAGTCTCTATGTCAAAGCCCATCTTCTTAAACAGCCGCAGCATGGCCGCATTGGCCACCAGTACCTCTGCGGTGAAGCCCACCAGGCCGTTCTTCTTGGCCAGGTAGGTCAGATAGGCCAGAAGCTCCCGGCCCACCCCTTTGTTCTGGTACTCATCCCTGACGGCAATGGTCACCTCGGCAGTGCGGATGTCAGGGTTCAGGTAGTACCGGGCGACCCCGAGGATCCTCGGTCTATCATCGTGCAGCGTCACCGCCACCAACGCCATTTGCTCGGTGTAGTCAATGGCCACCATCTCCTGGAGACGATCGTGCGACATGTCTTTTCGGGCCGAGGCGAAGCTCAGATACAGGCTCCTGTCTGAGAGGTTGTACCAGAAGTCCTGGATCAGCGGCTCGTCGCTGATCCTGATCGGTCTGATAAGCACCTCAACTCCAGCGGAGGTGACTCTCTGTGTCTCCAGTTCCTCCGGATACTCTCCGGCTTTTCCATCGACAAAGGCCTGGTCCTTGTATATCAGGTTCATCTTCCGGGCTTCCTCAACCAGCCAGCTCCGGAACTTGGGATGGGCAATGGCTATCAGTTGCATCGCCCTGTGCCTGACGCTCTGGCCATGAAGATAGGCTATGCCATGCTCGGTGACAACGTAGTGGATGTCCCCCCGGCACAGGGTGACCCCAGCCCCCTCGGTGAGAAAGGGCACAATCCTGGATATGGTATCGCTCTCCGTCGTTGAATGTAGCGTGACGATAGTCCTCCCGCCGTCAGCCAGCATGGCCCCCCGGGAGAAATCGGCCTGCCCTCCGACGCCGGCGTAGAACGTCCTTCCGATGGACTCCGCTGTTGCCTGGCCAGTGAGATCCACCTGCAAAGCGGCATTGATGGCGGCAATATTGCGATGCTGCGCTACGATAAGGGGGTTATCCGTATAGTCGATGGTCCTGAGCTCGATCTTGGGGTTATCATTCAGGTACTCATAGGTCTCCCTGCTGCCCATACAGAAGCTGGCTATCGCCTTCCCGCGGTTCAGCGTCTTCTTCGAGTTATTGACGGCGCCCTTCTTCATCAGCCGGACAAGGCCGTCCGTCAGTATCTCCGAATGCACGCCGAGGTCCTTCTTGTCAGCCAGTGCGTCCGTAACCGCATCCGGGATTCGGCCGAACCCCACCTGTATGGTATCGCCGTCGTGGACCAGATGGGACACGTACTTGCCGATCTTCTGGGCCACCTCGTCCGTGGGCTTCGCCGTGATCTGCAGCAACGGCTCATCATACGGAACGATGAAGTCCAAATCCTCCACGTTAAGGAAGCCGTCGCCATGCACCCGCGGCATGTTCTCATTGACCTGGGCTATCACAGTTGAGGCGCGCGCCACGGCCGCCCTGGTTATATCAACGTTTATGCCCAAGCTGACGTGGCCGTGCTCATCGGGAGTCGAGGCCTGTATCATGGCCACGTCAACCGGGATCACGCCGCGGCGCAGCAGGTCCGGGATTTGCGACAGGGTTATTGGAGTATAGTCCGCCAAGCCTGCGTTCACGGCTTCCCTGGTGCTCTCTCCAACGAAGAACGACGTGTGCCGGAAGTTGCGATCAAATCTTTTGTCGGTGTACGGAGCGATCCCGATAGTCCACAGATGGATCACCTCAACGTCGAAGAAAACCTTGGGATGAGCTTCCACATATTTCATGAGAGCCCGTACCAGGTATTGAGGTTGTCCGCAGCCTGTACCTATGAACAGCCGATTGCCCCGGCGAATGCGAGAGAATATCTCCTCTTCCGGAGCGAACTTCTTCGGGAATCGTTCTCTCAGTTCGTCCAGCCTATTGCTGCTCTTTCGCATATCTGTCACCCGGCACGCATGTCAGGATATCAACCCCCCCTAGCCCCATTCTTGGGGGAATAGGAAAAGACGGAACTGAGGGACATCCTCTCTCCTGAGGCGAGTCTCCGACAGACTCCCGGCAGCGTCCCGCCGCACCGTTAAAGCGAATCCCCACGGAACTGCCATGCGTGCACCGAAGGCAACCACAGACCCGCAACGGAGTATCCGCCTGCACCTATTCGAAGCCACCGTCTCTATCCCTTCTTCGGCTTCTCTTCTGTCTCAGGGTCAGGGGGCGGAATCGGCTCGGCAGGAACCGGTATCTTGCCCACGCCACCGCAGACATGGCACACCTCGCCTGATATGTGCCCTTTGCCTTTGCAGCCATAGCAGGTCATCGTTTTCATAATGCGCCCCCGCCGAAATCAGTCCTCCCCAGTGAACAACCGGGCAGCCATCCCGATTGTACCACTTGTCAGGCCGGACATACGAAGCGATTTCCTTCACTCACTTCTTCATCACATCCTCCTAATGCTTTACTCATTACCCATCGATATAGTGTGAATCGCTCTAGAACCCCACCGGAAAGCTTGTGAGTAGCGAGATACATTCAGATCAGCCCTCCGCGCCATGCAAGCACGTAGCCGCCCGGGACTGCGAAGCGGGAGTATCAATAGGTACATGTCTCTACCAGCATCCACTGCCCATTAAGGTCATTTGATGCTTTGGTGAAGGAGGTAAGATGGCTGATCTCGCATTCGATGCCGTGATCATTGGGGGAGGTAACAAGGGCCTGCTGCTCGCGATGTACCTGATGAAATACGGCGGCATGAGCGTCGGCATATTCGAGAGAAGACATGAAGTCGGCGGGTGCCTGGCTACCGAGGAGAGCGCCGCCCCGGGGTTCCGCGGAAACACCCACGCCCACATGATTCTGGCGATGTACTACTTGCCGATGTGGCGCGATTTCCCCGAGTTCTGGGAGTACGGCTGCCGACTGGACCAGCCACTCTGCAGCGCCGGCTTTGTCTTCCAGAACAACGAGACCGCCCTTTCCATCTACAGTCACAAGCATGATCCTCTGCAAGAGCGCACCGCCCGGCAGATCGGCCGTTTCTCGAAGAAGGACGCGGACAGGTGGCTGAAGCTGGCCTCCCTGGACCGGAGCATGGAGTACCAGAGGGTGCAGGTGGACATGATATTCAACCCGGCCGAGTTCAGGACCGATCCCGCCATCCTGAACCGGCAGATAGAGGTATTTCCGAAGCTTGTGGAGGCCGGATTCGCCCCCGATTCGCTGGTGCTGATGGCCAGCAGCAAGCACATGATCCAGGAATGGTTCGAAAGCCCTGAGTTGCAGACCTGCATACTAAGGTTCGCCGCCACATCACTGAACGATGTCAACGAAGGCGGCTGGGGGGCGTGGATCATGGGTTACGCCGCTTACCTGCCCGCGATAGGGTTCACCCCGGGCGGGACGCACATGATAGCCCACGCGGCGCACCAGATGCTGGTCCATATGGGCTGCAAGTTCTACACCCATTCCGAAGTCGACAAGGTCATCATCGATAACGGCGCCGCCACGGGCATCCGTCTCACCAACGGCAGCCGGATCAAGGCCAACAAGATAGTGGTCAGTGCCGGACTGTCTCCGCGCCAACTGTGTTTTGACCTGGTGGGCCGGGAGTACATCGACCCGGTGCTGGCGAGGCGGATAGAACTCCTGGAGCAGAACTTCGGCTGTGCGATGCTGTACACCTTTGCCATTAACGAGGCCCCCAGCTACAAGGCAGAGGCGTTCAACCCGGACATTCATGGCTGCGACTGGCTGGGCATGGCGCCTAACGCCAGCGCCGACCGCGTCGCCCGGGAATGCACGTACCACAGGATGGGGATGTGGCCGCCGTTTGAGGACTACATCCCTACCGTCAATTGCTACAGCCTGGGCGATCCCTCCTACGCTCCGCCGGGAAAGCACGTCGTCCAGAACGAGCAGTTGGCCCCGCGGGCGGACAGACACACGGAGCGCGAGTGGCTGCAGATAAAGGAGCGCTATGCCGATGAGTTGGTCCGGATCTGGCAGCAGCATGCCCCCAACATGACATGGGATAACGTCATCGCCGTCGACACCAACAGCCCTTACGACAACCTGCGCATGAGGAACCTGGCGCCGGACGGGAACACCGCCGGCCTGGAACGCAACTACTGGCAAGTTGACGCCAATCGGCCTACCCCGGAACTGGCCAACCACCGCACACCGATTAAGAACCTTTACGCCACAGGAGCGTGCTGGCATCTGGGCGGTAATGCCGGGGCCAGCGAATCGTACAACTGCTACAAGATCATTGCCAAGGATCTCAACCTGGCCAAGCCGTGGGAGGAGCCGGACAAGAAGGAGCCGGATTCACTGGTGGACCAGCTGACCAGGATCAAGAAAAGGGTCGAGGAGTATGCCAAGACCATGAAGGGTATGTAGCCGCCTGGGACTGAGCATCTGCCTTGCTTCTCTCTCCGCCGTGTGGAAGAATAGAAGCAGCAATGCAGGACCTCGGATACATCTTCGAGCCCAGATCGGTTGCCATTGTCGGTGCCACCACCAACCCCAACACAGTCACCAACGTCACCTTCCTGCGCCAACTCCTGGATTTCGGCTATCCAGGGAGGATCTACCCGGTCAACCCGCACGCCACCGAGATCATGGGCCTGAAGGCCTACCCCAGCATTCGGGACATCCCGGAGCCGGTTGACTACGTCGTCTGCGCCATTGCCGCAACCCACACGCCGAAGCTGACGCGGGAGTGCGTGTCAGCCGGCGTTAAAGTCGTGGCCATATACACCGCCGGCTTCAGCGAGACTGGCGAAGAAGGGGCGAAGCTGGAAAGGCAAGTGGTATCCATCGCCCGCAGGGGCAGGGTGCGTGTTCTGGGACCTAACTGCCTGGGCATACACTGTCCCAAAGCCGGCCTGTCCCTTGCCGGCAGCATCAGCCGGGAGAGTGGCCACGTCGGCCTGCTCTCACAGAGCGGAGGCAACGCTCAGAACATGATCCTGGGATTGGCCGACCGGAAAATATACGCCAGCAAGGCAGTCAGCTTCGGCAACGCGGCCGACCTGAACGAGTCTGACCTTCTGGAGTACCTGGGGCAGGACGATGACACCAGCATTATCGGCATCTATATCGAGGGGGTCAAGCAGCCTGAAAGGTTCACCCGGATACTGAGGCAGGTGTCTGGAGCCAAGCCGGTGATTGTCCTCAAGGGTGGGAGGACCGTGGCTGGGTCGGGAGCAGTAAAGCTCCACACCGGAGCCATGGCCGGCAGCCGGGCTGTGTGGGATGCCGTATGTGGCCAGGCAAGAGTAGTACAGGTCCAATACCTCAAGGAGTTGATAGACACCATTCAGGCCTTCGTGTATCTGAACCCACCGCGGGGAAGAAGGGTGGGCATAATCGGCATCGGCGGAGGGGCCAACGTTCTGGCCACGGATGCCTGCGAAAGCGCCGGCCTGAAGGTACCCGAGTTTCCGCCGGAGGTCAGAGCCGAACTGAGGAAATTCACCCCCCCAGCAGGAACAGGACTGCGCAATCCGGTAGACACGCTCGGCGAGGTGTATGTGGACCCTGCCATGCTCACCAAGACCGTCAGCGTAGTGGCGGGCTGGAGCGGTGTCGATACTCTGATGGTATCATTCCCCATGCTTCTGGGAGTCAGGCTGGGGGTCCAGTTCTTGAGAGACGGCATTGAAGCCGTGGCCAAGGCCGCCAAGGACGCTGGCAAACCAGCAGCCGTCGTGCTGCAGACCACCGATTGCGCTGAGGGCGAGATGCTGGCCTTAGAAATGCAGAAGCAATGCCTCGCTGTCGGGGTTCCGGCGTACTGGAACTTCACCCAGGCGGCCTTATGCGTGAGTCACCTGGTAGGCTATCATGAGAAGCGCAATCCTGGCTGGCCTGTGAGCATCGCTGAACCGACTGATCGGCACCGGAATTGAGACATCAGATCATCTGAGGAAATTAATCGTTGAAGAGGGATGATAGCTTCCAGGCTGTCTTCGAACCGGCGTCCGTGGCCGTGGCCGGCGTGTCGCCCGGCAGCGCCGGCGAGCGCTACACCGACTACCTGCTGAAGTATGGCTTCAAGGGCCCCATCTACCCTCTGCGGCCCAAGGGCGGCGAGTTCCGCGGCGTGAAGATCTATCCCAGCATCAAGGACGTGCCGGGGTTGGTGGATATGATCATCTGCTGCATCCCAGCTCAACACGTGCCCCAGTTGCTCACCGATGGTGCTGCCAAAGGGTTGAAGGTCGCGGTGCTGCACACGGCGGGATTCTCCGAGACAGGCAGACCTGAGGGCCGCGAGTTGGAAGCCGATGTGCTTCGCGTAGCCAAGGCGAAAGGCATAAGCATAGTCGGCCCGAACTGCATGGGCATATACCGACCCAAAGCAGGTCTGGCCTTTGCCTACGATTTCCCACGCGAAAGTGGGCGCACGGCACTCATCTGTCAGAGCGGCGGCAATTCCAATTTCCTGGTCCGGGCTGCGGCTGAGAGGGGCATCCGTTGGAGCAAGGCGGTGTCCTACGGCAACGCCAGCGACGTCAACGAAACCGACCTGATGGAGTACCTCATCAAGGACGACGAGACCGACATCGTCGCCGCTTACATCGAAGGCATAAAGGACGGCCCGCGATTCCGCGAGGTGCTCGGGAAGCTCTCTGTCGTCAAGCCGGTGGTCATCCTCAAGGCAGGCGCCACGCCTGCCGGCAAGAAGGCGGCTGCCTCGCACACCGGGGCGCTGGCGGGATCAGACGCGGCCTGGGATGCCGTCTTCTCTCAGAGCCGTGCCATCCGCGTGGACAGCCTGGATGAGCTGGTAGATATGCTGGTGACATTGCGCTTCATGCCAGTGTGGCTGAAGGGGAAGAGGATCGCCACGATGGGCGTGGGGGGAGGGGTGAGCGTCCTGGCCACGGACGAATGCCACAATGCCGGATTCGTTATGGCGCCGCTGGACACAGACGTGAAGCGCGAGATGACCCGGAACGTCACCAGCGATGCCGGCGTCATGCTGGGCAATCCCATCGATTTCCCCTTCTGGGCCATGAGCGAAGAGCATTTCCGCGATGCCTTGAGATCACTGCTGAAATGGGATGGGATCGACCTCTTCCTGTTTCTGGCGCCGCTGCGGCAGTCGGAGCCGCCGCTGGCTGAGTACGTGCCCTTCGTGGATTACCAGTTGAGCAACCTGATCAAGGTGGCCCACGAGTGCGGCAAGCCCACAGGGGTAGTCATCAACCTCCTGGCCACCGGGCAGAGCTGGCTGGCAGCCTCAGGCCTGCAGCAGAAATGCTACGAGGCGGGACTGCCCACCTATCACTCCACCGCCAGCGCGCTGAAGGCCATCGGGCGGGCGATCCGGTACCACGAGAGCAGGTGATATGCCGGCAGAACATCGTCTGCTGAAGTCTATTCTACCCGCCAAGATGTTCGAGGTGGTCAAGTCCGGAACGAAGCAGTGGCTCATGGAATGCCCGTGCGGCCACAAGCGCGACATCTGGGACTCGGGAGGCATCCGGTACAAAGCCGCGGGACAACCGAGGCGGCTGCTTCGCTGCCCCAGGTGCGGCAAGGCCACATGGCACCGGATCCGGAAGAAGACCGAATCCGAGAGAGTTGAGTTGCCGTAGCAGAATGCAGAATGCGGCAGCCGTCACTCCTGTGCGTAGAGGTCCCTGCGCCTGTCTTCAAAGACAGCCATCGAGCCTCTTATCTCAGCGACCCTGCTCTTCTTGATCTCAGCAAAGATGAGGTGTTCGCCGGCCTCCGGTGCTGAAGCCAATACTACACCGTACGGATCGACGACTCGACTGGACCCACAGAACGTGATATCCCCGTCCGCTCCAGCCCTGTTGGCGCCGACAAGGTACATTTGGTTCTCGATGGCGCGGCTGGCAAGCAGCGTGCACCAGTGACTGACCCTGGGGAATGGGAAGGCTGACGGCACCACGATAACCTCTGCCCCCTTCAACGCAAGAGACCTGGCCATCTCAGGAAAGCGGAGGTCATAGCAAACCATGACGCCCCAGTGCATACCCTCGATGGTTGTCAGGGTCAGGGAGTCCCCGCGCTTCAGGAAGCGATCCTCACCAACCGCAGTGAACAAGTGGGCCTTCCGGTAGCGCGCAGCCAACTTCCCGTTTCGGTCAACGACCGCCACGGCATTGTACACGTCGCCTTGTTCCCGTTCAGAGAGGCCACACACGATCCAGATGCCAAGCTGAGACGCCATTTCCTGGAGCAATTGCAGCGGCCCGGAATCCCAAGTCGAAGCCTTCTCGACTATAGCCTTCATGTCATAGCCGGTATCAGCCATCTCCGGAAAGACTACTGCGTCACACCCTTCTTCGCTTGCCTGCCTGGCGACGCGCTGCAGAGTGCTGCAGTTGGCGGCGACATTGCCGACTTCGCATACTATCTGAGCCAGGGCCACTCTCATCTGCCTACATCCCCTTGTCCAGCAGCCTTGATTAGTCACAATCCTTCTCCTGCGAGATTATAGCAGCCCAATTTCGGCCTGGATACGGAGATTGTGGTGGATCAAGGCTACCCAAAACAAACGGGTCCACCACAATCTCCGGCATCTAATCAACGCTGCATCCGCTCCGATCGCCCCTTGTGTCTTGGTGGGTCCGCTTCGTTTGACCAATCCCATACGTTCCCAAGAACCGATATAATGTGCCCATCAGCAGCGGGGGGCGGTGGATGGACGAGTGGCAGACAAGAGCAGCAAAGGAGGTCCTGGCAATGCTGGTGAATCATGTGGGCATTTCGGTCACGGATGTGGAGAGGTCTATCGAGTTCTACCGGGATGGCTTGGGGCTGACCCTGTTTCTCGACCAGATGATTTCGGGGCCCGACGTCGATCTCCACTGCAACGTCAAAGGCGGCGAGTTCAGGATGGTTCTCCTGGTCGATGCAGCGGGAAACGCGGTCGAGCTATGGGGTTGGAAGAACCCGAAACCGCAGGTGAAGCCTCCCGAGCACTGCCGGTTCAACTCAGTAGGCATCATCGAGATTGGTTTCCTGGTTGATGACCTGGAAGCCGTTGAAAAGAGACTCGGCGAAAAGGGATACAGCTTCAGAGATCCCCTGTGGGTTTTTGGGAAAGGCAAGAACTGGTTTGCCGGATCCTATGCCAAGATCAGATATGTGCTGGACCCTGACGGCGTCCAGGTGGAAGTGATCCAGTTGGTCCCGCAAACAACTTCCTGACCGCCGTTTGTTTGTCAACAAGTTCATAGCGAGGAAGTGAGAATGAGCCATCAGCCTTTGAACGTCATCTTCCATCCGCGCTCGATCGCCGTCGTCGGCGCGAGCGCCGCAGCCACCAATCTTCACACCCGCATGTTCCTCGACCCGCTGCTGGAGTTCGGGTATCCGGGCCAGATCTACCCGGTGAACCCCAAGTTCCAGGAAGTGTCGGGCCTCAAGGCCTATCCGAACCTGCGGGACATCCCTGGCCCGGTAGATCACGTCATCTCCCTGGTGCCTGCCGCAGCCACTCCCCAACTCCTCACGGACTGTGTTGCCAAGCAGGTGAAGGCCATTCAACTATTCACTGCCGGCTTCGTAGAGACAGGCGAGGCAGATGGCATAAGGCTCCAGAAGGAACTGGTCCGCATCGCCCGCAGTGGCGGTGTTCGCCTTCTCGGCCCCAATTGCGTGGGGATATATTGCCCCGGTTCCCGCATCTCCTATTGCGCCGACTTTCCCAAGCAGGCCGGCCGGGTGGCCTTCATAGCCCAGAGCGGAGGCTACACCTACCTGGCGGTCCGGATGGCTGCCGGCCGCGGAGTCTACTTCGGCAAGGTGACCAGCTACGGGAACGCCGCCGACGTGAACGAAGCGGACCTGATGCGGTTCATGGCCAACGATCCGGAGACCGATATCATCACCGCCTACATAGAGGGAACGACGGACGGACAGCGCTTCCTGAAGGTTCTCACTGAAGCCGCGGCGAAGAAGCCGGTAATCATCATCAAAAAGGGGCGGACGGAGGCCGGCAGGAGGGGAACCAGCTCTCACACGGGGGCGCTGGCGGGCGACGACCAAGTATGGGACACCGCCCTCCGGCAGGCGGGGGCAGTACGGGTGGAGGATGTGGACGAACTGGTGGACATGCTCGTCACGTTCAGCTTCATGCCTGTCCCGAAGGGCCGGAAGGTGGCGGTGGTCGGGGCGGGGGGAGGAGCCAGCGTCCGGGCGGCCGAGGAGTGCGAGGCCGGCGGACTGAAGCTGCCCGCCTTGCCCGACGCGCTGAGGGCAGAGATCAACCGCTATTTCTCACTAGCCGGCAGCATGCTCAGAAACCCCGTCGATATCCTGGCGGAGCCTCTCGGCGATGCCGCGTGGGTGCCCGTGCTGAATACCCTGGAAGGCTGGCCGGAGGCAGATATGATCCTGTGGCAGATGTCTCCCGACATGGAGCCGGTCAGAACCGAGGAGTTCGTCCGGGTTGTTGTAGACATGAGACGCGGCATGGTACGGTCATTCAGCAATGTGAGGAAACCCAAGGCCCTGGTGGTTCACACGCTGGAGACGCCATCGGGGCTGGACGAGATGGTGGCCCTGCGGGAGGAGTGCCGGGAGCGGGGGGTGGCGTTCTATCCTTCTGTCTACCGGGCCGCCCTTGCCATATCGCGGTACATCGGCTATCACGAGCGGCGGTAGGGTGGATCAAGTCCGCTTCAGGCGGACGGATCCACCACAATCTCCATCATCGGATTCATGGTGCGCCCGTTCCGTTTGACCCCCTCCCCCCTGGTGGATCCGCTGCGCTTGATCCATCCTACATCGAAAACCTCTACCCGAGGTCCATCCCCTTCAGTTCGTAGGGTGGGCTGTGCCCACCAATATGAACTCCTCACTCCCCGCCAACACCATCGGGAAACACCACCGCGCCGTCGCATCCCCAATCCTCTTCGTACGCACCAAGGGCGACCCACCGGTGAAAGCTGCTGCACCGCCAGTCCTTCGGGCGGGCAGCCAAGCCATGCTTCACGGGGTTGAAATGGATGTAGTCCATATGAGTCCGGAAGTCCTGTTCGTCCCTTATCTGGTGCTCCCAGAACCGGCGCTGCCACAGCGTTCCTTCGCGATGCCTTTGCCTGGAACGGCTTGGGGCGCAGTCTGCGCTGATGGATGAACCCAGACGCTTGGTCATTTCCTTATTGAACATGGCTAATCTCACGGAGTAGGCGCTGTCTCCTTCAGGTAACGTCCACACAAAGTGCAGGTGATCGGGCAAAACCACACAAGCATCCGTTTGGAAGGGGTATCTCTCCGCCACATTGCTCATAACGTCCTTCATGGCGTCAAGGCTCTCCGGCAAGCAGAGAACCGGCTGACGCCGATAGGTCACCACGGTGAAGAAGTACGTAGCGCCTTCGATTTTTGTTCGTCGGTACTCCGGCATCTTTGCTTGCTCACCTTAATCGGGGAATGATCGTGATTTCGGAAGTGGTGGGCACAGCCCACCCTACGACTCTTCGCTTGATCCACCATACATTGGACGCAGGCGACACAATATGTTAGCAAGTGAGCGCCAGATTCGCCATTGTCATGTGATTTGGGGATAGCGCATATCCGAGCACGGGTGGTGGGCACAGCCCACCCTACAGCTACATCGGAAAAGAAGCGGGGTGGATCCGCACGGATCCACCCCGCGTTACGTCACTCGTCTAGCGGCCGACTATGTTGATGGAGACCACGTTTCTGACGGGCACACCACCCAGATTGTGGGTGAGCCCAAACTTGGGATCCTTGACCTGCCTGGGACCCGCCTTGCCCTGAAGCTGTTTGTACATCTCGTACATCATGCGGAGTCCGGAGGCGCCGATGGGGTGCCCGAAGCACTTCAGGCCGCCGTCCGTCTGACATGGGATCTTTCCGCCCAGCTCGAAGAACCCGGCATCGATGTCTTCCTTGGCTCTGCCCCTCGGCGAGATGCCCAGGTCCTCATAGGTGACCAGCTCTGTGATGGAGAAGCAGTCGTGGACCTCCATTACGCTGATTTCCTCACGCGGGTTCGTTATCCCTGCTTCCTTGTAGGCCCTCGGAGCCGCCCGGCAGGTGGACTCAATGTGCATGAGGTCATACTTGGTGTACGA
>JAFGCL010000008.1 GCA_016932645.1 Dehalococcoidia bacterium | reverse complement strand
TTTCGAGAGCGGCACCATGAACCACTCGGTCACCTCTCCGGTAGGCTATTCTACTTTCGTGCTCACACAGCGTCAAGGAGAAGACGGCTGGCCTGCTTGTGCAGTCCCACAGCGGGAAGTCGGTTCAGTGTTTCTGGGGAGATGCGGCGGCAGACCGTGATGGATGCGTTCAACCATTGGGGAATGCTTCGAGGCCTTCTGTACTAGGCATACCTGAGAATCAAATAAATGTTGCAGATTCCGACAACCAGCAGCATGGCCGGAATGGCGTACTTGCAGTACCTGCCCCAACTTATCCGGTAGCCTTCCTTCTCGGCGATCGCTGTGCCGACCACATTGGCTGATGCCCCAATCGGGGTGGCGTTGCCGCCGATGTCGGTTCCCAGAGCGAGGGACCAGGAGAGGGGTCTTAACCCCAGACCCTGATCGCCCGAAAGGCTGGCGATGACAGGGCACATCGTGGCGGCGAATGGGATGTTGTCCACTATTGCTGATGCAAAGGCAGACACCCACAGGATAAAGGTCAGGGCTATGGCCAGGTTGGCGCCCGAAGCATCTCCGATGAGCCTGGCGAGTTCATGCAATACGCCGGTGACTTCAAGCCCGCCTACGCACATGAAGAGACCAAAGAAGAAGAGCAGGGTTCGCCAGTCTACTCCCTTGACGACATGGGCGAGCTGGTCTCTGGCTGCGAGAACTACTGCGCCTATCGTGAGGGCCGCAGCTATGCATCCGATGAGGCCCACCGAGAGTCCGGTTTGGGCGTGTGTGACCAGCAGCACTACAACCAGGATGAAGATGCCCGTGCTCAGCATGAAGAGGCGGCGGTTCTTGATAGCTTCCCTTGGCTGAGGATACTGGTCGGGTGACTTGGGTGGGTTCTCGGATGCCTGCTGTCTCATTACCTTACGGAAGAAGAAGTAGAACAGCACGAGCACTACTATCATGCATATCCAGGCGATCACGCCTGTATTGGTGAGAAAGTCCGTGAAAGTGTAGTTGAAGTGAGTGCCTATGATTATGTTGGGCGGATCGCCGGACATGGTGGCGCTGCCGCCGGTATTGGCGGCGAATATCTCGGCGATTATCACCGGCACTGGGTCGAACTTCAGGAGACGGGCCAGTTCAATGGTCACCGTGGCCAGAAACAGCAGCACCGTAATGCTGTCGATGAACATCGATAGAAAGGCGGAGAGGAGCATGAAGGTGATCAGAATGGGGACAAGGCGGTAATTGACCGCCCTGGCCACCAGTAGGCACAGCCAGCGGAAGAATCCGGCGGCCCCCATCCCCTCCACCATGACCATCATGCCGCCGATGAAGATCATGGTCTGCCAGTTGACGCCGCCAACCTCTGGCCCTTCGGCAGCGGCATCTGCTGCATGCTTGCCGAACCACCAGCTGCCGTCAACGAAGTCGGGCAGCCGCAATACCTGCCACAAGCTGTGAGCGCCATCGTCAACGAGGGTGAGGATCAACAAGGCCGTTAGTGCGGCACCTATGAGGGCGGGGACATAGCGGTGGATCTTGCCCGACATGATGGCGATGAACATGACAGCGAAGATGATGATGGCCAGAATCTGCTCGATGCTCATCGTCGTGTAATGGAGAGAATCTTAACTTGTTCAGCCGGTGACAATCAAGTTGAGCGTGATGATGTCTGGGCGCCGCTCTACAGTGTCGCGCAGAGCGCGGACCTCCTTTACTTGCAGTGAGAGCCGGTCCTATAATAGGTGCTCGATAGCATGAGCAGTGCGATGACGAGGCCGGGCCCAGCCTCATGAAGGCCGCCGGTATCCTGCGCGGTCTGTTCCAAGTCCTCAGAGATCCTCTTCGCAGGAACTCTCTCTTCCTCTTGAGTACCCATGCCGTCATTGCGCTTATTGGTTTCTTCTTCTGGAGGATTGCAAATGGCCGGTATGGCGAAGAGGCCGTTGGTGTGGCTACCAGCCTGGTTTCTGCGGTGTTGCTCCTCCATACCCTGGCCAGGCTGGGGCTTGATATCGGGCTGATACGCTTTCTGCCGGATGAGACCGACAAGCCGGGGATGATAAACACCAGTTTCACCATAGTGGGCTTGCTGTCGGCTGTTCTGGCCCTGGTGTTCGTAGTGGGTGTTGGTGTTTGGGTTCCCAAACTGGTCTTCGTCCGCGACAATGCCTGGTATGCCGTTCTGTTCATTGCTTTCACTGTCGCGACCAGTCTGGTTGAGCTTCTGCGGCAGGGAGTCTTTGTGGCATATCGCAAAACTCAGTCCTCGCTTGCTGTCGAGGTAGTGGGTGGACTGAGATTGCCTATCGTCCTTGCTTTCCTGTCTGTCGGGGCTTACGGCGTCTTTGTGGCCTGGGGCATCGGGGGAGTGATGGCTCTGGTTGCAGGAATTGCCCTGGTTGTGTTGGTCCAGCGCAGCTATCGGCCTGTCCCTGCTATTCGACGTGGCGTGGTGGGCAAGATGCTGCATTTCTCTCTTGGCAACTATGCCGCCGAGACGCTGAGGGAGTTGCCGGGTTTTGTTCTACCCCTAATCGTCCTTGGGGTTTTCACTGCCAAGCTCGGTGACGAGGCGGGGAAACCCATGGCTGCCTACTTCTACATCGCCTGGACCATAGCCAGCGTGGTGATGATGATTGCTTACGCTACGGGCTCGTCGTTGCTCGCTGAAGGGTCCCTCGATCCGCGGAAGTTCGGAAGCAGTACCGTGAAAGCCATGCGCTTCATGCTTCTGCTGTTGGCGGCGGCAGTCGTGGTTGTGTTCGTTGTGGGTGGGTGGGTTCTGGCCTGGTTCGGTGAGGGTTACTCTGAGAACGCTCTGTGGCTCCTGCGTGTGCTTAGCGTGTCGGGAGTCCCTATAGCCGTGAACACCATCTACGTTACGCAGAAGAGGATTGAACGGAAGATGTGGCCGGTGATCGTAGTCTATGCCTTTGTGGCGTGTTACACGATCGGAGTGGGTTATGCGCTGATTGACCGGACGGACCTTCTGGGGATAGGCGTAGCCTGGCTGGTGGCCAATTGCCTGGTGGCTGTTGCGGTCGGTCCGATGATGACAAGGGCATGGCTGCGGGCACGCAGGAACAACAGTCAGGGTAGTGTAGATGCATCCACCTCGTAGATCCTGATGTCGCCTTCCCGATAGACAAGCTTGTAGTAGGGGCAGGCGTTGAGCCATTCTTCGGTTCCCCAAGCGATGGCACTTGCCAGATTAGGGTTAGGCTTCAAGTCGACTGCCAGGAAGTCTATCGCGGACAGATGTTCCAGACCGGTGTTCCTGATGATCTCAGGCACATCATAGTGGATGACATCTGCGTCGCTGTCGAGCTCGGGCTCGGCCACATCGAAGCCGAAGGCTATGGTGGCTTCGTTGCTTTGGAGGCTGAAGGATAAGCCAATCTGGTCATCACCGGCGACTGCCTGCTGAACAGTGGCGCCCTCGACACTGATGGTGATGCGGGTAACGACGCGGTCTGTGTCGGGCCGCAGGAACTGGACTACTTCAACGGAGGTTTGGTCGGGCGCAATTGACACCGACTCCGGTTCGAAGCCGAAGAATACAGGGATGTCGAGGCGGGTTACAGGGATCCCATCTGAGTGGATATTGCAGGAAATAGTGGCGGCCCGACTCCCGCGGTCCAGCGTCGCCGTCTGGACTACTTGTGCGCCGTCGATCAGATATCGAGTCATCATAGTCATCGAGTCCCCGTCACCGCTGATGCTGAACTCCTTTTCAGAGTTGCCGGCCAGGTTGGCGACCTCTCCGTTTGCCATGGACAGCGAGATGTTGCTGTGGTCAAACACCATGACGTCGTGGTAGGAACCACCGGCGTAGACGCCCAGCACAGGCTGGCCGGGGGCGCCGCCATAGGGATAGGTGGTGGCCAGGCGAAGGTTGCCGTTCTCAAAGCCCTGGTTCCGGGAGAGAATGCGTTCGGTTACCAGGGAGCGTTCTCTTAGGTAGTCAAGGGGAAGCGTGTCGCGGTCGCCGACGTTTGCGGTTCGCCTGGCAGCTTCCGCCTCAATCCACCAGCCGAAGGTCTCCGGGTAGGCCGCAACAGACGATTCCTCGGGTGTGTTTTCTCTGATGCGTTCAACAGCATCCCAGCGTATGTCGTCGAGATAGCCATAATAATCCAAGCCGCCCTGCAGTCGACGCCATGACTGGAGGATAGTGGTCGAAAGCAGAACAAGAATTAGCACTGCTACGAGTGCCTTGGGGACCCATAGAGGCGCTTTTCGGTGGCGGACTCTTTGCCAAGACCAAAGGTATGACATGGAGAGGCCGGCGAGGAGCCACAGCGGTATGTAGAGAAAGTGGTGGGCGCGCCGGTTGAGTTCAAGGAAAGGCGGAGGGAACACGAAGAGTATCAAGGCCAGCGAGTAGAAGAACGCTACCAAGAGCATGATGACTAGGTTCCTGTCCTTGTGCCAGGTTGATCTCAAGGTAACCGTTGCGAGAGGGATGAGCAAAACGATGCCGAGAAGCCAGGGGATCCAAGAGGGGTCGACCTGAAGATCGAAACCAGCCTGGATCTGTGTCATGGGGGTAAGAGAGATCAGCGGGACGTCAGAGGCCGCCGGCGCCTGGAGCCGGAGCAGTTTGAGATAGATGGGTATGTAGGGTATAGACAGTATCACGGCTACGGCGATCGCGGCCACCAAGGGCCGGAAGTTCCTGACGAGCTTTAGGCGATTGAACGCTAGGAGGGCCACCAATAGAAGCAGACACAAGGGCGCGAAGAACGCCAGGGAGAGCTGGTGAAAACCCACCACGAAGGAAGCGGAGAGGCCGGTGCAGAAGATGTTGAGCCAGGAGGGTTCTTCCAGAACGCGGAGGAGGAAGTGAAGCGTGAGCATGATGAAGAACATGCCGAACATGGTCAGGTAGCCCCACGTCAGCATGTCCGAATAGGCTGGCATCAACACAAAGACGAGGGTCATGGCAACCGCTATCCAGGGGCGGGATATGCGCTTGGCGAGAAGGTAGAAGGGAATGCCTATGGCCACGGAAATGAGGGCGCCAAGAGCCTTGACGCCCGCCAGATCGCCGAAGATCAGCGCGAACGGCTTCAGTATGAGGCCAATGAGAGGAGGCCGGTTCAACCCGACGCCGGCGACGTCATGGCCGAAGAGGGTGTTCATGGTGCTCAAGTAGGTGGCTATGTCACTGCCCATGTCGACATGCTGCGCCACAACGCAACACCTGACGACGAAAATGATGGTAAGGACACCGAGGAGGGTTGCGAAGGGGAATCCCAGTCTGTTCTTGACGAACCTGTTGAGCGCTGCGACGGCACGAAGAGCTGCCTGCTCGATTCTATGAGTCAATTCAATGCGCGAGCTCATGGCCCTTGGTAGGTCTTCTCGAGAGCATCAACTATGAGCTCCCAGTCGTATTTCTGAGCAAACTCCCGGCACGCATTGTCCCATGGCTGGCTTCGATCGATGACGGCTAACATCTTGTCCGCCAGGTCTGCGGCTGAGAGTCGGCAAATGACGCCATTATACCCTTCCACCACCAAGTCCGTGGCAGCGCTGTTGGGATGACTCGCCACCACGACTGGAATGCCGCAGGCATTGGCTTCTATGATCACCAGGCCAAGTCCTTCTCGGACTGAAGGAAGGGCTAGAAGTCTGGATGACTTCATGGACGAAAGGACCTGGGTGTCACCCTCGATGTCGCCAGCGAGCATGATCTGACTCTGCAGATGCATCTCGACAATCATGCTCTGGACATGCGCCTTCTCCGGCCCGTCTCCCACCAGAAGGCAGGTCAGATTGCGGCCCTGGTCTCTAGCCACGCGCATCGCCTCAACCAAGAGAGACACGTTCTTCTCTTTTGCCATCCTGCCAACGAAGATGATATCCGTTCTGGTGGAAGCTGGAGGCAGCGCTTGCATGGCGCGTGTATCTACACCACTTGGCACCACTTCCGCTCTTTTCCGCCCTATTCTTCCCAGAGCATCCCTGGTCCTTGGGGAAACGGCGATCGCCGTCTGAGGCAGGCGGGCGGCCAGCCTCTCGATTGCCTTGCCGAAGAACCCCCTCATGCCGAGGTACTCGGACCAGTAATCATCCCAGACCTCGTGCCATGTGATGATCAGTCGGGAGCCCCGGGTGGCTTGATGGAACGCGGATGTGAAACACGGGAAGAAAGGGAAGTTGGCCGCATCGATGATGTCGTAACTCTCCTTCATTAGGGGAAGGAACAGGTGAGTAGCAAAGGATATCGCTTCACCTATAGAGCGGCGCCCGTCGGCGAAGAGCGGTCGTGGAGGGCAGACACCCCACATCCTGACGCCCTCCTTGCGGATGATGCTATCGCCGTCCCAGTGCTTCATACCGAATATAGTGACGTCGTGGCCCCTTCTGGACAATCTCGTGGCCACCTCCCATATTCTCTTCTGCACGCCGCCGATGACGTATGGATGGATGACATCGTAGACGTAGGCTATTCTCATGCTGCTATCTGCACAGCCTCTTCTTGACAAGGTGGATGAGGTTCCCCGTTCCGACCTTCCATCCCCCCAACTTGGCTTTGCCCGACCGGGGGTGGTAAAGGATAGGCACCTCTCTCCATCGGCAGCGGGCGAAATGGCAGGCTTCGATCTTGATCTCTTGAGACAGCGGGGTGTTGGAGGTCAGTTTCAGGTTCTGAAGTATCTCCCTCCTGAACACCCACATCCCTGACTGCGAATCCTCGATTCTGAGTCTGAATAGAAGCCTCATGGTCCAACTCAGTATCGCATTCCCAATCCTATTCCTGTTGGACATGGCTGCTCCCTGCAGAAACGCGAAGCGATTGGTGGTGATGAATTCGAGGTTTGCGCTGTCAAGGATCTGGACCAGCCTCGGGATGTCCTCCAGGGGATAGGTGGCGTCGGCGTCTGCGGTCACGATCACGTCTCCGTCAGCGGCCGCGAATCCCTTCTTGAGCGCGGTGCCGTATCCGCGACTTGGCTCCGGGACGACCTCTGCGCCGGACCTTGCCGCCAGCTCTGCTGTTCTGTCATCGGAACCGTTGTCAACCACGAGGATTTGAGTGCGATAGCCGATCTTGTCGATCTCTGCTGTGGGGATGGCTCTGACGGTCTTCTCGATGCCTAGTTCTTCGTTAAGTGCCGGGATGACGATGGTGAGCTTCCTGTCTGCCATGTGCTCCGTTCTTGGCTCCGCGTCGTGGACTGCCTGGAGCCATCGTAGATATCTTATCGTACGGGCTGGAGGCGTAGCAAGAACATGCGGCAGCTGCTCAACTCTGATATCTCAAGAAGACTCTGGAGAGGAGTCCCTGATGACCCCCATCTGCCTCATCACGGCGGCAGCGTGAGCAGAGGTGTCGACAGCGTCGGGTTGGGATTGCACCCAGCCCAGGTAGTCAGTGGCTGTCTCCTCCAGGGACTTGGCGGGCTTCCACCCGAGGCTGTTGAGGCTGGAAGTATCCGATCTGATGTGGCGCACATCGCCCCAGCGGAACTGGCCTCCGATTGTGGGCTCTGTGCTCCTGTGGGTCAGGGAGATGAGGAGTTGAGCGTAGTCGAGCACGGTGGCCACGGCGCCGCCCCCTACATTGAACGCCCGGTAGTTGGCGGCGTCCTGTTCCATGACCAGCAGGTTAGCACGGGCGACGTCAGAGACATGGACGTAGTCTCGCAGTTGCTGGCCATCCTCGTAGATGGTGGGAGACCGGCCGTTCAGCAGTTGGAGTGAAAAGGTTCTTAATATGCCGGAATAAGCGTTGAAGAAGCTCTGACGGGGGCCTTGGGTGATGCTATAGCGGAGAAGGACTGTTGGTATGTCATACCTTCTGCCCAGCTTCAAGGCATAGAGTTCCTGGCAGTACTTTGAGACGGCGTACTGATTGTTGGGATTGACCACGGATTCGTCGGTGGGGAGAGATCGCATGGTCTCCTGGCAGATCGGACACTTGATCTCCCAGTCCCTTCGCGTGAGCTGGGAAAGGGGGCGGGGGGAGGGATACTGAACGCCGTGCTGTGGGCACTCGTACTTGCCCTCACCATAGACCGCCTGTGAGCTGGCTACCACCACCTTCCTGACCGGCAGGCGGTCATTAATGATGACTTCGTAGAGAAGAGCAGTGCCGAAATCGTTCACATGGGCGAACTTGCTGAAATCCGTCAGGTAATCCTGGTAGGCTGCCAGGTGGAATACAATGTCAATGCCCGATAGAGCGCCGCTCAGGGTGTTTTTGTCACACACGCTGCCTTGAACGAATTCGAATGCGCTGGAGAGGTAGGCTGGCCTCTTCCTCTCCGGATGTACTGGCGGTTCAAGGCTGTCTAGTATGCGAACCTTGTGGCCTTGCCAGGCCAGGAGATCGGCGGTGTGTGAGCCTATGAAGCCGGCACCGCCGGTGATCAGACAATTCATACCGGTATCATACTACCATATCATTCGTCGCGGATGACAACCCGGGTGGCCGATGGACCCAGGAGAGGCTAGACCTCAGAACCTATGGACTCCGGCGTCGTCGGGTTGTTCCGGGATCTTCTCTTGTTGCGCCATCTGTTGACTAGCAAGAGCACGCCGAGGGAACACAGGACGCAGAAAGAGACAAGGGTGACGATGTTTCCCGCGACCCTCAATGGCGAAGTGGTGAACTCCAGCGTGATGTCATACTCCCCTGCGTCCAGATAGAAACCGTTGAGAGCCTGGTAAGTAAGTTGGGAGTGAATGGTCTTGCCGTTGACTCGGGCCACCCAATTAGGGTGATAGGACTCCGACAGGACGAGGCAGGTAGGCGAATCAGAAGAAACATGTACTTCATACTTGCCGGGCCGTATCTTGATGTACTCGATGTTGGTGTCGGTTTCTTGAGTCACGATTGAGAGGCTGTTGAAGTACAGGGAGAACTCCTCGGTCTTGTAGAAGTCGCCCTGTCTGCCCACGCCGATCCACAGCCTGTCGATCTCATTTAAGTCAAGCAGGTCATTCTCATCAGTGGAGTATCTGAGGGTAAGGAGGGAGAGAGGGAAACTAACCTCGTTCCAGCCTTTGTTTATGCCATCGACAGACCCCAGGACGACGTCGTATGTGCTGCCGTCGCTCTCCTGCACATCCAGGCTCAGGTGAACCTGGGGCAGATCGCGCTCACTGTAGAAAACCAAATAGATGCCGTCGTTTGGTGCGAATTCCAGTCCGCTCACGTCTGCTTCCAAGGACAGCCAGTCGTCAGGAGCGGCGAATTGACAAGTGGCCTTCACACTGAAGTCCGCAGAGATGGTGTGGTCATCGCTGAGGGACAGCACCGGCTCCCGTGTTCCGCCAGCGTAGCTCAAGACTATTTCGCTCTCAGCGTAGAGGTCGATCGGACTCTCGCCGATGTTGGTGACGGAGAATACCCGGGGATTGAGAGCGTAGTTCTCGTAGATGTCCAGGGTCTCCGTGGTCCAAACCCGTTCGAAGCCTGTGTCCAATACTATGTTGTCTGAAAGGGGATCGGTCTTGTCAACGAGCACATACTTAACGTTGAAAACGTTGAACCACTGGCTCATGTCAAGCGGACCCTCGCTAAGGTCCGTGTTCAGGGATTCCAGAGCCCTCGCGGTGTACTTGACCGCCATAGATGAACCGGGACCATCAACGGTTTCTTTGCCGTGCTCGAATGTCCAGAACGTGGGCCTTATCATGTAGCCGGACTCGTCGTCAAGGACGTAGGCATCGAAAGGAGGATCGGCTATGCGGTAGTCGCCGCCCTCTTGCTCGGCAAGCCATGCGAGGGCGTCTTCCTGGTCAGCCGTCAAGGAGAAAGTGCTGAAAGCAGTTCGGGTTTCTTGCCAGGTGTTGCCGACGATGATCAGGCTCACTACTATGAACATGGCGAAGGAGATGTTGGAAGATATTGGCTTCCGAATTTGCACATGCTTGAGTCGCTCGCTGATGCCGTGGACGCAGAATCCTATCAGGACTGCGTAGGCAGCGCTCGTGAAGAGGAGAAACCTCACAGGGGTCCTCAGACTGGTGAAGAACGGTACGTAGCGGTGGGCAACGCCGAAGACGTTAATGGGAGACTCTGGCCCCATGGCCAGAAGCACAGCTATCAGTGTGGAGAGTGAGAAGAACCAGACGTACTTGTTCTTTGGATTGAGGGCGACTCCGAGCAACACTAGGATGAAGGGGATAATGCGCAGCATCTCAAGCAGGGCTGATCCTGCTGATCCGTAGGCACTTGAGGTGGCACAACACAAGCTTGGTCTCAAGGTGACTGCCTGAAGGAAGGTGGCGCTGGCCTCCTTGGCGTCTTCCAAGGAGAAAGTTGTGGCGTAGAAGTACCGCATGTCTGAGATCAAAGGGAGCCACCAGAAAGAGGTGAGCAGCAGCGATAGGCACAAAGCGCCTGCACAAGTGATGACGGCATTCTTGAGGTACTCTCTGCCCCGCTTCCGTTCCCACCAGATTCTCAGAATGACGTAGAGAACCAGGAATGGTCCGATGAGAAGGGGGAACACCTGCGGGAAGGTCAGTGTCAGGATTGCCAGAAGTACCCCATTGATGAGGACGTACTTGATACTGGGCTTCTTGATCAACCTCTCGAGGCAGAGGAGTATCAAGGGAAGCAGCATGTAGGGCACGCTGAAAGATCCGTGGTGGCCCTCGAAGCCTACGTCGATTATGTGGTAGGGAAGGAATACGTAGGCCAGCCCGGTTACAATGCTGGCAAAGCGGTTACGTGTCAACTCGAAGAAGTAGAAGTAGGCAAAGACTCCGGAAAGGATGAAGATTGTGAGGAAGAGCAGTTTGGTGCCGAGAACCCATCCGAAAGGCACGCTCGAGGCCATGACCAAGATGCTGGACAATGGGGGGTGCACATAGAACTGGGGAAACCCCATGAACCAGTCATTACTCCAGCCGGGCAACATGTGGTGTACGAAGATGGAGTCCCACGCGGCCTGAGCCGACAACATGTCTGCTATCGCATCATGTCCAGTGGGAAGTCCCGCATTGAACCATTTGCAGGTGGCTGCCAGAGTGACCAGTGCGATCAGGGCGACGTCATATGCACTGTGCCTCCGTAGGTGGTCAGTCACCCGCCGGACTGCTGATGGACTGTCTCTGTTCAGTGTCTTCGGCTGCCTTTCCGATGTCCGCGTCATGGGCAACGAGTGTGAAATCTCCTACGGTGTCATGCTATACTACTCACGTTTCAATCAATTAGCAACGTGACCGGATGAGCCGGCCTTGTTGAGGTGATTCACCATGAAAACGATTATCCTTTGTGGCGGGAAGGGGATGCGGTTGCATGAAGAAACCGAATACCGCCCCAAGCCTCTGGTTTCTGTAGGCGGGCGTCCCATACTCTCGCACATAATGCGGATATATGCACAGGCCGGTTTCCGCGAGTTCATACTGTGCCTGGGTTACCGCGGTGACATGATCAAGGACTACTTCCTGCGGTACGAGGCGATGAGTAATGACTTCACAGTCCGGCTGGGGTGCCAACATGCCATCGACTACAACAGCTCGCACGAAGAGCAGGACTATCGGGTAACACTTGCGGATACGGGCCTGGAAACGATGACGGGCGGCCGCATAAAGAGGGTGGAGAAGTACATCGACGGGGACATTTTCATGGTTACCTATGGTGATGGCGTTGCTGATATCGACATCAACGCGCTGCTGGAGTTTCATAACAGCCACGGGCGTGTAGCCACTGTGACTGCTGTTCACCCCTCTTCCCGTTACGGAGTGCTGGAGATCAACGACAAAGGGAGTGTATCGGATTTCGCTGAGAAACCGGTGATGAATGACTGGACCAGCGCTGGCTTCTTCGTCTTCAACCGGAGGTTCTTCGACTACCTGGAAGGCAACGACTGCTTCATGGAGTTCGTGACGCTCCCGCGCCTGGCGCGGGAGGGAGAGCTGATGGCATACAGGCACGAAGGCTTCTTCTTCTCCATGGATACCTACCGTGACTACAAATATCTCAACGACCTATGTGACAGAGGGCAGGCGCCTTGGGTAAGAGAGACACACTAGGGGACAGGTTGTTCTGGCAGGACCGGCCCGTGCTGGTCACAGGGGGTACCGGGTTGCTCGGTGGGTGGCTGGTGAAGCACTTGCTTGACCGGGGTGCGGATATTGTTTGCCTGGTTCGTGACTGGGTGCCCGGGAGCGAACTGGTGCGGTCGAGTGTCATCGAGCGGGTGAATGTAGTACGGGGTGACATCTGCGATGAGCCGCTAGTGGAAAGGGTGCTGGGTGAGTATGAGGTTGACACTGTCTTCCATCTGGCCGCTCAGACCATTGTGGGGATAGCGAATCGCAATCCTGTGTCGACATTTCAGACGAACATCGGTGGCACGTGCTCTCTGCTTGAGGCGTGCCGGCGCAGCGTGAAAGTCAAGGCTATTGTGGTGGCTTCTTCGGACAAAGCGTATGGAGACCAGGAGAGACTGCCATACGACGAGAATACGCCGTTGCAGGGGAGGCACCCCTATGATGTCAGCAAGTCGTGTGCTGATTTGATCGCCCAGAGCTACTTCACCACTTACGGATTACCGGTCGGCATAACCCGTTGCGGGAACTTCTATGGAGGCGGTGACCTCAACTGGAACAGGATAGTGCCCGGGACAATCCGGTCCATTCTACGCGGGAAGCGGCCGATCATAAGGTCGGATGGGCGGTACTTGCGTGACTATTTCTACATAGAGGACGGCGCGGCGGCGTACACCCTCCTGGCAGAGCGACTGTCGGACAACCCTAGGCTGCACGGGGAGGCGTTCAATTTCTCCAACGAGACGCCGGTGTCAGTCCTCGAAATCGTTGAGCGCATCACCAGGCTGATGAACTCGCATCTAAAGCCAGTGATTCTGAATGAGGCCAGCAATGAGATCAGGGAGCAGTACCTGAGCTCGGCGAAGGCGAGAAAGCTGCTGAATTGGAAGCCTCTGGTTACGCTGGATGAGGGGTTGTCCCGCACCATCTCCTGGTATCGGGACTACCTGTCGGAACAAGCATAGGCATTGCTTGGGTGAAGGCGGATCATCTACCCCCGATTGACTGGATCAGGGAACCCTTTTCTTTGTCTTGTCCATGGCTTTGAAGACGAATCTCTTGTGCAGCAGGAAAGTGAGAAAAGACACGGGCAGGATTATGATAGCTCCGGCAACGTAGCTGCCCACGCCATAGTGAGCGAACACGTTCAGGAGACCAATATTCAGGAGATAGGCAAGCAGGTAGACTCCGAAGAAACGGAAGATCAGCCGCCAGTCCTTGTTATTAAATACGATGGTTCCTGTTGTTCTGAAATTGAACAAGACACCGCAGATCTGGCTCGCTAAAGCCGCCCATTCCTTCTCAAGGCCCAGCCAGATGAACAGAGCGAAGACAGAATACCCAAATACAGTGTTGAGCCCCCCCACTGCCAGGAAACGAAGGAATTGAATTGACCAGAGCCGGCGGATAAGCTCAACTATCTTCCGTGGCGAAATTGATGCGCTCCTTCTCAATCACCAAAGGCCGATGCAGGACCTGTGTGTAGATTGCCCCAACGTATTCGGCGACGATCCCGAGAAAGAACAGTTGGATGCCCCCAAAGAAGAAGAGGCCAACGACCAGAGGCGCCAGGCCAACATCGAAGCTCTCCCAGTAGACCAGTTTGTATACAAGGTAGAACAGCCCAGCCAGCAAGCTGATGGCAGCCGTCAGAAACCCGACTATGGTAGCCAGTCTCAGCGGCTTCCTGGTGTTGTAGACGAAGCCAAGCATGGCCATATCGTACAGGGTGTAGAGGTTGTTCTTGGTGATGCCTCGTTTACGGGTCGGCTGCAGAAACTCAACCTTCGCGGCTTCGAAGCCGATGTCGGCGATCAGTCCGCGGAAATAGGGATAGGGGTCTCCAATCTCGCGGAGCATGAGCACCACTTGCTGATCGAACAAGCCGGTCCCCGTGAAGTTCTCAACTAGCGGGACCTCCGACAGCTTGCGCAACACGCGATAGTAGATTCTGCGCAGCAAGAAGAGGAGGCGGGTTTCCTTGCTGTGGGTCTTCACTGCCATGACCACCTTGAAGCCCTCTTCCCACTTTCTGATAAAATCCCTGATCAGGCTGGGTGGATCCTGCAGATCCGACGACATAAGAATGACTGCAGCGCCGTGCGCTTGCTGGACGCCGTGGAACGGAGAGCGGATATGCCCAAAGTTGCGGGTATTGAGGATGACCTTGACCCGCGAGTCTGTTGCCGCTAGGCGACGGAGGATTGGTATGGTTCCGTCCGTTGATGCGTTGTCTATGTATATGTGCTCGAACTGGTATCCGGGCAGTTCAGACATGACTTGGACTATCTGAGCATGCAGGTCTTCAACATTCTCCGCCTCGTTGTAGCAGGGAGTCACTATACTGATCAGTTTCATCAGAAACGAGATCCCTCACACAGCAAGTTTGCGACCTCCTCCAGAGCAGCTCTCACTTCCTGAGCTTCAACATCATTGGCCCTGACCATTTCACCCGCTTCCGTCAGCATCACTAGAACCAACCCACTACCGATGCGCTTCTTGTCCTTGCTTATGGCATCGATAATGTCCATGGCATCCAGATCAGACGGCTTTGCCTTCACTTTGAGCGAAGGCAGCAGCAACCTTGTCTCGATGAAGCGGCGCTTCTCTTCCGAGAGTATCCCCCTGCGTTGTGCGATGTCATTCGCCAATACCATGCCTGCGACCACGGCCTGACCGTGTGGAATGCGGAAGTCCGACACGGATTCGAGTGCGTGGCCGATGCAGTGGCCGTAGTTCAACATGTTTCGCCGTCCGAGGTCGAACTCGTCGTCCGATATGTAGTCTATCTTGATTTCCAGCGAAGTCCGAATAGTACGCTGAAGCGTAGACATGTCCAGCGCACATATAGAGTCGTAAGAACCGAGGTACTGGCGCGTCTTCTCTTCCCCTGCCATGATATGCAGTTTGACGACCTCCCCCAGGCCGCTGTAGAAATCCAGCTTATGCAGTGTCCGCAGAAAGGACGGGTCGATCCATATCGTGGAGGGTGGGTAAAAAGATCCGATCAGGTTCTTGTACCTGCCGTAGTTCAGTGAGGTTTTGCTGCCAATGCAGCTGTCCGCTTGGGCCAACAGAGTCGTTGGTATGAACACCCAGTTGATTCCGCGGTACAATGTGGAGGCTGCGAAACCGGTGACATCCTGCAGGATGCCTCCACCGACGGTGATCAGGGTCAGGTTGCGTTTGGCGGATCGCTCCAGCAGATGCTCATAGATTTCTTGAACCCCTTCCAGCGTCTTGCGCTCTTCTAAGGCAGGGAAGGTGATCGTTTCGGATCTTGGCAGCGCGCTCAGAATGCCGTCAGCGTGGCAGCGCCATACGTTTTGGTCAACCACAAAAAGCTTATGTTCGAGGCTGGCCAAGTGTCTGAGGAAATCGTGGACAGTACCTAGGTGGACTTCGTACTCTCTGAGACTGGATCTTACTTTAATCACTGGCACGTGTAACCGCCGTCTATGAGCAGGCACTGACCAGTCAGGTATGTGTTCTCTTCGGAACACAAGAAAGACACCAGGCGGGCGATTTCTTCGGGTTCAGCCAGGCGTTGCATGGGAATTGTCTTGCGGATGTTGTCCAAATCCTGCTCGGTATTGTTCTGCCTCGTGAGTTCAGTGTTGACGTATCCCGGAGCTACGGCGTTCACCAAGATGTTGTAGGGCGCTACTTCGACTGCGAGAGACCGAGTGAAGGCATTCAGTCCACTCTTTGTCACAGAGTAGGGGAGTCGACCCGGCTTTGATATGATACTCCAGATAGAGCTGACATTCACAATCCTGCCGTACTTGCGCCGCAGCATTCCCGGGATCAATCCCCGGGTCAAGCGGATCGGCGAGATCAGATTCGTCTGCAGGGTTTCTTCGAGGTCGCGATCCGGATAGGAAGCGAAATCCTCCACACGGTTGATCCCGGCGTCATTGATAAGGATGTCGACCGGCTCGGTCAGTGCGTCGATGTAGGTGTCAATGGATCGGTTCGACAATAGATCCATCTCCTTGCGGGATGGAACCAGCAGCCGCGCTCCGTCTTTCCCCAATTGCTCGGCAATGGCTTTGCCAATGCCGCGGGATGCGCCTGTAACCAGAGCTACCCTCTGCGTCATCCAACTCGCCCACCCGCCTGTTCAATGAGGGTCTTGTAGCGCTCCTCCAACATCTTGAGCCGCTCGTAGTCCTCCATAGAGATACATCCATAGTACTCCCGCTTGTTTCTGAGCCAGAGCAGCTCAAAGCCAACGGCTTTCAGAATCCCCTTGTCGGCATGATGGTTCAGCGCCTCGGGGCACTTGAATATCACCTTGCGCGTCTCGTACCGGTCAATGGTGCCGGCCGGCAGCCTGCGGAAGAAGGGCAGTGAACTGGCTGAGACGCCGCCCCCTATGGCGTTCTCGAGTCCTCTGGACTTCGATTTGACGAACAAACCCTTCGTGATCTCAAAGACGGGCTCGCTATCTATGGCTTCACGGGGCATACTCAGTGAACCGGTCAAATCCACCCTGCCCATGATGATTCCGTGCAGGTCGGCCGATTCAGGCAACTCCAACATGGCATCGAAGTTCTGACACCCTGTGATGGTCTCAATATTGGCTGAGAACTTCACGTCTTTACGCTCATCCTCCGGAAAAACCATGCGTGCGGCCGAGATGAACTTCTTCAATGCAAACGCCGTTTCAATCATCGGGGCCACCAGCCGCTCCACCCCGATGGAGCGGCACTCATACATATCCCGTAATGCTTCGCAGCCACCGATCTTGATGGTCAGCCCGAGCCCCGCCTTCATGACTACTTCTTTCAGGCGAAGCGCCTCCTCCAGGCGGGTGCCTTCAGCTTCAAACTCGGCCTTGACCCCTATCACAGCGTGGTTCTCGCGCAGGTCCGTGAGGGCGTCAACCATCTTGTGTTCAAGTGAGTTCATAGTCTCACCTCCTAGTTAATAGAACGTATCATACCTCAATTTGGTTCCCAGCGGGAGATGATCATGTTGGACAGGAACTCGTCTTCGGCAAGAAATGGGTACATGTCCTCTAGCGGGCTAGATACCATTCGGCCGTCGGGCAACCGTTTAGAGGTGGTTCGTGGGGAGAAGGACTGGCCTGGATCCATGACCACATCACATAGAGCCGGGCCGTCCGAGTCCAGTACCTGCTTGATGGTCTCCTCCAATTGGCTGTGCCGTGTTATGCGGCAGGCAGTAATGCCATATGCCTTGGCCACTTTCACGAAATCGGGGAATCCCACGCCGCTCTTGGCGCTCTCGCCAACCAGATGCCCTTCGAAGAAGTTGGTTTGCGTGCTGCGTATGGAAAGGTATCCGCCGTTGTTGAAGATAAAGATCTTCAGTGGGAGGCGGTGATAGTGGACTGTCTCCAATTCCTGGATATTCAACTGGATGCTTCCATCTCCTTCAAGGCAGATGATCCTCTTCCGGACGTTCGCGAAACACGACCCTATAGCTGCTGGCAGCCCATACCCCATGGCGGCACAACCTGAGTTGACAATGTGCCGCTGACCGCGCTTGATCTTCAATGCCTGGATCGGAACAACGCATGACGCTCCATTCGAGCTTAGTATTATATCCCTGCTGTCAAGGCGTTGAGAAAGGATATCACA
>JAFGCL010000062.1 GCA_016932645.1 Dehalococcoidia bacterium | reverse complement strand
GTGGCTAGATGTGGGAGTAGAGGATTCTTGTTGTTACTCACCTTTGGCCCCCAGTTTCTGGACGTCTGATATGATCTCCCGGATGTCGATGTTGACCGGGCAGGACTTCACGCACCTGCCGCAGCCGACGCAGTGACTGACGCCGAATTCCTCCGGGAAGTAGAGGAGCTTGTGGGCGAACCTCTGCCTCATGCGGATGCCCTTGTTGGCGCGGGGATCATGGCCGCCGGCGATCTTGGTGAAGCCCGCGGCTTGGCAGCTCTCCCAGCTGCGGACGCGCTCGTATCCGCCCTTCTTGGGATAATCCCTGATGTCGAAGCAGTAGCAGGTCGGGCAGACGTAGGAGCACATGTTGCAGTGTATGCACCTGTCCGCCAGCCGTCCCCAGTACGGGTCGTCGAAGTTCTGGCGCAGTTTTTTGTTGACTTCCTCGGCTGGCACCTTGGACACCTCGGCGGCCTTTGGTTTGGCTTCGCTGCTTTCAGACAGCATTGAGTCCGGCAGCAGCGCCTTACCCTTGTCCGTCAGTAACTGGACCAAGTAGCCCCCCTTCACTTCGGTGAGCATGATATCGAAGCCGGCCGGGTCGTCTGGGCCGCCGCCCATGCTGGAGCAGAAGCACTCGGCGCATGCCTTCAAGCAGGCTAACCCTACCAGGAAGGTTTTGTCGCGATGCTCCCGGTACACGGGATCGGCGGGGTCCTGCAGGAAGGGCTTGTCCAGTGCGATGACTCCCTTGGCGTCGCAGGGACGCATGCCGAAGATCACCGTCTCTTTCTCGACCCGCGCCGGCGTCAGCTCAACGCCGCCGTCCTTCTTCTCGATGCTAAACAGAACCTCAGTGGGAGGGAAGAGGAACTCCTTGGGTGACAAGTCAGTATTGACATAATCCGAGACAATATCTTCTACTTTGCTTATCTCTTTGAAAAGGATCAGATCCTCGACCTTGGTCGGCGCCACCAGCCGCCGGTTCTCACGCACCTTGTTCAGCCAGGAGTTGAGGTCCTTCTTGGATATGAACTTGCTCATTCGGCCACCCCCAGCTTCTCATCCTTCAAGAATGCGGCGAGAGGCTGCGGCACCTCCGGATCGAGGCCGGCCTGGAACTTGAAGAGCGTCATCACTTCCCTCTCCAGTTTGCGGTTGAGCAGACTGAGCGGGATATTGACCGGGCATACGAGTTCGCAGGCGTTGCAGCCGATGCAGCGTCCTGCCAGATGGAAGGCGCGCATGGTGTTCCACATCCAGTTTTCGCCCGGTGCTATCCGGATGCCTACCCAGAGCGGATCCAGGCGATCCACGAAGCATTCGCTGCAGTAGCACCCGGGGCAGGCCTGGCGGCAGGCGTAGCAGCGTATGCAGCGGGTGAACTCATTCTCCCAGAAGGCGCGCTTCTCCTCTGTAGACTTGCCTTCCATAGCGGTGACATCCGGGTAGGCGTCAGGTGGAGGCTCCACCTTCTTGGTCTCGCCGATCAGTACGTTATAAACCACCGGTGTGCGCTGCTGGCAGAGTTGGCACGCATCACGCAGCTTGTCGCCGGTCTTGTTCCAGTCGGTCTTGACAATCCCCGGGCAGACCACGCCTATGATGACGACCTTGTCCCTGGCAATCTGGTGCTCATTGATCAGCAAGTTGATGGCGCGGGAATCGCACGGCTTGACCACGATGCCCGTCACCTTGTCTTTCCGGTTCAGGAGGTATTTCACCAGGTTGTGGCGGCATGTCTGATCGAAGATCAGCCTTTCGGCGTCTTTGACACTGTAGGCGAACAGGGGCCGGGCGTTCTTACCGTCGGTGGCGCGCTCGTAGCCGATGACGCAATCCACCTTCTTGCTATCCAGAAGTTCCCTGGCGTTGGCGCGAATCTGTTCCGTCTCACTCATCGCGTTTCCTCCGGCGCCAGGAGCTTCCGGGGACCGAGCTGGGCTACCTGATTCGTGAAGGAAGTGACTACTTGGGCCCACCTCTTCCCTTCGGAGGCCGACACCCATTCCACCTGGAACCTGGCGCTCTCGATGCCAAGGTACTCCAGGAACGGCCTGAGCAGGGCGAAGCGGCGGCGGGCGTAGTAGTTTCCCTCGGTGTAGTGGCAGTCACCGGGATGACAGCCGGCAATGAGGACTCCGTCGGCGCCCATCTGGAAGCTCTTGACTATCAGGAGAGGATCTACCCTGCCGGAACAGGGCACGCGGATGATGCGGATGTTCGGGGGGTAGGTCATTCGGGCAGTGCCGGCGCTGTCAGCCCCGGCGTAGCTGCACCAGTTGCACAGGAACCCCACGATTCTAGGTTGATACTCTACTGCCATAACGATACCACCTCAGCCAGTAATTGCTGCTGTGTGAAGCCGCGCAGGTTCGCGGCTCCAAATCGACAAGCGGCCACGCACAGGCCGCAACCCTTGCACAGGCTCTCGTTGACTACCGACACCGTGCGGCCATCCCGGAGCTTCTGAGAGTCAATGGCGCTGAAGGGACAGACTTCCTGGCACATCAGACAGCCGCTGCATTTCGCCTGATCGATGGACGATACCATCGGGTCGCTGGTCAAGAACTCGTTGCTGAACAGAGCTGACACTTTGGCGGCCGCGGCGCTGCCCTGGGCCACCGACTCCGGGATGTCTCTCGGCCCGACGCATGAACCAGCCAGGAAGATGCCATCGGTCTGGGTCTCCACCGGGCGCAGCTTGGGATGGGCCTCGATGAAGAAGTGGTTGGTGTCGTAGCTCACC
>JAFGCL010000061.1 GCA_016932645.1 Dehalococcoidia bacterium | reverse complement strand
GTGCCCGCCAGGGAGCCTGAGGTGATCTGGTAGGTCAAAGCGGGGTCGGCATCGCCGTAGGTCTTGCTCTGGTCGTCCGCGGTGACCTCGATGGCCCGCGGGCTCACTGCTAGATCAGCCGCGTCGCTACTAGCACCATACCCGGTGTCGCCCGCGAAATTGGCCCCAACGCCAGAGGTGTTGTAGGTGCCGGTGTACGTGCCCACATCCAGGGGAATGCCTCCCACTGTCAGGGCCACGTCGTTCAGGGTGGCCACCCCGGAACCATCGGTGCTAGCACTGCCTTTGGATTCGCCGTTGATATAGAAGTTGATGGTCTCGCTGGCTACTGCTGGGGACAGCGTGGCCGTCAGGTTACAGGTACTGCCATACGTGCCACTGGCTGCATCAACGGTCAACGTGGTGGCAACAGCAAGAGTGTAGGTGACGGTGATCCGCACATAATCAACCCAAGCGCTCCTGGCACCAGCGGCAGTGTTATTGTAGGCGGAGACAACCACGCCGAAGCTGGTGTCATTAATATCAGCGGCTGTCCAGGTGGTTCCCCACAGGTCGCCGGTGCCGCCGTAAGTATCCAGCCTGAAAGTACCTGGGCCCGGGCCGCCGTTAACCCAGGTGGTTGTGGTACCCTTGTCATCTCCTACAATTGTTCCGGCTTTGACCAGCCTCACATCGCCGTCGTAGACGTTTGTTGTGAAGGCACCGTTGGCACAGCGGTTTATGGCTACTGTTATCCCGTTGATCACTGCAAAGGCCGGGATACCGAGACTGAAATTGGTGGCTTCTAGATACTCACTAGTTCCGCCATATGCAATATTGGTAGCTGTTGCATAAGAAGTGTCGTCATTGTAGATGTTGGTGGGGTTTGTCCAGGCGATGGTTCCAGGGCCATCCACACTCGCTCCTGTCCCGGCGTAGTTGGGGCCCGCCGTGTCGGCCAGTGCCGGCAAGGCAGTGCTCACCACCAATATCAGGGCCAACGCCACGGCCAGGATCAGTCCAAGCAGGGGAATGGCCTTGAGCCTCCCGTGGGGCTTTCCGCAAATGGCGAGTGGTGACCTCTGCATCTTGTTCCCCCTCAGTCGTTCTGCCGAAGGAACCCCAGACAGGCTTGGCGCCGCCTAGAGACCGTCCGGTAGTGGCAGTACCAGCCACTAATGAGACCAGAAAAGGCAACCAGTGTCAAGTGACCCTAGTCAGTGCCTTGTCGGCGAAGCAACTGTCACACAGGAGCGAAGCCTGATTCTGCGGGCGAGGCTCATCCCGTCAAGCCACCGAAGGCAGACGTTCTGATCTACAGTCAACCAGGTCACCTGAGCCGCCCCCTGGGCAATTCGCCAGGAAAGCAGCGTGTGGAGGCATGAAGGGCTGAGTGCGGACGTGAACGTGGATGAGCACTTGGCAAGCGGTGGGAGGTGAGAATAACGGACATCCCGCGAATGCGTGTTTCGGCTATCTCCGCACAGATCAGCGAGGGTCTTGGCGTTCGAGTTTGGAGAAGCTTGACAAAAATGGGGAGATGGCTATGATAGAAGTTGTTCTCGGGTGGTCAAACCAGCAATAAGAGGCTATGTCCGCCAGAGCAAAACGGGTAGGGTTGTCACCTACACAAGCTCACTCGAATAGCGAGCAGAAGCTACGAAAGCTCAGAGGCGGAACGAGACCGTGGAGGCTGGGAAGGTTACCCGAGAACTTTCTTGTTTCCCCAAGCTGACCTCAACACAACCCCCGTTGAACCAGCATTCGAGTTGTCCGAAGCAGCAGCCCGCGTGATGGTTCCCGTTCCCTACCTCTGCGAAGGCGAGTCTGTTTCACGCGAGGAGCCGGGATCCTCTTTCGGACGATCTTGGTTCTGCCGCCAGCGGCGTCTCTCCTCGATGTTGTCGATGATCATGGTCATGCCGCTGTACTTCATGAACCATCGGTGGAAGGCCAGCAACACCTTCTTGATGGCTAGGAGATCCCGCATGATCGCCAACCTAGACCACCTCCCAGCCTGATTTTAGCACCGCGTTAGACCGGGCTGTTGTGGAAGGCCCATTGAGGGTTCCTGATGACCGTCTCTCACCCCCCTTGGCTCCCTATTCTGAGACTATGGAGCCGTGAGCTATCGGCTGCCAGCTTGTAGCCTGGGGATACCCCGAACCCCGGGGCATCCTGCTGCATCTCATCTCCGCGGGCCCTTGCGGCGGCGTTACTCTGTCGAGATGAAACTGTGATGGAATCCGGTTCTGGCATGACTGTCTGGTAAGGACACGCGACTACAATAGCGAGTGGATTCAGCACCGCCTTTCCGTCCGGCGCGTGTACACGCGAGCGGCGACCAGGCGGATGCTTGTTGGGAGATGACGATGGAAGAACAGATGGAGCTTGGATCTGCAGGCCGCGCTGACGGCAACTGGTGGGATGACGCCAAGCTGAAGCGGGTGAATGCGGTGGTGGTCATATTGGGTTGTGCGCTGGCCGCAACCACCTATCGCACGCACCAACAGCGTCTCCTGGATGTTCTCAACCACAGCTTCGTGGCCAACTCCCATCGAATTGGGAAGGAATTCCTGCCATTGACCGAAGTCGAGGCGTTCTTCTCCAGTGGCGAGAAGGAGAGCTTGGTGTCTACGCATGTCAACAAGTGGAGCATACTCTTTGTCGCGGAGAGGAGTGGAGGTCGGCCTGACCGGGACGGTATCCCGGAGGCAGAAGCCACTCTCCTGCGGGCGAAGAAGGCGCTGCCTGCCAGGGTGGACATACCACCGTACATCCTGCTAGGCAAGATGTACGCCGAACTGCAACAGGGGCTGGTCCATGTCATCGACGGCGAAGATGTGTTCCTGCCGATGACGGATGTCTCCATTTCGCCTCCCTTGCCTACCGGCGAGTGGAAGTTCAGCTTCGTGGCCATCAATAAGCACCAGATTGTCCGTGTTGAGGAATCGCTGGAAGTGCCCAAGACACCCGTTCCTCTCGCACGCAAGACGGTACGCAGAAAACGGAAGGTCACTGTCTCCAGCCGAGGCAACCTAGAGTCGCTTGGCACAGGGGCTGGCAGTCCGGTTCTCAGCCGGAAAGCCGAGAGGCGCTGAGCCCATCACTGACCACCGGATGACACAGTCTCGGAGCCTTCCTTCAATCCCCTGACCCCTGATCTTGGGCTGGGGCGAGGGTTGTGAGGACGCCCCAAACTCCGCCAAGAAGCATCAAGCGCGGCCTACCTCTCTGCCGCTCTTCGTAGGCAGTCTCGCAGAATACCTCTCCGCAGCCATGCAGGTTATTTGGACTCGATTACAAATGCGTATGCGTTGGGCTGGCGCATTGCTGGCATGGTAATCGGAGGTATGTTGTGGCGGTAAGATCTGTTATGCTGGGATTGCTGCTTGTGGCTGCTGTCGCCATGGTGGGGGCCTGCCTGGCCATGGAGAACTCGACCAACCTCGAAGACCTGGCAGCCGTGGAAATCAGAGAGTACGAGGGGATAGACCTGGCATCGATCACGGATTTCCGGGAGAACTCCATCAAAGGACCGCAGCACATCGATCTGGATAGTTGACGGCTCAAGGTCGGTGGCCTGTGGATGACGCTCTGGAAATCACCCTGGGGGAAGTCACCGACAACTACGAGACCTATTAGAAGGTGGTCGCCTTCCATTGCTGTGAGGGGTGGAGCGTGAGGATTCTGTGGGAAGGCGTACTCGTCAATGACTTGGTGGAGGAAGCGAAAGCACCGCCTGAAGCGAACACGGTGATCTTCCACGCAAGCGATGGACACACTACGTCCTTGCCTCCCGACTACATAGCGGGTCAGAGCATACTGCTGGCGTACAAGATGAATGGAGTGGTGCTCCCTTCCAACTGGTGACGGAGAGCAAGCGGGGCTACAAGTGGGTCAAGTGGGTGACCAGGATCGAACTCTCCAACGACCCGGACTACGAGGGCTACTGGGAGAGCCGAGGCTTCTCCAATGATGCGGATCTCTAGAGTGCCGGATCAGGTTCTGTCATCCGGCTCGAAGTCCAGGGCGGCCGAATTCATGCAGTAGCGCAGTCCGGTAGGGGGCGGGCCGTCATTGAACACGTGCCCCAGGTGAGCATCGCACCGGGCGCACTTCACCTCTGTCCGTGTCATCCCGTGTGACGTGTCTCTGGTGGTGGCTACGGTATCACCCGAGATCGGCGCCATGAAGCTGGGCCAGCCTGTGCCGGAATCGAACTTGGCCTCAGAGCTGAACAGGTCCTGACCGCAACAGACACAACGATACGTGCCTCTGCTGTGGAAATCATGGTACTTCCCGGTGAAGGGAGGCTCAGTGCCCTTCCTCCGAGTTACCTCGTATTGCTGGGGCGTCAACCGCGCCCGCCACTCCTTGTCGGTTCTCTCTGTCTTCGAGTCCATTTCGTCTTCCTCCTGGCACAAAGGGCATACGGATTGTATTATGACAGCGGCCTCGGTGTCTGCCTGTGACTTCCGTCTCAGCGGCTACGTTGGAGCATGGAGCTCCAGTACCTTCTTCAACCCGCTGACCCCATTCTTGGGGGGATAACAGAGGGGAGTCGGGGGACACCCCCAAACCCTCGGCAGCGTTCTGCCGCACCTTTTCTTGGCTGTGATGGCGAGGGACCTCTGTTGCGGACGGTGACGCGGCCATCTTGGGGTGGGGTGGTGCCTCCGTTTGCGTCCTGATTCCTCACCGAGATTGCCGTGCCTTCTGCTCGCCCGGACCGGAGAGTGGCTCGCAAAGACAGGCAATCGAGGGGCGTGCAGAGGGGCGAAGCCCTGTGCTACGAGCTATTAGCTGATGGCTCATGGTCTCAGAGTGGGGAACGAGGGGGGGGTGATCACAAGACTCGCAGGTACCGCGCCTGAGCATGGCCTGCTAAGGGCCAGAGTCCCTGATTCGGAAGGACGTGCTTTTCAGAGGCGGCGAGGTCTATCGCTGTCACTTGGCAGCGAATGCCAACATCAGGAAGATGGCCGTCAGCGCCAGGCTGAGGTAGATGAGGGCCCCGCTGACCAGGGAGACGCGAAGCTGGCTTGATGATACGGAGACCTCCCATTGCATTCTCCATCTCCTGTCCAACAGAAACGAGGAGCTGCCGATCTGGTTGATCTTGTCAGCCAGCTCTGCGCTGTGGCTCAGAGCAGCCTCGGCCAGGGCCCCGGAGGCAAATGACATGGCGCCACACAGGAAGAAGAACCCCAAGGCGATCAAGACCTCAACCCTGACGTCGTCCAGCAGTGCGGCGAACGTCACCAGGAGAGCGACGGCGATGTACGCCACGAAGAGACCGAAGTCCTTCTTCCGCCTCGATGAGGTCATGGCCACGGAGTCCTCCGTGGACAGTTGCCGGCTTATCTTCTCCAGGTGGGCTAGTATGACCTGGGTTCCCGAAGGTTCGGGGACCCTACTCGCAGTCTGCTGGCAGTCATCCGGCTGTCCTTCACTCTCGTTGACCTGAGCTACAGGGTGCGCTGTTTCCGGGGAGGTCTCTTGTTCGTGCCGCCAACGCTGGTAGCGGCCGTCGCCCAAGCTGTACAGGAAGACGTGCTGCACGGAGCCCGGAGAGTCGCCGTTCGTAGGCGGATTCACCACCAAGCCCATCAAGTGGGCCTGTATGGTATTGCTCTTCCATGGCTTGTCCGGGTAGTCGGCGCAGACGCGCTCAACGACCTGTTCTACAGTGAGAGTGCCATCTTCATCGGCAAAGACCTGCTGGATAGCTTCCCGGCAAGTCGCAGACCGCTTCTTTGTCCCCATATGCCAACACCTGACTAAACGTTCTTTTGGTTGGTGGGTGCAGGTTCCCTGGATCCCCCCTTTTATGCCCCAGTGCCAAGGCGAATCGTACGAAATCCCGGGCCAGTCTGTCAAATCCGGGCTGCACCCCCCTGCGGCCAACACGGCGACGCAGATTCATGCCGGCGTTGTTTCAACCGACAAGGAAAGTGCCGGTGCCGGTGGCGATCAGGCTCTGCTCCTCGTTCCTCAGCTCCATGCGGATGACCAGCACCTTCTTGCCGTCGCGCAGCACTGAACCGGTGACGGTGAACTCCTTGCCTTTGCCCGGACGCAGGTAATCGACGCGAAGGTCCAGCGTCCTGACCGTGCCCATGCGCTTGAGCTGCTCCTCAACAGGGTGGTTCTGGATGTCCTTTATCACGTGCCAGGAGGCGACTGCACCCCCCAGGATGTCAATGGCGCACGATACAACCCCTCCCTGGAGGATCTGGAATCCGGGGTGGCCGCACAGGTTGTCACGCATCGGGAACAGGATGCGCACGTTGTTGTCCTCGGTCGGCTCAACGGTAACCCCCATCAGCTCAAGGAAGGGGTGTTGCCTGCTCATGAGCGACCAGCCGCCTTTCAAGTGGCCCTTCTCGTGGTCAAAAACCGGCAGTCCGTCGTCTCTCATTCTTCCATTCCTTAAGAGGTTCTTCGACTTCTATTGTAGTCGATAACGCTGGTGGAAATACAACGCGGAGAAGGATACAACCAGGACGGGCGCACAGACCACCCTTGCGGCTACCGGATTACGCGGTCACGACGGGACGTGGACCTCCCGAGGATTATCGCGCGGGAATCGGCCATGCTGATTGCCATCAGCGCCACGAAGGATGGAAATGGTCTATTTTCAAAGCAATGACAATGGGTGGTGGGTTTGGGGATGTGGGGCCTACCTTGAGGCGGGGTCGGCGCGTTCCCAGCTATCCAGACTTCACGTACCCATTTTCCCTGAACCAGTTCACTGCCTTCTCCACGGTAGTCCGGATTGGCGTCTGCGGAAAACCGAGATCCTTCGCGGCTTTGGAGGAGTCGAAGTACATGTAGTTCTTGTTGACCTTTGCCATAGCAGGCGTCAGTGTTGGGGGTTTCTTGGTGATGCTGGCGAGCAGCAAGTACAGGTAGGAGGTGGCGAGCACGCCCACGTAAGGGAATTTCAGTTTCGGAGGTGGCACACGGGCGACGTCGGCGACCAGAAAAAGGAAGTCTTTCGTTGACATGTTGGCATTACCCAGGATGTATTTCTCGCCGACCCTGCCTTTCTGCGCGGCCAGAATGTGACCGCGGGCAACATCTTCTACATCGACGTAGTTCATGCCTCCGTCCATATATCCCGGCATCCTCCTGTTCGCGACGTCGACTATCAATCTGCCCGATGGGGTAGGTCTGATGTCCCGGACGCCGATGACCACGCCGGGGTTGACGACGACAACAGGGAGACCCTTCTGGGCAAACTTCAAGGCCTCCGCCTCTGCCTCATACTTTGAGATATTGTAGTGAGAGCCTGTGTTCCATGCGTTGAACCCCGCGTCCTCCCTGGCCAGAGGCTCGCGGCCGTGAGCCCCCAGCGATGCAATGCTGCTGGTGTGCACGACTCTCGGCACGCCCGCCTCCAATGCAGCCTGAAGACTGGCCTTGGTGCCCTCTACGTTGACGCTGTGGTAGTCCTTCTTGGACGGTCCCCAGAACTCGTACAGGGCGGCAGTCTGGTAGAAGGTGTCGCACCCTTTGAGCGCTGCCTTGACCGATTCCTTGTCCCTAATATCTCCGTAAGCTCTCTCGATATCCAGGCCATCGATGTTCTTGGTATTGCTGGTCTTTCGCACCAGCACCTTCACCTCTTTGCCGTCTTTCAGCAGTTCCATGACGATGGATGAACCAATGAAACCTGTAGCACCTGAGACCAGTGATTTCATCTGACCCCTCCTCCGAAGCCCTGGTGGAATTGATAAGCTAGGCGAGAATCCGCCTCGGAATTATACCACACGCTGAATCCAGCCTAGATGCGGTCCGGATTCCCGTTCCCTGCTTTCGCCGAGACAGGCTGTGCGGGGATGACATGGAAGGCCTCACCAGGTGACTTCGAATTCGGAGAGTTCGCCTAGGCATTCCCATTCGTATTCGTGGCCGCGATTAGCGAAGATCGACACCGGGCAGTAGTACTCCCCGACCGCTAGGTCAACGGTCTTGTCGACGTTGAGGCTTCCATCCTCAGTCCCCGTGACGTCTATGTAGACGGTGCCCCTGTCAGTGGTGTGGAAGACGTTACAGGCGTGTCCGTCAGTCTCCCCAACGAAGCGGATGACGACATAACCAGACTTGATGCCCGCTTCTTCTGCGTTGTTGTGCAGGGCCTCGGCGAAGTCGGCGCAGACGAAGGTGTCGTCATCATACGGGATACTGTCAGTGTGGTCGCTGTACAGGAACTGCCTCAGCTCGGCCCAGGATGGGTCCGTGGCGTCCGGGTTCTGGGTCAACCGGATCGGATCGCCGTCGGCGCCCACCAGCGTCCTTCCATCAACAACCACGTAATCGCCCCCAAGGCTTTCCTGATGGAGCGCCCACGCACAGACGGCCACCGATATCACCATTCCCAGGAAGATAACAAGGGCGGCGATGCCAGCAATCCAGAGGGTCCGGCCGATGCCTGGCTGAGGCGCAGCTGTCGGCGACGGCTGCAATTGGCCCACGTTCGCGCCGCAGTAGGCGCAGTAATTGGCGTCGTCCCTGTTCGGTCTGCCGCACTTGGTGCAGAACATGGTTCCGAGTGCTCCAGAATAGCACGAGCGGAGCCAGGATGCAGCCGAACCCCGAGCGTGACGACTTCTCGTTTTGATCACAGAATACCCGGGCAGATCACCGGGCGTCGGGTCGGGGACCCGACAGACACTCGCGGTCTTCCGGATTCCCACCCCTGCGGGAACCGGCCATGCTGATTGCCATCAGCACCACGAAGAATGAAAATGGTCTATTTTCAAAGCAATGACAGGGTATCACCCTCTCCCCCGGATCAAGTCCGGGGCAGCCGGATTGCCCTTTACAGCAGCCCGCTGTTCACACTGATCGACTGCCCGGTGATCATCGCGGCCCGGTCGGAGGCCAGGAAGGCGATGGTATCCGCCACCTCATTCGAGGTAGGGAACCTTCCCAGCGGGTAATGGCGGGCGTAGTGCCCTTCGAGACCCTCCTGATCCGGGGTGCTCACCAGCGCGGCGTTGACCACGTTGATGCGCACTCGGGATGACCCCACTTCCTTGGCCAGACAGGTAGCGAAGGTCATGATCGCGGACTTCGACGCGGCGTACATGCTCTCGCCGCGCGGCATCATCCGGGCGGAATCCGAGCCCATGCAGACGACGCTGCCGCTCCGCTGCGCCAGCATGGGTTTGAGCGCGGCCTTGATGGCGTTCAGCGTGCCCCAGAAGGTGACATCGACCACGCGGTGAGCATTATCCATACTGCTGTCGGCGAAACTCCCTGAGCCCATGTAGGCGGGTATTGTGACCAGGATGTCAACCCGTTTGAACTCGGACAGCGCCTTATCCACCATGGCGGTGCAGTCTTTGAAAATCGCCACATCGGCATAAGTGGCGATGGACTTGGATCCCATGCTGACCACCTGCTTGGCAACCTTGTCCGCCCAGCCCCGGTCAATGTCGTTGGCCACAACGGTAGCCCCCTCGCCAGCCAACTGGTACGCCGCGGCGGTGCCGATGCCGCCGCCGCCCGCCCCAGTGACAATGGCCACCTTGCCCTTAAGACTCAGGTCCATGCTGCCCTCCTGCTATTGATGTTTTTCTAGCGGCGGCTGCGCCAGCCGCGCTACTAACAGAATAGGCGTTTCAGCCCGGGGCTGACAAACCTGACCTCGCGGGTGCAAGGGCACGGTCCGCGTCAGGCGGATGGCCCCCCACGGTGACGCTGGTTACCAGGCGGGTCCGAAACCCGCCTCTACGCGTTCGACGCGGGGCGCCGTCTATCCGGCGAAAACAGGGTTTGCCCTTGCGCCATACCCATGCGTCGGGCCGGCGCCCCGACAACCAAGGGAATGCTCGCCACTCTGACTCTGTAAGTGGTACCATGTCCGGGAGCAGGCCGGACGAAAAGGATCTGCCTCAGCTATGAAAGACAAGTTCTCGAAGATACATCCGGAACTGCGCCGCGCGGCAAGATGGGCTCCATCGATCACCTTCAGCAGCAGGAACCTCTGGCTTGTCAGGTTGTTGATGCCCTTGATGCCCACGCGCAGGATTCCTGAAGTCCTCGTTGAAAACATGCATATCCCGGGTCAGGATGGCCGGACAAGGATCCGTTTGCGGGTCTATAGGCCAAAATCGGTTGCCCCGCCAACGCCTGCACTGGTCTGGTTGCATGGTGGCGGATACGTGATGGGAAGGCCGGAACTGGATGAGGTTCGTTGCACGCAGTATGTTCGCGAGTTGGGCATGACCGTTGTTTCAGTGGACTACCGCTGCGCCCCAGCCTATCCATTCCCTGCAGGACTGCAAGATAGCTACTCGGCCCTGAAGTGGGTGGCGTCGAAGTATCAAGAACTCGGTGTTGATGCAGAGCGTATTGCGGTCGGGGGTGAGAGCGCCGGGGGCGGGCTGGCGGCCTCCCTCGTTCAACTGGCGCATGATCGGCAAGAGGTCAAACCGATCTTTCAACTGCTTGTCTACCCCATGCTGGATGACAGGACAGCTCTGCGCACCGATCTTGATGACCGGAGCAACATCACCTGGAACCACATGAGCAACCGGTTCGGGTGGGAGTCGTATCTGGGAAAGAAATGCGGAGCGGGAGATGTGCCGGATTATGCAGTGCCGGCGCGCCGGGAGGACCTTTCAGGTTTGCCCCCGGCCTGGATCGGAGTGGGAACGGTGGACCTGTTTCACGACGAGGACATGGCATATGCTCAGAGATTGAAGGCGTGCGGCGTCGAATGTGAAGTCTGTGCAGTTCCAGGCGCATTTCATGGCTTCGACAGATTCGCTCCTCGAGCGCCAGTAGTCCGGGACTTCCGGAAATCGCAGATATCGGCGTTGAGGGGAAGCCTGTTTCCGTGAGTTCGACCCGCAGGAAATAATTCTGGCGCGAGGGCACGGTTTGCCCGGGGCGGATGCCCCCATAGGGATGCTGGCTAGTGGGTGCTTAGTTCAGGTCCAGGGCCCGACACTCACCAACGAAGGCGGGGTGCTATAATCTGGGCACTGTGGGGAGGTGAGGCATGACCGTCTACTACATCAAGCTGTACTTCATCACACTTGGGGCGTTCCTGGCGATCGATGCGGTCTGGCTGGCCCTGGTGGCGCGGACTTTCTACCGCAAGTACCTGGACTGGCTCATGGCCGCCAACCCGAACTGGATCGCGGCGCTGGCCTTCTATCTCCTGTTCGTGGTGGGGGTTCTGGTTCTTGTGGTTGTCCCCGGAGTGGAAGACGGCTCGCTGAGGACCACCCTCTTGAAAGGGGCGCTCTTCGGCCTCATCGCCTATGGCACGTATGACCTCACTAACCAGGCGACCGTGAAAAACTGGCCGCTGACTGTCACGGCCGTTGACATGATCTGGGGAACAGCGTTGAGCGTGGCGGTGAGCTATATCGGTTTCGTGGCAGGCAAGGGGCTGAGTTGACGTGCCGGCCTCTGGCGCGATGCGCGTGTGGCCCATCGGGCGAACACAAGGTTCGACCCTGCCTAAAGCGTCGCGGATGCGACCATGGGACGTGCATGGAACACCAGTCTCAGGCGAACGGAAGAGGGACTAAGGGCCATTGGCTTGACAGTGGAGAGCAGTGAGCACGGCCCGTCCCGCGGACTCCGGCCGGGAGTGAGTCCCAGAAAAGCGAGGTAACGCAATTGGACAAGAGACCTGCAAGCGCCGCCGACTCGAAGCTGGAGAGTCTCTCCAGGCGAGAGCTTATCGACCTGGTGAAGCTGTCCTCCAGGATGATACTGGCTCTGGACGGCTTCTGGTACCTTACCGTGAAGGACTTGGCCGGGAACGACAAGGCCCTGGACCGGGACAACTGGGTCTGGGACAAGGTCATGAACTTCTACGTGAGCGAGCTGGCCAGGCTGCTGGACGTAAAGAAGAGAGATGTGGCTGGCTATATGAAAGTGATGCACCCGAGGCCGGAGGGCCTGGTTCTCGAGGAGACGGTGGAGATACTGAACCCTAACGATGCCATCCGGACCGTCACCTATTGCCCCACGATAGTGGCGATGGAGAAGGAAGGCGAGGGGAGGGACGCGATTCACTGCAGTGCGACCTGCTCGGAGATGCGGAAGAAGCACTCGAAGCTGTTCAATCCGGCGATCAACGTCACCTGCCTGAAGATACCCCCGCGGAAGAGCAAAGACGATATCTTCTGCCGGTTCGAGTACAAGATAGACTAGACGGGCGAGCGGATTGGTCCAGAGAGGGTGATCCTCCTGAAGCGAAGCCTGTCCACCGTGCAATGATCTCCAAACGGGTTTGGAACCCGCATCTGCAGACTGACCGCGGGATATCATCCACGGGGAGAACACAAGGTTCGCCCTTATGGATTCGATGACGGGGCGAGCAGAAGGGTGCAGCCTACCCTGCCTGCTGATATGCAGCATATTGTTGCGGGTCAGGTCGGTGACCAGACACCTACGGAGGTTGCAGGGCAGGATAGAATGGACGTGAACGATGGGGATGGAGGTGCGTCTTAATGAATACAGCAGAAAGCTCTCGTTCGGGGCGATCCAAGGTGAACCTGGTAACCGGAGGAGCCGGGATGCTGGGGCGGGCCATCGTCTCTCAACTCCTGGAGAGGGGCCAGGTCGTCCGCATCATAGACATCGAACCGGCGAAGGATGACCGGGTCGAGATCATGGTGGGCGATATACGGGATGCCGCCGCCGTCAGAAGAGCCTGCGAAGGGGTGGACACGGTCTTCCATACCGCAGCAGCTGTGTGGGACCCCAAGTTGCCACTGGGGATCTACGAGGAGACTAACGTGAAGGGCACCCAGATCATTATTGACACGTGCCTGCAGATGGAGATCCCGCGACTGGTCTACAGCGGCACCCTGGATGTAGTTCTGGATGGCAAGCATGGCCATCTTCTGGCTGATGAGTCTGTGCCCTATCCCACCGATGTGAAGAAGATGAATCGATATGCCTACAGTAAGATGCTGGGAGAGCAGGCTGTGATCAAGGCCAACGGGCCGGCCTTATCTACCTGTTCCCTGCGCCTGGTGGGAATGTACGGTCCCGGCGACAGGTATCACCTGCCTAATATCATCAAGGTTGCCAAGAGCGGTATCCGCCTGCGCCTGGGGAACGGGAAGGCTCAGTTCAACCACGTCTTCTCCGGGAACGCGGCCCATGCTCATGTGCTGGCTGCCGAACACCTCGGGCCGGGTTCGCCCGTCGCTGGACAGGTCTACTTCATCAACGATCATGACACGGGGAACTTCTTCGCTTTCATGGATCCCTTCCTGGAAGGGTTAGGTATGCGCGGGCCCAAGATAGCCATACCCTACCGCCTGGCGTACGCTCTCGCGTGGCTGGTGGAGAGATTCACCAGCCAGTCCAACTTCAACAGGTTCTCGGTCTACTCCACCTGCGTGGATTCCACGTTCGTCCACAACAAGGCAAAGCGTGATTTCGGCTACCATCCGCGCTTCTCGGCTGAGGAGGCCTTCAAGATCACTCTCGAGTGGTTGAAGACGCAGACATTCTAGAGAGCGCGCGGCGATCCCATGGCTTGGAGTTGGGCCGGATCAAGTGGTTTGGACTGTAGAGGGAGGACGGACAATGCCGGAAGTAAGGTTCATAACGCACAAGGGCGTACAAATACTGTATGAGAATTTTGAAAACGCCAGGCTCGATGAAATAGTGCCATGGATAGAAAAGACCAAGGCCATAATCCGCAGTCAGCCCAGGAAGTCGGTGCTCGGCCTGGTTAATGTCAAAGGCGCCAGTTTTGACCTCTCGGTAACCTCCGCGTTGAAGGAATTCGTGAAGGGAAACGAACCATACATGATATGCGCTGCTGTCTACGGGGTGGAAGGATTGAAGGAAGTCATCTTCAGCAGCGTTCTGACCTTCAGCCGCCGGAAGAACCTTGTGCTGTGCAAAACGCTTGAAGAAGGTAAGGATTACCTGGTGAGACAGGCCGAAAAGCAACGGCCGGCGCCATGACACCCATTACAGGCTGTGAGTGTCAGGTCTCCTGACCTGACCCGGCGGCGGATTTCGCTCCGCTCTACTCGCTATACATCTCTGTGCGAACCACTGGCAAGCTTCGCTTCGCCCGTGCCACCCGGCACGACAGGCGGCTTCCAAACCCGCCCCTACGGACGGCATCGGTAAATAACAGCGATGCGGCCACTCAACACCTCCCGTCTTTGTCAGCGTTTCCCTGACAGCAATGTCGGTCATTCCCCGACATACAAACGGATCCCGATTGCGTAATATGAAGTTAAACGGGCGTACAGGCCCGTCACCCGGACTGGGGCCAATCCCACCCACCTCGAAGGCCCATTCGAAAGGAGAACCGCGATGCTCACCAAGTATGATGAATTCCTTTGCCATCAGACCACCACCACGTTCGACCATGTGAACACCAGCGCCCGCGAATACACCGAGAGGGTCATCGCCCACTGGCATGACAACGCGGGCAAGTACCACCTTAGTCACGGCTTCGGGATCTATCCCAACCGCAACGTGATCGACGCCTTCGCCTGCCTTACAGTCGATGGGAAGACCCAGTACAACGTCCGGGCATCACGGGAGCTGCGTACCTTGCGGGACGAGGTGAAGGTGGGACCGTTCTCCTACGATATCCTGGAGCCGATGAAGAGAGTACGGACTGGCCTGGAAGACAACAAGTACGGCCTCAGCTATGACCTTGAGTTCGAGGGCACCATGCCCTGCCACGAGGAAGACCAACAATGGCGCCGCTTCAAGGGAAGAGTAATCGAGGATAGCGACCGGTACAACCAGGTGGGCCGTGGTGCGGGGTGGATCAAGTATGATGGCGACACCATCAAGCTCGACAAGGGGACCTGCTACGTGGAAAGAGACCACTCCTGGGGCATCAGGCGGGCGGGCGGAGTGCCGGAACAGATGGTGGAAATCGACATCCCCGAGGGGGGCCTTTACAGCTGGGCCGTGATGCAGTTCAAGGACTGGGGCGCCTGCTACCACATCCGCGAGGAGTGGAATGGCGAGCAGACTCTCTCCAGCGGAGGCATCTTCTTTCCGTACGGAGTCCCGAAGAAGGAGATCAGGACAGTCAAGGTGGAGCACGACTTCAAACTTCAGCCGGACATCAGGAAGATGATCACTGGTAACGTCACCCTGGTGGCCGCGGACGAAGCGAAGACCGAGATCTCGTTCAAGCCTCTGAGCTACGCCTGTCTCAAGGCCGGGGGTTACTTCGGCTACAGAGGTTTCGTTCACGGACAGTGGTTCGGTGGAGACTGGATGGATGGCTTCAACCTGGACCTCACGGACAAGGACGTCCTCAGGGACGTCTCATTCCTGGACGACACTTCGTGTGAGCTGCACTGTGGTAACGAGGTTGGCTACGGGGTGCTGGAGCTGGTGGTCACCGGCAAGTTCCCCAGATACGGTTACCATGGGTACTAGGCCTGCGGAGCATTAACACGGCTGGATCGCCGGCAGCCGAGAGAGCATATCGCTGGGAGGTGCGCCATGCAGGTTCGACAGATTGATTTGGCAGGGTCGCAATCGAAGTTTATAGCCTGGCTGCAGAAGAAGATGCCCAGGGCCACGGAGATTTCCATCGCGAACATAGAGAGGTCGGGGTCGGGTCTCTCCAACGAGACCTTCTTGTTTGATCTGAGTTGGAAAGAGGACGGTAAACCGCAGTCCAGGGGGCTGGTTCTCCGTCTCCCCCCGAAGTCGTTCCCGGTCCACCCCCAGTACGAGCTCAACAACCAGTTCAGGGTGATGGAGATCCTGGGGAAGACGAACATCCCCGTGCCCAAAGTGTACTGGTTGGAGGATGACGTCGAAGTACTGGGCGCGCCCTTCTACGTAATGGGCAAGCTGAAGGGCACTGTGCCTCCTGACTACCCTCCCTACCATTCCTTTGGAATGTACTTCGATGCCACACCGGCACAGCGGGCGAAGATATGGTGGGGGAGCGTTGACGCCATGTCTGACGTCCACAAGCTCGATTGGAAGAAGCTGGGGTTCTCCTTCCTCGGAGTGCCCGAGGCGGGCTCGGACCCCATAGACCGCCGGCTTGACTACCTGGAGAGGTTCCTCAACTGGATAAAGGAGGACCCCGGGGAGAGCCAGCCGGTGCTCGAAGCGTCGCTCAAGTGGCTGAGGGAGAATCACTACGTGCCAGAGCATGTCACTCTCTGCTGGGGTGATTCCCGGCCGCCGAATACAATGTACGACCAGGACTACAACGTCGTCGCGGTTCTGGACTGGGAGATGGCCTTCATTGGCGATCCGGAATCCGACCTCGCCTGGTTCCTCTTCATGGACTGGCAGCACAGCGAGGGCGTGGGCATCCCCCGGCTGGAGGGCAGCCCCAGCGTCGAAGAGACCATCAGTCACTACGAGAAGCGCACCGGTTTCAAGGTCAAGAATTCCTTCTACAACGAGGTCCTGAACGCCTTCTGGTACGGCATGATCATGGCCCGGATATACAAGAACTTCAAGAAGATGGGCGTCGTTATTCCCGGCGACCAGGACGAGTACAACACACCCGGTCACACGAGGCTGGCCGGCCTGCTCAATCTTGAGGCTCCCAAAACGGTGAGGCAGGTGACGAAGGTGGAGGAGACCACCGCCATCGTCCAGTTCAGCCTGACCGGTGAAGGCGGAAGTGAATGGTATCTGGTATGCGAGAAGGGACAGGGCGCGCGCCATGAAGGCAAGGCCGGGAAGCCGACCTGCACCCTGATCATAGCGGCCGAGGACTGGGCAGCCGTGCAGAGGGGGGAACTGCAGCGCTCCACAGCCTACATGACCGGCAAGCTGAAGATAGAGGGTGATATGACGCTGCTGCTGCAACTGGAAGACGTAATATCCAGGTTCACGAAGTCCGGCTGAGACGGTTTACCTGACCCGTTAGCCACGGATTCCAGTGGTCTCCCGGCCTTGTGCTGTCCTCCGTCCCCTGGTGCGGGGTTGTAGGGGCGCGATTCATCGCGCCCTCAAGAGGGAGGGCACGGAAAGCCGTGCCCCTGCGGTGACGCTTGCGGCGGGTTTCGCTTTGCTCTACCCGCCCTACAATGGTGTGCTCCACGCAAGGGGCGTGCAGAGGGCCGAAGGCCCTCTGCGTTTCTTCTTTTCCCCCTTTCCTAAAGGGGGATATAGGGGGATTGGCTCGGGGAAGAGGGGGGGTGGATACGTCTCGATTCCCGCCTGCGCGGGAATGACAGGTTGGATGTGTGGGTGTCAGGTACGGAACCTGACCTGACCCGGCGTCGGGTCAGCGACCCGACAGTCACGAATCAACGAGAGCTGAGCACCTGGAGGATCGCCCGGATTCACCAGAAGAGGACCTCGTCGTAGGGGTTGGGCTCCATTTGCCGCAGGGCTTTGATGCCGGCTGTGTGAAGTTTCTTGGTGATGACGGCGAGCGCCTCAAAGTCCTCCTTTGAGAGGGCCGATCCCATGATGTCCGGGACCGTGGCTGCCTCCGGCCATCGCTGCAGCGTTTCCTCGCCCTTGGCGGTGATGGCGATCCGGAGCCAGTTCTTCCGCTTCAGGTCGTGCTTGGTCTTGATAAGGCCTTTGGCTTCCATACGGTGGATAAGGGCCGAGACAGTGTGAGGCTGCTTGTACATGATGCGGGCCAGCTTCATCGGTGTAACAGGCTCCGGTGAGGTCTTGACATGGTAGAGCACCATGGCCTGGGGTACGTTGAGGCCGATCTTGGCCAATTCCAGGTCTCTGGCTCTCTGCGTGATGGCGAATACGGTTTCGACCTGCATCCAGATCTTCTGGTTGACGGTCAATTCAATCGGCTTCTTCTTCATGCACAGCCTCCGTACGTCATGTTATTGTCATAACGCTGAGACAATTGTATTGGCACTGTCAGTCTTGTCAAGTACCCCGGAAACCACGGAGGGAGGATGCACGTCTGGATTCCTGCTCCCCGCCTCCGCGTGAATGACAGGCAAGCTATCGGGCGAACACAAGGTTCGCCCCTACAGCGTTACAATGGTGCGTATTCGGCCACGGGGCGTGCAGAGGGCCGAAGGCCCTCTGCACTAATTAAAAATACTGTCCCCCTTTCCTAAAGGGGGATCAAGGGGGATTGGCCTTTGGGGGATGATGGGGAGGTGGGCACAGCCCACCCTACGCTACTTGTTCCTCATGGCTTTTATGCTGGCCATTATCTTCTCGAAATCCTCGGATGGCTTGGCGGTTCCGGCGGTGCTCTTGTCGATGGCATCCGCTATGCCCTGGACCTTCTCCACCGGAACGGTGGCGACCATGGCATTCTCATTCCAGGCTGCCATTTTCCTGGCGCTTATGTCCCCGGCGGTGATATTGAAGTGGCCGGATACCATCGGATAGGCTATGGAACTCCAGCACAGCGCGCCCCTCATTTCAAAGGAGGGGGTCTTACCGTCCCAGAACTGGGCCAGCGTAACCAGTCTTGATACCTGTTCTGCATTGACCAGGAAGATGACCAGATCAGGCACGAAGACATCCCTGCTGAGCGGATACAGGTAGACCTTGCCGGCAATGCCGAGAGGCGGTGGCGCGATCTTCTGCCATTCGATGCGCGCTCTCGTTGCCGCCTTGACGTCATACCACAGTTTCTCCCCTTCAACAAGAAACTTGAGCGGTATCACCTTCGCCTCGGCCAGCCCGAGATGGATCTGTCCCCCGGGGCAAGGGCAGGTCTCCTTGGAGAGCATTATCACTTTGCCGTCAGCAGCCTCCAACATGCCGCTGCAGACGGTGTATTTCCCCTCGGCCGGTTTGGGTGTGGAGGGCTCGTCGGTGTATTTCACGCCTACTGCCTCCGCCTTTATGCCCAGGGCCTTCCTGATCCTTTCGACCGACTCCATCTTTCGACCACCTCCAGAATGGGATTCGCTTTGGACTCTAGCATGGGAAAGAGGGAGCGTCAATCTCAGTTCGACATCCCGGCGGAGAAGGTGTCATGCCGGGGCTGCCGCGATGAGAACGGCACGATGAAGTGGATGGGGTGGGCGGCACCATGCAGCGCTTTCGAACTGATGGTTCAATTCGTCTATTTGACCATGGCTTGTGCCCAGACGAAAGCTTGCTCAAGAAGAGGAGCATGACCCTTGGTCACGGATAATCCGCCTTGAGGTTTCCATCCCTCTTTGATGGCGTCGTTGACTTCTTTTACCAGGTCCGTCATTTTGGTTTCGTTGAGGACGCGGTATTCCATAGTTGCTGTTCCCTCCATCGTCCAGATTCTACCCCTTCAGCGCCGCAGGGTCACTTGCCCCTTTGCCCCGGAGTTCATTGTCGAGGTGATGGTGAAGGGGCTTCAGTCCTACGACGGTTTCGGGGCCGGGGAACTGGCGGCCATTGAACGAGGCAATGCCGCGCGAGTCTTCCCCAAGTGCAGCAGGTGAAAGAGAGAGCGCCCCTGGTCTCGACTGGCACTTACATGCGTTGAATGGAACACCTCCCCTCGGCCTTTCGTCTATAATAATATAAGCATATGCGCAGGAGGGCGACGTGACGAAGTCCGTGAGTCCAATTACTCCGATGGCTGTTCTGAGACTGCGAGCTCTTCATTGGGGATTGATTCTCGCCATGATGGTCCTGGTGCTTGGCACGGCATGCTCAAGCGGTGGTGGCGGGTTGACCAAGCTCGGCGGAGGCGAAGGGGACGGGGAAGTCGATGGACCTGATGATGGCCTTCCTGCCTGGTCTCCTGATGGGAGCCGCATCGCGTTCATCTCGACGGTGATTGACACTTCTATTCATATCGGTAGCCCGTACAAATCGAGCATCTGCGTGATGGATGCTGACGGCGGGAATCGTTGTCAGGTGGCCGGGAACGCCACTAGTGTATCGTGGTCGCCCGGCGGGGATGAGATGATCTTCTCAACAGACCAGGGTGGGCTTGGTGTGATGGATATCGATGGTGGCAACATCAGACATGTGTTAGCCGACCAGCCAGGCGATCTGGCTGCGACATTGCACCGTCCTTCGTATTCACCGGACGGGACCAAGATCGTCTTCATGAAGTGCGTTCGCTTTCCGGATCTGAACTACCCGGGGTCCACGATGAGCTACTGGCAGGTATTCGTTGTGGGTATCGATGGAACGAACTTGACGAAGCTCAGCGCCGATCGTGTGGATGACCGTCAGCCGGTGTGGTCGCCGGATGGCAGCAAGATCGCCTTCACTTCGTATCGGGACGAGCATTGGGGAATCTACGTTATGGATGCCGATGGCAGCAACGTCGTCGGGCTGACGGACGATGGAGAGACGGAGGGTTTCCCGGTCTGGTCGCCTGATGGGAAGAGAATCGCCTTCACGTTCACATACGATGGCGATGGCAAGACGGAGATCTACGTGATGAACAGTGACGGGAGCGATGTCGTCAGGTTGACCAGCAACTCGATCGAAGAGAGAAGCCTGAGTTGGTTACCTGACGGAACGGAGTTGGCTGTGGAAGGGGCAGATCCCATCCGCAACGAGGAAGAATGGCCGGATACCTATGGCAACGGGCATATTTACCTGCTGAAGATGGCCTAGCTCTAAGGAGTGGCTCCTGTCGCGATGGTTACCATCGGGACTGGGTTCCTGCTTTCGCAGGAATGACAGGTTTGATGTGTGAGTGTCAGGTCTCCTGACCTGATCCGGCGTCGGGTCGCAGACCCGACGCCCACGACTGGATCCGGGGAATCTACGGACACTCCAGAACCATGAAGGAGAAGCCGCACTTCACCCAATTGGAGTATTCGTACATAGCCACGACAAGCTTCCCACCCGAAGCGCCGTAGGCGTGATAGGGCAGAGTATTCCAGAAGGGAGTCACGACCGTCACATATTCGGTTGTGTAGGTGACCTTGAGCGTGATCTCGTAGTAATCCATCGCTCCTGCGTCATTCCAGACGCTGCTCGTGACGTTGTACCCGGACACGAGGTTGCCATCGATGTCTACAACCCCCATCGCAACTATCATGTTAGGGCCCGGATCGCCCTGTACGCCTTGTATCCCTTGTGTGCCCTGTAAACCCTGGGCGCCGGTGTCGCCTTTGACTCCCTGCGCGCCGGTGGCGCCAGCGTCGCCCTTGGCGACCCACAGGTCCCACCAGGTTGTATCCGTCGGCAGGTGGCTGCTATTCCCGTCTTGATTGGAGATATAGGATGATCCCTGGTAGCCCACCGCATCATCCTGGTTGTAGGTTGTCGAACTGCTCCATTCGCCTTGCCACGTGATTCCAGCGCCGGGCAGACCGGCCTCGCCCTGTGGACCCTGTTCTCCCCTTGGCCCTGCACAAGCCGAACCCAGAACTCCGCACATCAGCAACACAACCACGACTGCCAACAGTCTGATGAACCGCATTTTGCCCCTCCTTGCGTAGATGTTACGCCTAGGATTCTAGACAACGATGAAGAGAGGGTCAAGGTTGGCTTCTGTCTTCCTGCGTGGGTGTCAGGTCCTAGACCAGACCTGGCAGTCAAGAGTTGCGTTGCCGGCCTCTCAAACCCACTGCTCTACACTGCCGTCACGTAGATGGGCATACCGGTCAGCACAATGTCTCCGGCATCCATCACCGTGGTTGCGCCGAGGATTGAGGTGACCCTGGCGTTTCCTTGTATTTCCGGCAGAACGCCGCCGGAGCCCCAAAGAATGTAGTGGTTCTTACCTTCCACCACGAACCTGTAGTGGCCTTCCGTGGCGATCTTGAACATGCCCTGATTCGGGTAGATTCCCTCCTCGATCGTTTCCCGGAGAACCTCTACACCCTCGAAGCGGTCGAAGCGCTGGATGAAGGTTCGGACAACCTGGAAGAGGAGCGTTCTCTGGTCAGTGGAATCGATGAGCGCCGAGGCCTCAGTGAAGGGCACCTGCAGCCCTGTGGGGATGTGCGGCGGCGGAAACTTGAAATTGGCGAAGAAGAGCTTCTCTGTGCCGTGAGCCAGGGCGGAGGTCATGTACCGGACGAACACGGGGGCGTATTCGTCCTGGGTGAGGCCGGAGGCCTCCGCCGTGTATTCAAACTCGAGCTCGTTGATCCATGGGCCTGTCCAGACCCTTCTGGGCAAAGTAATCCTGGTAGTAGAGGAGGCTGATGATGTTCTCCCGGCCCTGGATCTCGTGGAACACCGTGATATCGGTGTACTCTCTGGCGCCCAAACTGAACAGCGAGTCCCAAAACGCGATGTCCTGAGAGTTGATGCTGTAGGGGACCAGGCCGGCCTGCACGATTCTCACCTCCGGGTTGGCCTGGCTCAATGAGTCGTGGCAGGTCTTCAGAACAGCCAGGAAATCCTGGGCGGTCCCCTTCCATGTGCCCGCCAGTTCGTTGCCGACACCGAAGTGGTTCACCGGATACTTGAGGTAAGGCATGTCCCGGTCGCCGTCACGGTCATAGCGCTCGGCGACCAGATTCAGGACTTCCTCAACCCGCTGGGGGTTGGACAGGGGGCGGAAGACGTACAGCTCGATCATGAGCCAGATACCTTTCATCTGGGCCCGCATCACGTAGGTGTCCAGCGCTTCCAGCAGGAGCTCGTTATCGGTCCAGCGCAATCCGTCGGCGATCTCGTTAAGCTCCATGTTGAACACGACAGTCCGCTCCCAGGGCGCGCCCAATTCGGTCTGGTCATCGTAGTATTCGGGGTCGTCATGCAGGACGCCGAAATGAGAGAAGAAGTTCTTCTCGATGGTCTCCTCAGAGACAGACGTCTCGCGGTACTCCTTTTGGAGCTTCTCGAAGTCGGTCAGGGGAGGTGATTCCGATGAGCAGGAAAGCATGGGGACTGCAGCCAAGGCAAAGACGGAGAAGAGGACGAAGAGCGTACGCAATGCCTTCAGATCCGTCATCCTGGCCACATCCTTTCGCGCATTATAGCATCTGGGAACGGCAGAAAGACTTTGTGCCGGGGCTTCTGCTTGCGCAGGAACGATCCGCCCGGGGCGGACTCTGTCGAGCTTGGGTGGGTGTCAGGTCCGGGACCTGACCTCGCTGTTGAGCGTTGCGGTGCGTCGGGCCGGCGGCCCGGCAGCCACGATTGTTGGCGACAGGCTAGGCGTTCACGAGACGTCCGTAGCGGACCAGACCGGCCACCGCCCTCACCGCTCTCTCGACCGACGGATACACAGGAATCCCATTCTCCTCGAGTTTGGACAGCACTGCGCGACCGGCTCCCAATGGCGAATCCCGGCACATGATCAGGGGCTTGGCCAGACCCCCGTCGCGGGCAAGGCTGATAACCGACTCCACAAAAGGCAGGTCCAGGGTATGGTAGACCGTAGAAAGGATGACGGCATCTACGTGTTTGTCTTCCAGCACGAGCCTCAAGAAATCAGGCCATTTCTGGCGACCCTCGGCGGACTGACCGAAGAGCCCGGCCAGATCGATGGGGTTTTGGCTGAAAGACGGCGTCTCGGCCAGTTCTTCCAGCTTGTTCATGAGCGGGGGTGAGAAATCGGCCAGAACCATCCCGCGCCGCTGGGATTCGGACCCAGCTACAATGCCGGGACCAGCTTGAAGAGACAGTATGGCCACCCTGTTTCCTTTTGGCGGGGCATGGAAAGCCATGGCTTTGGCAAAATCCAGCAACTCGGCAGTATCTTCGGCGAATACAATGCCGGCTTGCTTAAATGCAGCCCGGAAGACCTGATAACTGCCCGCCAGGGCGCCGGTGTGAGAACAGGCCGCTCTGTCCAGGAGGGAACCTTGGGGCTTGTAGACCACAATAGGTTTCCTGCGCGCTACCCTGCCCGCGCGTTCCGCGAGGTCCAGAGGATTGCCTACACCTTCAACATGCAGGGCTATGGCCCTCGTCCGGGTGTCGGCATCCAGGTGCTCGATGATGTCACTGAATTCCAGGTTGGCCCGGTTGCCCAGGCTGAGAGCCGCACTGATCCCCAGGTTCTCGTTGATGGCCTTGTGCAACAGAAAGGCACAGACGCCGCCGCTTTGGCAGACAACGGCAACTGCGCCACGACTGACGTCTTTGAATGAGGGCATGAATGTAGCGTTCAAGCCAACATGGGGACTTACGAGACCCACGGTATTGGGCCCCAGGAAACGTATTCCAGTCCTGTCCGCAATATCACCAAGGTCATTCTGGAGCCGGATCCCGGATTCCGTTCCCGTTTCCTTGAAGCCTGCGGTGATAATGACCGCTGCTCCTATCCCTTTGCGGGCGCAGTCCTCCAGTGCCGCGGGGACCAGGTTGGCCGGCACCACGATAACAGCCATGTCTACTTCGCACGGGATGTCCTCGATGGACCGGTAG
>JAFGCL010000060.1 GCA_016932645.1 Dehalococcoidia bacterium | reverse complement strand
GTCCACCTTCTCACTGTTGAACAGCGCCACCGCCTTGGCTATCAGCGGCATGTTGTCATGGCTGTCGGACATGATTCCCAGCTTCATTTCATGCTAGACCTTTCTTGCACCTGATACAGGCACACCGGTGATGGATCTACTCTACTCATGTTCACCCCCCCTGCCCCCCAATCTTGGGGGAAGAAGAGACAGACTAGGGGACACCTCCAGCTCCCCCGGCAGGAGCTTCTCCTGCACCTCTTTCGTCCTTCATAATTCATACTTCATCCTTCACGATCAGGACCTTGGAATCCTGCCCCCTTCAGCCAGGATGCATCCGGTAATGTTGCCTCACGTTGGCTATGGCCCTGGCGGCCCGCTCCATGCTGGGGAAGACCGCCGTCCCCACCCCGGAGAGCCTGGACTCCACCTCCAGCCGCTCTTTGTCCAGGGTACCCGGCGGGGAGACCACGACAACCGGCTTGCCGTACTTCCGTCCAGCCCCGGCCACGATGTCGTTCATCGCATCGGCCAGCGGCCGCCCCAAGAACGCGATAAGAAGATCCACATTCTCGTACACCGCGATGAGGTCAATGTCCGGCTCGGCCGCTACAAGTTCTATCGCCTTCTCAAAAGCCTGCAGGTTTCCCGACCGTTGGCTGACGTCTACCGGATTGACCAGGACGCTGCCCACCTGTCCCAGCACCCCCAGCAATTCCCGCCGTGTCTGGTCCGTGAACGGAACTACGTCGATCCCCTGCGCCGCGCAGGCATCAGCAGAAAGCACCGCCTCCCCTCCACCCCCATCGGTCAGCCCGCAGACGATCCCCAGGTTGGCCCTCTCCAACCGCCCCACCGCCTGATACAACAGCAGAGTGTCAGCCAGCTCATCAAGCCCGTTGACCTCCACGGCACCCGCCTGCCGCAGCGCTGCCGACCACACGCTGGCCGAGGCCGCCAGCGCTCCCGTGTGAGAACTGGCTGCTCTGGCCCCCGCCGATGTACGCCCTCCTTTCCAGACGAAAACCGGCTTCCGGCGCGTCACCCCGCGCATCACCTCGACAAGCCGGGCGCTGTCCCGCGGCCCCTCCAGGTACATCCCCACCACACCGGTCTTCGGATCCCAGGCCATGTACTCGAGGAAGTCAGCGCTGCCCAGGTCACAGCAGTTACCGATGCTGGCCACCTTGCTGAAGCCGATCTGACGCGTAAGCGATATCGCCGCCATCTTGCCCGCATGACCGCCACTTTGAGAGATGAATCCGGCCGAACCGACCTTGTTTACCAGTGGAGACGGTCCGTAGGGAATGCCCTGCTCCGGGCAGCTTACGCCGATGCAGTTTGGCCCGATGATGCGGAAGCCACCTTCACGCGCCCGCCGGGCCATCTCCTCCTCTACCTCGATCCACTCCGGGTCGCCGGTCTCCCGGAACCCAGCCGTGAAGAAGTAGATGGTGCCGATTTGTTTGGCGGCGCAGTCGTTCAGCAAGTCAAGAACGTGCGCCCGGGGAATGCAGCAGATCACCAAGTCCACCGGCCCCTGAATGTCGGGCAGCCGGGGGTGGATCTTGAGCTTCATGATCTCGCCGCCGGCGGGGTTGACGGGATACACCACGCCCTTATAGCCCGCCGACAGCAGGCCAGCCACCCACTGGAACCCCATCTTGCGCGGATCGGTGGACGCGCCGACCACGGCGATGGAGCGCGGGTAGAATATGCGCTCAAACTGCTTCACTTGTTGCTCAGCGAATCCGCTTTGCACTGCTCAATCCTCCGGAGACGGCGGCATCTGCACTCGCTTTCAACCCACTGACCCCCACTCTTGAGGATCCAAAGGGCGATTCATGAATCGCCCCCACAGGGCCCCGGTAGCACTTCGCTCTGTACCATCAGGGAACGACGCCCGTGACCGTCCGCATAGTGTCTATTCTAGCGTTTCGACGATGACGGAACCAAATTGTGGTATCTTAGAGGCAGGGGGAAGGGCGGGGAAGCAGGCGGTGCTGCACCACTACGGTTAGACACCAACCCCAAAGAAGGAGACGGCAATGTTCAGCGGCGGAATTCCGATAGGCCGATTCTTCGGCATCGAAGTGAAGCTGCACTGGTCATGGTTCTTCATTCTGTTTCTGATCACCTGGTTGTTGGCCACCGGCTACTTCCCCAGTATTGAAGAATACGAGGACTGGAGCGCTGCCACCTGCTGGGTCCTCGGCCTGGTCACCAGCATCCTCTTCTTCGCTTCGGTGCTGGCCCACGAACTGGCCCACAGCCTTGTGGCCAAGGCAGGTGGACTGAAGGTCAGCGCCATCACCCTGTTCTTCTTCGGCGGCGTGTCCCAGCTTTCAGATGAGCCGAAGTCGCCCGGCAATGAGTTCCTCATGGCAATGGCCGGTCCGGGCACCACTCTGGTGATAGCCGGTGCATGCTGGGGCATCTTCTTCGCCACACAGCATCCGGTATCCCCGGTCACCGGAATAGCTTTCTGGCTGGCCGCAATGAATACTCTGCTGGCCGTCTTCAACTTGATCCCCGGATTCCCCCTGGACGGCGGGCGGGTGCTGCGATCCATAATATGGTGGCGCTCCCACAACCTGCTCCGGTCGACGAGGATCGCTTCAATCATAGGCAGAGGCTTCGGGTACCTCTTCATCTTCGGCGGTATTGCTCTCATATTCACAGACTACTGGTCCAATGGCTTGTGGCTTCTCTTCCTCGGCTGGCTTCTGGAGAACGCAGCTGCGGGGAGCTACCGCCAGATGGCCCTCCGTGACATCTTCCGTGGCCACAAGGTGTCCGAGGTAATGACGCAGGATTGCGAGGTAGTGCCATCCACAACCACGGTGGAGCAACTGGTGAATGACCACATCCTAGTGTCGGGCCGCCGCTGCTATTCGGTCGTCGACTACGGGCGGGCCCTGGGGCTGGTGACCGCAAATGACGTCAGAGCAGTCGAACGAAAGCTCTGGCCAGTCAAGACAGTCAGGGACATCATGACTCCCATCGATAAGATGAGGCAAGTGCGTCCTGACGATGACCTCTCCACCGTGATGTACCTTCTCATGGAGCAGGGCGTCAACCAGGTTCCCGTGTTGCAGGACAACAACATCATTGGTATGGTGTGGCGCGACAGCCTCCTCGTCTTCGTCCACGTCCGCAGCGAACTGGGCATGAAGCTCTAGATTCACAGTGAGACGCCTCTCGGTCACGAAAAGGCAACCGTAAATGAGAATCGGCTATCCTTGCATCAACACCGGCATTGGCTGCAGGTCGGGCAGGACCTTCCGCCTGAAGTCGTACTCCGAAGAGCGACTGATAGCCACCGTAGAGAACAACCTCGACTGCCTCGCGCGAATACTGGAGTTCAACGCCCGGAATGACCTGCTGTTCTTCCGCATCACCTCTGATGTCATCCCCTTTGCTTCACACCCGGCCTGCCGCTGCAACTGGCAGAGGCACTTCGCGGCCCGGTTCGCCGAAATCGGACGCTCCGTCCGGCGGCACGCGATGCGCATTTCCATGCATCCCGACCAGTTCATCGTCATCAACTCGCCCAGCAAAGAGGTGGTGGAGAACAGCCTCCGGGAACTGGCCTACCACGCCGAGGTCCTGGACTTGATGGGACTCGATGAGTCAGCCAAGATTCAGATCCACGTCGGTGGCGTATACGGCGACCGCGTGCTGAGCATGGTCACTTTCGCCAGGAGGTACGCCACGCTCACCACGGACATCAGAAGACGACTGGTAGTGGAGAACGACGAGAGGAGCTATGCCCTCGCCGATTGTCTCAAGTTGAGCGCCGAGACAGGGATTCCGGTGCTGTTCGATGCCCTCCATCATCAGGTTCACAACCGGGGTGAGAGCCGAGCAGAGGCCCTCCGCCTGGCTGCCCAGACCTGGAAGAAGGCAGACGGCCCGCTGATGGTGGACTACAGCCAAGCAGCGCCGGGCGAGCCCAGGGGCCGTCACGCCACATCGATCGACGTCAGAAAGTTACGGCGCTTTCTCTCCGAGACCACCCCTCTCGACTTCGACATCATGCTGGAGATCAAGGACAAGGAGAAGAGCGCCCTCAGAGCGGTCAAGGCCGCTCGGCATGACCTGCGCTTCATGGCCACATCATCAATCTGAGATTGGCTGCCGCGCGTCCGCCTTGACCCCGCTCCAAGCGCCAGATTACCATTTCTATAGGCGATTTCTTTTGTCACATGTCGAATCGCCAATTCCGGCAAGGAGACACCTGGACAACTATGGGCGAGAATAACTCGGGCAACCAGCCGCTCAAAGGCATCCGGGCCCTGGAATGGGGGGCATTCCACGCCGGCCCCGGGGCGCTGGCCATCCTGGGCGATCTGGGGGCCGAGGTCATCAAGATAGAGTTGCCCAAGGGCGGCGATCCCATGCGCAGGCTGGTCCGCTTCGGCAATTTCCCGGTGTCCAAGGGTGGGCATAGCGTCTTCTATGAAGGGGCCAACCGCCACAAGAAGAGCATCGCGCTGGACTTGGGAAAAGATGGAGGCAGGCAGATCGTCTACCGCCTGGCGTCCAGGTGCGACGTCTTCGTGACCAACTTCCGTCCCAAGGCGGTCGAAAACATGCGCATGACCTATGCGGACTTGCGGGAAACTAACTCCCGCTTGATATACGCCTCGGTTTCCGCCTTCGGGTCGAGAGGCCCCGAGAGAGAGGCGGGAGGCTTCGATTTCCTGGGCCAGGCCAGATCGGGGTTCATGGTGTGTGCGGGTGAGCCGGACATGCCGCCTTTGATCGCCCAGTTCGGCCTGATCGACCAGGTCACGGCCATCACCGCCAGCCATGCTATTCTGACAGCCCTCTTTGCCAGAGAGCGCACCGGCCTGGGACAGGAAGTCAAGGTATCTCTGTTGAGCTCCGCCATGTTCCTGCAGTATTTCAACGTTCTCAATGCCCTGATCATGGACCTGGATGTGCCTCGCCACCAGCGGAAGTCCACCGACCCGCTCCGGAACTTCTACAAGTGCCAGGACGGAAAGTGGCTCTGCATGACGGTGGCCCATCACCCCACCGCGTGGCACAACTTCTGCCTCGCCGTCGGCCACCCGGAGTTGGAGCACGACGCCAAGTACGATAGCCGGGACAGGCAGTTCGAAAACCGCAATGATCTCATCGCCTTCCTGGACACGGTCTTCACCACCAGGTCGCGTGACGAATGGATCCGCATCCTTTCGGAACGCGATGTCTTCTGCTCCCCGGTGAACACTGCGGTGGAATCGATCAAGGACCCGCAGATGACGGCCAATGACTACGTCATTGACACCAGCCATCGGCTGTTCGGCGACATCAAGGTGCCGGGCTATCCTGCTGAGTTCAGCGAAACGCCGGCCGCCCCCGGTTTCACCGCACCGAAGTTGGGTGAGCACACCAGGGAGATACTGAGGGATATCGCCGGCTACAGCGAGTCTGAAATCGCCAGGTTCCAGCGGGACGGCGTGGTTGACGGGGCAGCCTAGCCCCTCTAGTCGGGTGGGTGCTTGGTGTGTAAGCGGAGCGCCACCAGCATGAGCAGGGCGGTCGCCAGGGCTATAAGATACAGCCCACAGCCGATTGCCACGCCAACAGCAGCGATGGCCCAGACCGCAGCGGCGGTTGTAAGCCCTACCACTCCCTTTTCGCTATGAAGGATGACTCCGGCACCCAGGAAGCCAATGCCCACCACAATCCCAGCAGCGAGCCTGGCGGGATCGGCAGGGTCACCAAAGCCGAAGATAGAGACGATGGTGAACAAGGCAGACCCAAGGCAAACCAGAAGGAGGGTCCGGATGCCTGCCCACTTGTGAGCTCGCTCTCTGTCCATCCCGATGATACCGCCGACGAAGGCAGCCAAGACGAGACGCAAAACTACATCCAGCTCTGTCCAGGGAGTGTGCCAGATATGCAATGGTTCCATCAGAAGATCAACCTCCGCACTTGTCGATCGGCATGAGCCAGCACGGCCTTCACGATTTCGGCTGATTATAGCACAGGCGCTATTGCCGCAGGCCTCATGACTCAGGTGTTGCGCCTCGGACCGATATTTGGTAAGGTTTTACTCTCGAAACAGGATCAGCAAGAGATGCAGGATGCTTCCTGCCGGGAGTCTGAGGGTGTCCCTCAGTTCTCTCTCTTTGCTCATCCCCCAAGAATGGGGGATCACAGGGGGCTGAACTAGGAACTATGAGATTCGAAGCGGATATCAGGATTAAGGCCACTCCCGAGGCCATCTGGGACACCGTGGCTGACCCGGAAACGTGGCCCGGCTGGACCAAGGCGGTATACCGTGTCAAGAAGCTCTCCGAGGGGCCACTCGGCATCGGCTCCCGGTTGCGAATCATCATCTGGTGCATCATACCGGTCCGGCTGCACATGACCATCACCGAGTATGTCCCCGGGCAGCGGGTGGCGATGGAAGGGAAAGCCTTGATTGCGAAGTTGAGCCGTTACTACATGCTGCAGCCCCAGAACGGACTCACCAGGGCCATCGTCGGAGGCGAGGCCACCGGGCCTCTGGCCCCGCTCACCTGGGTGATCGGCCAGGTGCTGTCCAAGGAGATCGTGCAGGATCTCAGGGTCAAGATCGAGGGCTAGTACCCCGCGTCAGGAGGAGAGAAGATGTCATCAGCCATAAAGGAATTGGAGTCCAAGGTAGCAGCGGCCAGAGTGGCGGCCAAGAAGCTGGCGCGCCTGTCCACCGACGTGAAGAACAAGGCCCTCCTGCGTATCGCCGAGAACCTGGCGTTGCGCCGCAACGAAATCATTGATGAGAACCAGCGGGACCGCGCTGCGGCAGACGAAGCCAACATGAGCGCCGCCATGCAGGACCGCCTGATGCTGAACACCGCCCGCATCGCGGGCATAGCCACCGATGTCCAGGCCGTAGCCGCGCTGCCCGATCCGGTCGGAGAGGTCTTCGATGCGCGCACTATGCCCAACGGGCTCCAGATCAGCCGCAAGCGCGTGCCGCTGGGAGTCATCGCCACCATCTACGAGAGCCGACCCAATGTCACGGTGGACATCTCCACACTCTGTCTGAAGTCGGGCAACGCGGTGATTCTGCGCGGTGGAAAAGAAGCCATCCACTCCAACCTGGCTTTGGCTAATGTCGTGCAGAAGTCAGCCTACGAAGCAGGCGTTCCCGAGGGCGCCATCCAGATCATTGAGTCCACAGACCGGGCGGTGGTGGACCATATGCTGAAGATGAGCGGCCAGATCGACCTCATCGTGCCCCGGGGCGGGGCGGAGCTGATCAAGTTCGTGGCCGGCCACGCCACCATGCCGGTGCTGGCGGGCGGGGTAGGGGTCTGTCACACCTACGTCGACAAGAGCGCCAAGCTCAATGACGCCGTGGCCATCGTCTACAACGCCAAGGTGCAGCGGCCCACGGTGTGCAACG
>JAFGCL010000059.1 GCA_016932645.1 Dehalococcoidia bacterium | reverse complement strand
CTCTCAGACTGCATAGCGGGCCCGGACAAGGAGAGCTACCAGGAATGGCTCAGCAAACAGGAATGGCAAGACATGCTGGCAACTCCTGATAGCGCCATAGTCCTAGATATGGGGGGCGGAAGCCATTATTCAATCCACGAAGGAAGAACTAAGGTCGCAGAAAAGGGGCTCTAAGTGGTACCCGAAAAGGGACGACGACCTGATCATTCAGCGTTGGGCTAGAGCTTGCAGTGAGTCGAACAACGAATGCCGCGGTTGCCGGTACGAGAACGACTGCCAGGATCTCGCTGACCGGCTGATAGCCTGCATGTATGTCCACTCACCATCTACCAACTCAAGATTGACTCTGGAAGACAGCCCTCAGTCCTGCATTCACCAAAGACCCCGTAACTGACCTCCACGGACCAGAATCAGAACTCGGGATCACGGTCAAACCGGGACATTAGGAAGTTGCGGTGGCGAAATTGTCCCACGGTTAATTCTCGCCAAACATAGCCGCAAAGAACGCTCTCTCCGCTTCTGCCATATCGGCCGGCACCGGCGTCAATGTCCCCAGACCCATAGCCAAGACGTAGACTCTCGCCGTCTTCTCCAGCAACTCGCAGTTGTTGAAAGCCTCCCTCAGATTCCTGCCAACGCTGATTGTGCCATGGTTTGCCAGCACGACCGCATTCCTGGGCCCCAAAGCAGCCACGACGTTCTTCGCCAACTCCGGACTGCCGGGAAGCGCGTAGGCGGCCACCTTGATCTCACCACCAAGAAAAGTGACCTGATCGTCCAGAAGACATGGTATCTCCTTGCCGGTGACAGCAATTGCGCTCCCGAAGACAGCGTGGGCATGGACGACGGCGCGAACCTTCTTTCTGGCCCTGTATATGCCTAGATGAAGCATGGTCTCTATTGAAGGAGCCAGTTCCCCTTCTACACGCTGCCCTTCCATGTCCACCAGTACAATGTCCTCTGCTTCCATCGTGTCATATTGGCGACCACTCGGTGTTATGGCTACCAGTTCGCGCCCGTCCGGTTCTCTGAAACGCTGGCTCACGTTCCCTGAGGTGCCCACCACGAGCCCCTTTTCGTCCATCCACCGGGCAACCTCCAGTACTTCCATCTTCTGCACTTCCCACATATTCACATCATCTCCTCGCCTAGACTATCCAGCCATCCGGCGGCCTTCAGCCATTTCTCGTAGTACCTGGCGTATTCCTCGACCCCATGCTTGTCCGGGAGGACAACTCTAGGCTTGGGGCACATCGAGTCCCCAGCCCTGACTAGGTCGGCGTAGACCCCAGCCCCGACGGCAGCGCACATGGCAGCTCCGCACGACGTTACCTCAGCGGTTCCATGATACTCCACCGTCATCGCCAGTACGTCGGCCAGAATCCGCCCCAGAGTCTGACTTCGCGCCAGACCTCCACCGACACTCACCGATTCAATCTTGAGATGTGAGGTCTCTTCAAGCTGACGGCAGTTCGCCTTGAAGGCAAAACAAAGGTTCTCCAGTGCAGCCCTGACAATGTGTTTCCTCTCTACTTCAGTCACACTCGGAGTGATCGGGAAAAGGATCCCCCCCAACAGGGGCTTCAGGCAAGTCATGTCCATTGCTCTGGGTCCGATGAAGGCCACAGCACCGCCTGAACCTGCCGGCGATTCCCCGGCCATCCTATCCATCATCGTGTAGGTGTCCTCCTTCGAATCCGCGTCTTCGAACAAGAGCCTATTCAACCAGGCGTAGGTACCTCCGGCTTCCGCGGCGTTGCTCTCCAATACCCACTTCCGGGGCAACACATGGCAGCTAGACCAGATCCTGCCGCTCGAATCGGCGATGGGTCTATCCGTGACCATCTGTATGGCTGCGCTCCAACCAGCCATAATCCCCACCTGGCCTTGATCCCTCACCTGCATGCCCAGCAGGCCGCACTGGGTGTCGGCCCCTCCAACAACAACCGGTGTGCCAGCCACGAGCCCAGTCTGATGGGCGGCCATAGCGGTAGTCGAGCCGATACGGGTGCCGGCGGTAGCCATCTCAGGACAGAGTCTCGCCGGCACACCAAGCTTCTGCTGCAATTCGCCTGACCAGCAGGAACCGCTGATGTCCACAAGACCGGTGTCACTGTCGCTTGACGGCTCGGCGACGCGGCATCCGGACAACCGGTAGAGGATCCAGTTGTTGATCGTAAGCATGGTCGCTATTCGGTCGTAGGCGTCCGGACGGTTGGCTTTGAACCACTGTAGTTTGGCCGGTGCGAAGAGAAAGGCCGGTGAGTGGCCGGTTATACGGCGGAGGTTTTCGCCATGCTCAGCATCGATGGAGAGGCCTTCCATCAGGGCTCTCAAATCAGTATTAGGACCACCGTAGAGTTCGTTGCCGTCCTTGTCAAGGAAAACCACTCCCTGTCTCTGGCTCGCGGCACTGACGGCCACGATATCAGAGGGCCCGACGCCAGCTTCGTTGATACTCTGCCGAGTCACCTGACAGATGGTTTCCCAGAAAGCTGCAGGGTTGAATTCCCTCCCCAGAGGGGCAACCTCGGGAGGGGAATCGTATGTCCACCTGCGGCAGGCTGACGAAACAGGTGGGCCGCCTACGTCGAAAATCAGAGCTCGACAACCGGTCGACCCGGCGTCTATGGCGAGGACGTACTTGAGCGCCGCCACCTTATTTCCACACTTGAGGATTGACCAGGTTCCTCGGGCGCTCTCCCTTGAGGAACCTCTCGATGTCGGCAGCCATCATCTGAGAATGGCGCAGCACCGATTCGTCCGTTGCCCCGCCGATGTGGGGCGTAAGAACAACGTTTTCCAGTTTCAGAATGGGATCGTCCGCCTTCACCGGCCAGTTCTTGTATACGTCGAAGGCCGCCCCGGCGATGCGTCTCTCTTTCAGAACCCGGATCAGTGCGTCCTCATCAACCACATAGGCACTGGCAGCATTCACGAAGAAAGCAGTAGGCTTCATCAGAGACAGTCTGTGGGTGCTGATCAGCCCCACCGTCTCAGGGGTCGTCGTGCAGTGGACCGTGACAATGTCGGATTGCCGCATCAGTTCGTCAAGATCTACTTTGCTGGTATCCAGTTCCCTCATTCTCTCCGGACCGACATAAGGGTCGTATGCCAGCAAGTTGCTGTCGAAGGCGGCAAGCCTCTTGGCTACCTGCTGTCCTACGGCTCCAAAGCCAACGATGCCAATTGTCCTTCCCCAGAGTTCACCGCCTCGCATGTGGAAATAGGCATCGGTGGGATCAACCCATTTGCCCAATGAGACCATGTTATGAGCCGACGGGATCCTGCGAAGCAGCGACAGCATCAGCCCAATCGTCAGCTCGGCCACAGCGACGGCGTTCCTGGCCGGCGTGTTCACCACCGGTATGCCATGCTCGGTGGCAGCAACCACGTCGATCTGGACCACATCCGCTCGGCAGACTCCGAGGAACTTGAGACGCGAGGCTTCCTCGAAGACCCCGCGCTGCACGAAATCAGCCTCGACCACAAGTATGGGGATGTCCTCTTCCTGTATGCGCCGGATGAACTCCTGGGAAGACAGGAGCCTCTTGGTATCCATCCAGTTCTCGTGGATGACATCCAGTCGCTGCTTCATCCCGTCCAGTACGGACTGAGCAAACGGAGCCAGGATAAGTACTCTCATGGGCTGAAACTCGGCGATGGGATTATAGCACAGAGCGCACGAGAGAATGCGGTCGGGAACGCAGAATGCTGCGAATTGGGCCGATGACGACTCGGTCCCTCTAGGCTCCAGGTTGCAGGAGGCTGAAGCCGGTCTCGTCATCCTTGACCCGGGAGACCCTCGCGCCGGTTATCTCATAGACTACGACTTCGCCCACCAGCCAGGTGCTCACGCCCGGCCGCAGACATCCAGTAGTGGTCTTGCCAGACCGCCCCAAGGCAGCGTGAATATGCAGGTGCGGCTTGCCGCCCTCTCCCGGCGCGATAACGCCGACCCCGGCCACTTCGTGGGCGCCGTCGATCGGCAGCAGCATAGGCTCTGGCGGCCGTTCGTCCGATCGACGCGGGCCAACTACCACCTCACCATCCCCAATCCCACCAACCAGGATCACATGCCCCACCGATATGCCTTTCTCTTCAGCGAAGCGCTCTATGCAGCCGGGCAGTCTGTCTCCGTGCTCCAAACGTATCACAAAAACGCGGCCCAACTGCCCTTCACATGACTTCATGAGTAGAGTCCTCTCTTCCCGGCAGCCAAAGAACCAAGTAGAAACGCTGCCAAGCGGATTGTATCAATGAGCAAATGGAGAGGCAAGAGATCCGCCGTCTTGCGGAGATATCAGAACCGGGTGGATGCTCAGCTAGGCTCCGCTTCGGCCGGAACCAGCCCCAGCCCTGGCGTATCCATCCAGTAATTTGCGGTAGTGATATCCGTATACGGCGAGGGTGATAGCCAGAGGAAACGAGCGAGGCCGCTGTACCAGGGTAGCGGTGACCAAACGCCAGTAGTAAGTCTGGCCCTTCTCCTTGATTCCCAAATACCAGATCGACTTCAGAAAGGCTCCCAGTTGGCCCTTCTTCAAGCTTCGACGCCTGTGTACCACCGGTCGATGCTCTCTCAGGAAGGTGCCGATGCGGGCATAGTAGTTGCGCGGTGAGTATATTGATGTCAAAACGTCGTTGTAACCTCCGACCAGTGACTCGCGGTTCATCTTGGGAACAAAGTTGAGGGAAAAATCGGTGTTGTCACCCGACGATTCACGAAGAAGGCGGTTCTCTGTCTTCAGGCGCTTGTAGAGCTTCGTTCCCCGGGGCGCACTGAGAAGGCCAACCATAGCAGTCACTATTCCACTCTGTTGAATGAAGCTGATCTGTCTCTCAAAGATATTGGCGGGATCACTGTCAAATCCGACTATGAATCCTCCTTGAACCTCTATTCCGTGATTCTGCAACTTCTTTACTGACGCCACCAGATCGCGGTTGGTATTCTGGTATTTGCCGCATTCTCCCAGGCTCTCCTCATTCGGTGTTTCTATGCCGATGAACACCCTGTCAAACCCGGCGTCTACCATCAGCCGCATCAATTCCTCATCATCGGCGATGCCTATGGAAGCT
>JAFGCL010000007.1 GCA_016932645.1 Dehalococcoidia bacterium | reverse complement strand
GCCCAGGAGACCGGCATCAAGGAGCGATGGGGCCTGACGGCGCGGGTGCGGATAGCCCGTTCAGGCAGTGCGGCGGCGCGTCCCCATGAGAGCGTGATGGAAGACCGCATCCTGGACCGCCTAAGGCTGTTGCGTGTCGCCCGGGCCAATTTCAGCCCCATAATGGCTATCATCGACCACAGCAGAGACAACTTCACGAAGCTCCTTACGGAGGTGGCCAAGGCCGGGCCGGACATCGCGGCTATGGACCACGAAGGGGTGATCCACAACATGTGGGTGATCAGGGATGAGAAAAGCATCGCCAAGATCACCTCGTGGTGCAGCAAGAAATCCATCTACATTGCCGACGGTCATCACCGGTACGAAACAGCGGCAGCCTACGAGAGAGACAACAAGGCGGCGGATCCCTATTGGAGCGGCGACGAACCGTTCAACTTTGTGATGATGACCCTCATTGGCGGCAATGATCCGGGGCTGATCGCTCTTCCCACCCACCGCTTGATGAGGCTGCCGGATAACTCCCCGGTCGTTGGGCTGAGAGAGAAGCTGAGCAGACTCTTCCACATTCAGGAGGTTGAGCCGGTTACCGCCAACAGATCCGACACGCTGAAATTCTGGCTGCGCACCCTGGCCAAGCGGGGTAGACGCCGTGCTGCGTTCGGAGTCTATGGCTTGGCCAAGGACCGTCTCTGTATTCTGCATCCGCGAAAGGAATCCGCCGTGCAGAACCTGATGCCGCGTGAGCGCAGTCGGGAGTGGAAGAGCCTGGATGTATCCATCCTCCACTGGCTGATCCTGCGGCAGATGCTAGGTATAGATAGTCCACAGAAAGAGGCTGCCTGCCTCGAGTACACCCGTGATGGTGTAGAGGCCACCGAGAAGGTGGATGCGGGTGACTGCCAACTGGCTTTTCTGATGAACCCGATACCCGTATCGCGGGTGCTGGCGGTAGCCGACGCCGGTGAGAGAATGCCGCCGAAATCGACCTATTTCTACCCCAAACTGCCCACGGGTCTGGTGATGTACCCACTCTGGGATTGAGGCTGGAGACCCCGGGTGCTCACTCTCCAAAGAGCATGAAGATAGGCATACTGGCTTTACAGGGTGCTTTCGCCGAGCATTCGCGGGTCATCGAACGGCTGGGAGCGGAAGCTGTGGCCGTCCGCCTGCCGGGCCAACTGCATGGCCTGGATGGCCTCATCATCCCCGGCGGCGAGAGCACCACCATGAGCCGGTTGATGGCCGAGTATCAGCTGCTCCAGCCGCTGAAGTACCTGGCTGGGGGTGGGTTGCCTATTTGCGGAACTTGCGCGGGAATGATCCTCATGGCCGGATCGGTTCCTGATTTCGCTCTTCAGACCCTGGGGCTGATGGATATTACGGTGCGACGCAACGCCTTCGGGAGCCAGGTGGACAGCTTCGAAGCTGATCTGGAGATGCCAGCCCTGGGCCAGCCTCCCTTTCACGCGGTCTTCATTCGCGCCCCAATCATTGAAGCGGCGAACTCCACTGTGGAAGTGCTGGCCTGGCTGCCCGACGGCGCGGCTGTAGCGGCCAGGCAGGGGAACTTGCTGGCCGTTGCCTTTCACCCCGAGTTGACGTCTGACCTGAGGTTGCACCGGTACTTCCTGGATATCGTTGCTTCGAGATAGGTCAGTATGACCTTCACCTTCATCCTCTCCCGTCGATGGAGAGGAGACTCCATGTCCTTGGGGTGTGCAGGAGGGCGAAACCCCTCTGCTGGGGACCGGCGTTCCCACAAGGGCTTGATGAATCAAGCCCCTACATCGACTTGGTAGGGATTGGGGGAGCCATGGGGTCTAATTCGAATGGCGTTTGTGGAGCATCGCGGACGCGCAGTTGAATCTGACCGCGCCACTTGTCGAGGGAGTGCAGAGGGACGGAGTCCCTTTGCCGAGGGTCTGGGGGTGTCCCCCAGCTTCTCCTTTCATTCCCCCAAGAATGGGGATCCGGGGGTTGAATCCAGGCCCCAAAGGCTTTGGCCAACCAGGGTCTCTTCCGGTACAATGATCAACTGACGTTGGAGAGTAGGAGGACATCGAATGTACAAGAACATACTCCTTCCGTTAGACGGATCGGAGATCAGCGAAAGAGCGATTCCTCATGTCGAGACGCTTGCCCTGGGTTGTGAAGCGAAGAAGGTCACCATCATTCATGTGGTAGAGCAGGAACGGTACGAAGGAATGCTGGCCAGCGGGAAGCGTCCCGGCGTCTATCTTCAGAGAACCGCCAAGAGACTGGAGGCTAAAGGGATCCCTACCAACATCAAAGTGATGACAGGAGATCCTTCTGAGGCTATCGTCTCTTTCGCGGAGAACAACCCCATTGACATCATTGTCATGGCCAGCCACGGCCGGTCGGGTGTGACGAGGTGGGCGGTCGGCAGCGTGGCGGATAAAGTTTTCTTGGCCAGCACTGTCCCCGTCCTGATGGTGAAGGCGCCAAAGAAGCCGGCTAAGAAGAAGTAACCGCACCTCGGGCCTATGCAGAACAGGGGACGAGGCCATGGAAGTTCACGCTATCTCGCCGACCCTGAAGCTGATCGACCTCCAGCCTCCCATCCCCGGCTATGAGAGGTTCATCGGCGCCTATCTGTTCGTAGGCGAGAAGAAGGCTATCGTCGATCCCGGCCCCGCATCAGCGGTACCGAATCTGCTGTCTGCGCTGGCCGAACTCAACATCAGCCCTGGTGCGATCGACTATGTCATCCTGACGCACATCCATATCGACCACGCGGGCGGCACGGGTACCGCGCTCCGGGACCTGCCCCGGGCCACAGTCCTGGCCCACGGCCAGGCGCTGCGCCATCTCGCCGACCCCGGCAAGCTCTGGGAGGCCAGCCTCAAGACCCTGGGCGACCTGGCTCTGCAGTATGGGCGCATCGAGCCGGTGCCGGAAGACCGGCTGGCGGCAGCAACGAACCTGATGACCGTCGAACTTGGCGGCGGACTGGTTCTGGAGGTACATCTCACTCCCGGACACGCCGCCCACCATTTGAGCCTGTTCGACAGGAAGGATGGCGTCCTCATCGCTGGCGAAGCGGCGGGGGTCTGCATCAACGGCGCTGTCCGGTTGGCGACGCCACCGCCGTTCAGGTTAGATGAAACGCTGTCCTCCATCGACCGGCTCATCGCGCTGAAGCCCCGAACTCTCTGCTACGGGCACTTCGGCTGCTATGGCAACGCGGTCGATAGGCTGCGGCTGGCCAGGTCGAGACTGCTGACTTGGTATGAGACTGCTGGGTCGGCGGCCAGAGAGGGAAAGAGCCCGGAGCAGATTCTGGAGCTATTGAGGGAGAAGGATGCGAGCCTTGACTACCTGAGCCGTCTGGATGAACATGCCTACCGGCGGGAGCATGACCTCCTGGTCAACACCATCAATGGCCTGAGCCAGTCAGCCCGTCAAGACGGCTGAGCGCGCCTGCTCTGGAGTCCGTCAGCACGCCTAGAGTAGGGGCAGGTAACGCTTCAGTTCAAAGTCGGTGACCGCGGTGCGGTAGAGGTCCCACTCCATCTTCTTGTTCTTGATGAAACTGTTGAAGACGTGATCGCCCAGGGCCTTCTTCAGCAGCTTGCTGCCCTCAGCGACCTCGATGGCCTCCACCAGGCTCCCCGGCAGCGTCTTTATCCCCTTCTTCGCCCTCTCTTCACTTTTCAGTTCGTAGACGTTCTCTTCCGCGGGCTCCGGCAGAGGGTACCCCTTCTCGATGCCCTCCAGCCCCGCCGCCAATATGGCACTGAAGCATAGATAGGGGTTGCAGGCCGGATCAGGGGAGCGCAACTCCATCCGGGTGGCGCTCTCGCGGCCCGGCTGGTACTGGGGAATGCGGATGAGGTCGGAGCGGTTGCGGCGGGCCCAGGTTATGTAGGCCGGCGCTTCGTAGCCAGGCACCAGCCGTTTGTAGGAGTTCACCCACTGGTTGGTGACCACGGTGATCTCGGCGACGTGCTTCAGCAGGCCCGCCAGGAACTGCTTGGCCGTCTTCGAAAGGTGGTAGATATCGTCTTTGTCAAAGAACGCATTCCGGTCACCTTTGAACAACGATATGTGCACGTGCATACCGCTGCCATTGATACTGGCCACCGGCTTGGGCATGAAGGTAGCGTACACGCCGTGCTTTTGGGCTATTTCCTTCACCGCGATGCGGTACACCATCACGTTGTCGGCCATGGTCAGGGCGTCGGTATACCGCAGATCGATCTCGTGCTGGCTAGGGGCCGCTTCATGATGCGCATACTCAACGTTAACATTCATCTGCTCCAGGGTGAGGATCGTCTGCCGGCGGAACTCGCTGGCCACATTGGGAGGTGTCACATCGAAGTACCCGCCCCTGTCCAGCGGAGTGACATCCTCGTTGCTCTGGAAATAGAAGTACTCCAGCTCCGGGCCCACGTTGCAGGTGAAGCCCTTCTCGGCGGCCCGGCGCAGGTTCTGCTTCAGTACGTACCGGGGGTCGCCCTCGAATGGCCTCCCATCCGGCCAATAGCAGTCGCAGAACATCTTGCCCGTGGCGTGGTCCATCGGCCTCCACGGAATAATGGAGTAGGTGGAGGGATCAGGCCTGGCAATCATGTCACTCTCGTCGATGCGGACGAAACCCTCCACCGACGAACCGTCGAAGCCCAGGCCCTCTTCAAACGCCCGGTCCAGTTCCTCCACTCTGACCGAGAAGCTCTTCAGAAAGCCCAGGATGTCCGTGAACCACATCCTGATGAATTTCACGTTCTGGGCTTTGATCTGGCGGTACACCTCTGCCTTGGCATCCGTGGTCTTCTTCCGGGGCGTTGATGATTTCGTTGCCATGGCTTCCCCCTTCTCTCCATCCCCTTCCAGGGTGATATAGGATCGGTGCCGCTGCTACCTCTGGCACTCCAGAGCAGTCTGGGCCAGGACCCTGAACTCCGCCAGCGGATTCCGGCCTAGGTCCTCGCCGGAGCGAAGGCGGATGGAGACGGCTTCCTCGGCCAGTTCCTTGTCACCGACCACCAGCATGTACGGTATCTTCTGCAACTGCGCCTCGCGAATCTTGGAGTTCATTCGCTCCGAGCGGGCATCGATCTGCACGCGTAGGCCGTCGGCCTTCAGCTCGGCCTCCACCTTCTTGGCGTAATCTAGATGGCGGTCGGCAATCGGAATGATCATCACCTGGACCGGCGACAACCACACTGGGAAGGCGCCGCTATAGTGCTCCACCAGCACGCCAAAGAAGCGTTCCAGGCTGCCCATGAGGGCCCGGTGCACCATGTACGGCCGCCGTTCCTTGCCGTCCTCCCCGATGAAGGTCATGTCGAACCGCTCCGGGAGATTGAAGTCGAACTGTATCGTCGAGCACTGCCAGTACCGGCCCAATACGTCCTTGATCTTGATATCGATCTTCGGCCCGTAGAATACTGCTTCGCCTTCCTTCCGCTCATGAGGCAGGCCGCGCGATTCCAGAGCCTTGATCAGGGAACGCTCCGCCTGCTGCCACATGGCGTCGCTGCCGGCATACTTGCCCAGGTTCTGGGGGTCACGCACGCTCAGCTCCACCTTGTAGTCTGTGAAGCCGAAGGCCTGCAGAATGCTCAGGCAGAAATCGAGGACCCGGGTGATCTCGTCTTCAATCTGCTCCGGCGCGCAGATGATGTGCGCGTCGTCCTGGGTGAAGCCGCGCACCCGCAGGAGGCCGTGCAGTGTTCCGCTGCGCTCGTAGCGGTAAACGGTGCCGAGCTCGGCCCAGCGCAGCGGCAGCTCCCGGTAGGAACGCAGCCTGGTCTTGTAGATCATGATATGGAACGGGCAGTTCATGGGCTTGATGTAGTAGTCCTGCTCGTCGATCTGCATCGGCGAGTACATGCTCTCCTTGTAGAAGCCGAGGTGGCCCGAGGTCTCCCAGAGGTGCGCCCGCCCGATGTGTGGCGTGAAGACGATATCGTAGCCGCCTTCCAGGTGGCGCTTGCGCCAGTAGTCCTCGATCAGCACCCGCATCAGTCCGCCCTTGGGATGCCAGTAGGCCAGCCCGGCGCCGGCTTCCTCATGGAAGCTGATCAGATCCAACTGCTTCACCAGGCGCCGGTGGTCCCGGGCCTCGATCTCCGCCAGCTTCTTCAGGTGCTCATCCAGCTCGGCCTTTGTCTCGAAGGCGGTGGCATAGATCCGCTGCAGCATGGGCCGCTTCTCGTCGCCGCGCCAGTAGGCCCCG
>JAFGCL010000058.1 GCA_016932645.1 Dehalococcoidia bacterium | reverse complement strand
TTCCACGAATTCAACAGTGCCCTCCGCGATCATCCACTCCACGGACTTCTGCCAGAGGACAGGATGGCAGAGTTGGCTAAGCAGTTCTGCCTTCAGGTCACTGCCGCTGGTCATCGGCTGGGCGGTGGTGTTCGCCACGATGGGAACGAGGGCATCCTGGAAGTCCAGATTGGAGACGGCCTGTGCCATGCCCTCGACGGCCGGCTGCATCAGTCTAGAGTGAAAGGCACCGCTGACTTGAAGAGACACCACCCTTTGTGCCCCCTTCTCCTTGGCGAGTTGAGCTGCCTCTTCGAGCGCCTGGCTTGGTCCACTGACAGCTATCTGGCTGGGGCAGTTGATGTTGGCGATCTCCATGCCGGTGGCCTGACAGACGCTCCGCACAGTGGCCTCATCCAGCCCGATAATGGCCAGCATGCCTCCTGATGCCTTGTCACCGGCCTCCTGCATCAAACGCCCTCTCTCACGCGCCAGACGGACAGCCTCGGCGAAGCTCAATGTGCCAGCAGCTACGAGAGCGGTGTACTCACCGAGACTGTGTCCCGCTACAAAAGACGGCTGTGGCCGGTCTTTCAACTGAGGACTGGTTCTGAGATAGGCGACGCTCATGGTCATTATTGCCGGCTGAGCATTGATGGTCTGACGCAAGACATCCTCTGGACCTTCAAAACAGAGTTTGGAAAGAGGGAATCCCAGAACTGAGTCGGCTTCTTCGAAGACGTTTCTAGCCTCAGGCAGGTTGGTGTACAGGTCTCGGCCCATGCCTGTCCATTGGGAACCCTGGCCCGGGAAGACGTAGGCGATCTTGTGCCCTGTAGCCATCAGGGATGCCTCCTCAAGGAGTTTCGATGGGTTTCCGCGAAGTCATCTGAATCCATCGGCAACCGAACGCTCGGCTGAGCATACTCTCAACGTAGGACGTATTCCGCGGTCTGGTAGTCCCTTCATAATCAGGCTGGTGGCGCCCGACCTGGTGACTTGTGTCGCCTGCCACGGCTCTTGGCTTGCGTGCGATCACAGACCGACAGGCTGTGATTCCAACTGTGTTACGCTGCGCGCAGTTGGTTATGACTTCTTCTTGGACCTGCCCTTGATGATCTCTTCGCCGGCGTAGGTCCCGCACGTAGGGCACACGGTGTGCGGCAGCTTCAGACTGTGGCACTTGGAGCATGCCTGCATTGCCGGTGGATTGACTGACAAATGGCTTCGTCTCTTGCCGTGACGAGCCTTGGATGTCTTACGTTTTGGCAGCGGTGGCATCTGATCACCCCAACTTTCTTCGAGATTCCGCTTCTTCGAGCCCTGCAGCCAGAGCTGTCCGAGGACTCCGTGCGCAGTAGCACTTGTCCTCATTGAGATTGGCGCCACACTCGGGGCAGAGTCCGGCGCAGTCCACCCGACAGAGAGGCTTCATCGGAGCTGCTAAGAGACTATATTGACGAATCATCTCGGTCATGTCAAGTATGTGGTGCTCATCGATTGTGAAGCTGTTGGCCGCGTCTTCGTCGGGCAGGGCCACCGGCAACCCGCTCAGGATGTCGATCGAGGGGTAGAACATCTCTTCGACGTCGAAAGCAGAGGAGTGAGCGAAGTGGTTCAGGCAACGACTGCAAGTCAAGGGCGCTTGGCAAGTGAAAGAGCCCTTTGCAAGAATGCCGCGTGCTGCCCGTGTGAGGGTGATCTTGCCTTCCACACGACACTCTTGGCCTTCATCGGCGCAGATAGCGCCATCGATGTCATAGGTGCGGGTGGCGCCCGTGCTCTCTTTCAGCAATTGAGCGACATTGACTTGCATGAGTTCTACTCTCGTTTCTGAATCTAGTTGCGCCGTTCCCTAGCAAATCCGTCAACTCCCGGTCTGCTTCTCTCTGTAGCTCCGAAGGTGGTTTGCGGATCGCCCCATTAACAGATGGTGCCTGGCACAAGGAGTTGTCGCCAAGCACGCATCCACTCTGCGCTACCTCTTGTTGGGCCCCCTCTTCCAGTTCTTCAATTTTAGCATAACTTCGTCGATGACGTTGTCGGGTATGGAGGTACCGCTGGTAACGCCGACAGATCGGCCGTGCTCAAGCCAAGCATCCTGGATCTCATCGGCCGTCTCGATGTGGCGGGTCTCGGCGCCGGCGGAAGAGCATATCTCGGCCAGGATACGGGTGTTGGCGCTGTTCCGCCCCCCTACCACTATCATCAAGTCCACGTTCTTGGCCAGTTCCAGCGCGGCCGCCTGCCGCCGCTTGGTCACATCGCACAGTGTGTTAAGGATGCTCAGTTCCTGGACCTGTGGGAGAAGCACGGAGGCGAGGTCATTCACGAACCTGGTGAACTCTGACTCATTGCGGGTGGTCTGTGAAAGAATGCCCACGCGCTTCGGGACCTTGCCCAGGCGGGCAATGTCGGAACTCTCCAGAGTGGCTACGCCCTGCTGATTCGCCCAGCCGAGGATGGCCTTGACCTCCGGGTGAGCCGGATCGCCAAAGACCACCAGCCAGAAGCCCTCTTCAGCGAGTCGCTTGGCGGCCAGCTGTGCTTTGCGGACGTTGGGGCATGTGGTGTCTACTATGGTGAGTCGCCTGCTCTTCAGCTTCTCGGATGCCTGGGGAGGGAGACCATGGGATGAGATGACGGCCACTTCGCCCTTGATTTCGTCGGGGTCAGCCACGACTCTGACGCCAAGCCGCGCGAACTGGTCGACCACCTGCTGGTTGTGGACAACCGGTCCCACAGTCTCCACGGCGCCGTACGCGTGGGCTGCTTTCTCCAGTGTTCTTAGCGCCCTCTTCACGCCAAAGCAGAAGCCGGTCTCTTCAGTCTTCGTGATCTGCATTGTTGTAGTATACCCCCCTGTAGCTCTCGGGGAGAAGATCGGCGATCTTGCGCATGATGATGTCGGTGGACCGGTCCCGGGCTTTTCGAGTGGGATGGCCCTGCACATCCGGCAGCTTGAACGGTTCGCCGATGTTTATGACGACCTTTGGACGATAGAGAATGTGGGTGATGGATTCGAACTTGTACCTGATCTTCTCGGTTCCATATACCCCGATAGGCAGGATGTAGGCGTTTTTGTGAAGGGCGATGAATGCCGTGCCGACATGCCCTTGCTGCAATTGGAGGCTCTTGCTCCGGGTTCCTTCTGGGAATATGCCCAGACAACGGCCTTCGTCGAGTACCTTGAATGCCGTCTTCAGCGCCGTGCCATCCACGGCTCCCCGCTCCACAGTGAAGCCCCCGTAGAGATCGACCAGGCGTCGGTGAAATGGAGAATGGAAGTACTCCTTCTTGGCGATAAAGGCTATCTGTCTGGGAACGGCTATGCCAATGAGAGGGATGTCCAGCCAGCTCAGGTGGTTGGACACGATGATGAGCGGGCCGTCGGGCAGCTTCCGTTTACGATTCCTATACTCATAGGAGCAAAGGAAACGGAGGGCGACAGCCGCAAACGGCCTGGTGCAATCGTATATGTTCAGCTTCAACGGAGCTCCTTTGCCAGGGAGAGTATCCTGTCGGCGACCTCCTGGGGGGTCAGGCCCTCGGTGTCCACTATCCTGGCGTCGTGAGCCGGCACAGTCGGGGACAGGACCCGCGCGGTGTCGATGGCATCCCGGCTCTTCAGTTCTGCTAGTATCTGCTCATAGTTGACGTTTGACAAACCGCGTTTCTCGCTGTGGCGCCGTTTGGCCCTCTCCTCAGCGGAGGCGACGAGGAAGATCTTGAGACGGGCCTGGGGCAGGACAACC
>JAFGCL010000057.1 GCA_016932645.1 Dehalococcoidia bacterium | reverse complement strand
GTCGAACCGCTGCCTTCACTTGGGCAGTGGGGAGTCAGTAGTGAAACCGACCTGAGATGGTCGGTTCTTCTTTAGTCCTGAACTCGAGGGGTGTGTTGAAAAGGGCTCAGTTCTTGATCGTCGCTATGGTGGCGGCTCTGGTGGTTGCGACAGCCTTGGCTGCTTGCCTCGAATATAGCAAGATGCGAAACGACTGGTCAACCGTCAGCGGCTTCAGTCGAGCCGCAGCCAGTTGCGCATTGCCTGAGCTGTCCGAATCCGTCACTCCAAGCTCGACAAGCGCAGGTGAAGATCAGAGTGACAACACTACAACCACCGTCACTTCCGGTGGTGCGGTGAAAGCATCATTCACCGTGGTTCCGCAGCCTGCGAGCAACCAGGAGGAAAGCATGGCTGCAGAGGATCGCGCGATGCCGAACAACCAGGCGCGCACCACCACACAAACCCGCCCGGAATCAGGCAGATTGACCCTGATCTGGGTGCTCCTCGCAGCTGCTTTCTCAATGGGGACCGCAGCCGTTGCCCTCATCGCCTCTCGTCGTGGCCACGCCAGAAAGCACGCATTGCCGTCGGGAGGGCCCAGCGACCAGCCCTGATGGATTCCTGCCTGGGAGCCTACTGGCAAGGCAACATGCCGGAGACCTGCCGGGACACAAGGACACGAGCATTAGAAAAGGATATAATCTCTTCATACATGGCGTTCTCAGCGGACTGAGAGAAAAGCTAGACCGTCTCGCCCGGACGCACTTGTGATAGAATAGCCGGAGTCGTCAAGAAGGAGGCAAGATGCTGATAGCGGCAATGGTCCTGGGTCTCATCGGAGGTATCTCTTACTTCGTTGGCGGCGGCGCGGGGGCCATAGGATGGGGAGGTGACGGTGGCGCCCCCTGGTGGGTGATCTCTCTTGTGCCAATCGGAGTGCTTGGCGCCATGGGCGCCGCCTTGGTCAGAACCAAGCCAACCTGGGCAGGGGTCATAATGCTGTTGGCGGCTGCAGGCGCTCTGGGTGTCGGGTTCGCCTCCACCGAGCAGTACGCGACAGAGATCTACGCTTCCGGGGAAATCGTCCGCTTGGTGCCAGCACATGCATTCGCCGGCTCAATGCTCGCCGTGCCTTTTCCGCTCCTGACTCTGATCATTGGCGGGGTGCTGGCGCTGTCCTCCGGGAAGAAGTCCGGCGCAGAGGACTAGGGCAAGGATTGGCATCTCACTTGTTGTCGCTGACGCTCGACAGTTAACTGCATCCGCGGTCGAGAACCAAGTTCCGGCAGGTGAGAAAAGTGAGCAGAGGGCTTGCGGCGGGCCTCTCCCTCTGACTCCTAGCTTTGCTGTTGAGGGTCTTCTTCTTCAAGAGTCCTGATGAGGCATACTGAACATGGACGTGTCCCAGAAACTTCAGATCGTGGCCGCCAGCGCCAGGTTTGACATCTGCGGCCACGACGCGGCCAGGAGCATGCAACTGGCCAACAGGGATCCGCACCGATTCATATATCGGTCAACGCTTCCGGGCGGCGGGTGCACCAGCCTGTTCAAGGTACTGCAGACGAACGTCTGCACCAACGACTGCGCTTACTGTGTGAATCAAGTGGGTCGTGACCGGCCCCGGGCATACTTCCAGCCCCATGAGCTGGCCGGCCTGTTCATGGAGCTCCATCGGAAGAGGTTGGTGCGCGGCCTGTTCCTCAGTTCTGGAGTGGCCGGCAGCCCCTCACGAACCATGCAGGAGATGATAGACACCGTGGAGATACTGCGGCAGCGCCATGAGTTCAAAGGCTACGTCCATCTCAAGATGATGCCCGGCGCGGGCTATGACTGCATTGAGGCGGCCTGCAGGGTGGCCAACAGGGTCTCCATCAACATGGAAGCTCCAACGGCGCACCATCTGGCCAGGCTCAGTTCCAGGAAGAACCTCTACGACGGGATCGTGGAGCGCATGCGCTGGGCGAATCAGGTCATGTCTACCCATGAGGGCTTGGTTCCTTCCGGGCAGACAACCCAGTTCGTGGTGGGCGCTGCCGGGGAGACGGACCGGGACATCCTGCGAACCACGGGCGCTCTGTATCGCGAAATCGGCCTTAGGCGGGTCTACTTCAGCGCCTTCCAGCCGATGATCGACTCCCCCCTTGAGGGGCGCAGTCCCACCCCACCGATGCGGGAGCATCGCCTGTACCAGGCAGAGTGGCTGCTTAGGGTCTACGGCTTCTCTTCGCACGAGCTGGACCTGGCACTGAGTGACAAGGGTGACCTCTCTCTGGCCAAGGATCCCAAAATGATGATCGCCAGGCGGCAACCGTGGCTCTTCCCGGTCGATGTCAACCAGGCGGGATACGAGGAACTCCTCCGCGTCCCTGGCATTGGTCCGATATCAGCCGGGAGGATAATGGAGGCCCGCACTGAGCACAGCATTTCCTCGCTGGAACAACTCCGAAAGATGGGAGTAGTTGCCAAGCGGGCCGGTTCATTCATCTGGTTTCGCGGCGCTTCGGCACATGAGAGGCAGATGTGCTTTCTGCAAGAAGTTGACGATGAGCCCGGCGAAGCGCCATCGCTGGCCGGGGTACTCCGGTAGATTGCTGCAGTCAGGAGGTACAGAGATGTACAAGAGAATGCTCCTCCCACTGGACGGATCCGAACTGGCCGAAGTGGCCTTGTCCTATGCCAAGGGGATCGCCAGCCGATTTGGCCTTGAGTTGCTCCTGCTTCACGTGGCGGGCAAAGGGGAAGCCGAGTCGCTGCCTCTGCATCAGGCCTACATCGACCAGACAAGCGAGCGCCTCAGGCGGGAAATGGCGGAAATACAGGGGAAGACCGGCGGCAAGCCGGTGGCGGTGAAGGGGGAGGTGGTGCTGGGATACGCTGCCGATGAGATCCTGCGCTACGCCGCAGAGAAGGAAGTTGACCTCACTATTATGGCGACCCACGGACGGTCGGGCGTCAGCCGCTGGGTGATGGGAAGCGTAGCGGACAAGGTACTTGGATCATCCGCGCTGCCGGTGTTGCTGGTCAGGGCCGGCATGCCTCAAGATGTAGCCTATGAGAGATGGTCAGACCCCAAACTGCTGGTGCCGCTGGATGGATCAGAGCTGGCTGAACTGGTTCTGCCGCATGTCGAGGCGCTGGCACTGGCTCAGGACGGCGCGGCAGCAGAAGTCATTCTGGTGAGGGTCTGTGAGCCATTGGTGCTGCCTCCGGTGACAACACCTGAGACTACGGTGAACTGGGGCACCACCGCCGACCAATACCTGCTGGAGTCCAAGAAGTCGGCTGAGAAGTATCTGACCCGGATCCAGAGAGGGCTTTCCGACGCCGGCCTCAAGGTGAGTCTAGAGGTATTGGATGGTGATCCGGCAACTGGGGTCATTGACTACGCTGGCCAGAGACAGGTGAATCTAATTGTGATGGCCACCCATGGACGATCCGGCCTTGGCCGGTGGGCCTACGGCAGTGTAGCCCAGAAGGTCCTCCACGGAGCTTCCTGTCCCACACTCATGGTGCGACCTCCTTTGTCTCCCAGCATCACTCCCAAGATCATCGCTGCCATAAGGAGCTTGCCACCGATCTAGGCACTGGCTGGAATCAGCCCCACAGGCGAGATCAGACGAGCGGGTTGACCGCTCGTTTACTTGGGCTTAATCAGCAGGATGGGCAAACCTGATTTCCGGATGACGTGGTCGGCCACGCTGCCAAAGACGAGCCTCTTCAGGCCGCTGCGCCCGTGTGTGGCCAAGGCGACCAGACCGAATTTGTTCTCTTCTGCATAGCTGACTATGGACTCGGCAGGCTGCCCGAGCATAGCTACACACTGAACGTTGAGTCCCTTCTCTCGAAGGGGGACAGCGAGGGCTTCGAGGTAGTCCCCCGCTGCAGCTTCCGCTTCTGCCAACTGGTCATTCGGCACTGCCACCGGAACAGACTCGATCCCGGTGGGAGTGGGAAGGCTTGCCAGGCTCACCACCTGGAACAGGACTAGGCTGCTTCCGAAGCTCGAAGCTTGCTCCGCAGCATACGGAAGAATCTGCTCAGCAAGCTTCGATCCATCCAGACACACCAGGATCTTCTGGAACATCGCAACCTCCTTGACGAAATTATATCATGCGGGATACCATGACCCCGTCGGCTCAGCACCTGCCATGAGACGGTGCAGGGAGTTGTTCCTGCTTGGGGCCGGGTTGTGTTCCCTGATTCAATCGCCCCCAAGAGAGGGGTCAAGAACGGTATCCTCGGACAGCCTGACGTATCATTGAATTCAATGAGGTGAAATCATGAAAAAGTATGATCTCGTTGTCATCGGCTCAGGATGCGGAGCGATCATCTCTGATGAGGCAGTCGGCCACGGCCGGAAGGTAGCTTTAATTGACAAGGGGCCGCTGGGCGGGACTTGCCTGAATCTGGGCTGCATACCATCGAAGATGCTGATCTATGCCGCGGACAGGGCAGTGGACATCCAGGAGGTCGGGAAGCTGGGCATTAAGGCGGAGATAAGAAGCATCGATTTCGCCTCCATCATGGAACGCATGAGGAAGAGCGCAAAGGAGGGCCGGGACCATATCCGTGAGGGCATCAAGCAGTCAAAAGGGCTTGACTTCTATGAAGGACAGGGACACTTTGTGGCTGACTACACGATGGAGGTCAACGGCCAGCAGGTCAAAGGCGAGAAGATTGTCGTGGCGTGCGGCTCCCGTCCCTTCGTGCCGCCCATCAAGGGAATAGACAGCGTTGACTACTGGACCAACGAGCAGGTGCTTCAGCAAAATGAGAGGCCGGACAGCCTGATAATCATCGGTGGTGGATACATCGCGGTTGAGTACGGGCACTTCTTCGCCGCCATGGGCACCATGGTCACCATTCTGGAAATGGCGGACAGGCTAACGCTGGCGGAGGAGCCGGAGATATCAGAGTTGCTGAAGAAAGCCCTGAGTCGCCGGATGTCGGTGCATACGGGCGCTCTGGCGGAAGAGATACGGAAGGGTGCCAACGGTAAAGTGACTGTCGCGGTCAAGATTGGTGACGGAAAGAGGAGAGAGTTCACTGCAGACAGGCTGTTGATGGCCGTGGGCCGGAAATCGAACGCCGACCTGCTGAAGCTGGAGAACACCGGAGTGCAGATCGACCAGAAGGACTTCATCAAGGTCAACGAATACCTGGAGACAACTAAGAAGAACATCTATGCAGTGGGAGATGCGAACGGCCTGCAGATGTTCGTCCATGCCGCCAACCGACAGGCGTCAATGGTGGCCGAGGGTATTCTACATGGCGACAAGACAAAGCTGGACACCAGCGTCACGCCACACGCCGTGTATTCCCATCCTCAGATTGCCTCTGTGGGACTCACCGCTGAGAGAGCGAAGAAGGATCACCAGATAGTAGTCGGCAGGGCCACCTACTCGAGCATCGCCAAGGGCGAGGCCATGATGGAGGAAGAGGGCTTCGCCAAGGCTATATTGGAGAAGGAGACCAACAAGATACTGGGATTCCACATCATCGGTCCTTTCGCTCCGGAGCTTATCCAGGAAGTGACCAATGCCATGGCCTCGGGCGGAGACATCGGTCCCATTCTCAACGGGATGCACATCCACCCGGCGCTGAATGAACTGATCGAGGCGGCGCTGGGCAACCTGGAGGAGCCTTAGACTCCAACCCACTGTTTCTCCCCGCAGAGTCAAGACGCCAATGGCGTCTCAAGCCTCGTTGTCGACACCCCTCTTTCCCTCACTCTTGGAGTGTAGTGCAAGGGCTTGATTCATGACGCACTGAAGATATCGCCCGGGCCACCGGCAGAGGGTTCTCCACCCTCCCGACATCACACTAATCAAGGTTGACCACGCACTTGCCTGGAGACTATGATGGAACTGAATATTTGCCACCAGGCGGGACATGGCTCCAAAGAAGGACTACTACGAACTGCTGGGAGTGCCGAGAGACGCTTCCCAGGATGACATCAAGAAGGCTTTCCGGAAGCTGGCCTTCCAGTATCATCCTGACCACAATCACCATGACGGTGCCTCAGACAGGTTCAAAGAAATCAACGAAGCCTACCAGGTGCTGAGCGACGCCCAGAAACGGGCCCACTACGATCACTTCGGCCACATGGGGACGGGGCGGGGCTTCGAAGGCTTCGACGATTTCTTCGGCCTAGGAGACATCTTCGACGCCTTCTTCTCAGGGGCTACCGAGGCCAGGCGACGTGCGCCACACCCAGGAGCCGACCTGCACTACCAGGTCGAGCTTACCTTCGAGGAAGCAGCCTTTGGAACCGAGAAACGGATTGACATCCTGCGCACGGCCTACTGCTCCCGTTGCCAGGGGAAGTGTGGTGAGCCGGGAACGACGCAGATGAAGTGCCCCACTTGTGGCGGAATGGGAGAGGTCAGGCGAGTTCATCAGAGCGTCTTCGGGCGCTTCGTGAACAGGGCGGTGTGCGATCGGTGCCACGGTGATGGAGCGGTGACGAGCCACCCGTGCACGCAGTGCCAGGGGACTGGGAGGGAGAAGGGCGTCCACACAGTGAAGGTGACAATCCCGGCTGGAGTGAGTGAGCGCTTCCAGATAAGGCTCAGGGGTGAAGGAGACGCAGGGACAATGGGTGGCAATCCGGGCAATCTCTACATCAACATCGCAGTCCGGAAACACGCCTTCTTTGTTCGTGAGGGAAACAACGTCATCTACGAACTCCCCGTCAACTTCGCCCAGGCGGCCCTGGGTGACGAAGTGGAGGTGCCTACACTGGAGGGCAAGGCACGCCTGAATATCGTTCCGGGGACGCAGACTGACACGGTGCTGTCTTTGAAGGGAAAGGGCATACCCTTTCTTGATCGTCAGGGAAAGGGCGACCAGCTGGTCAAAATAAGAGTAGTGACGCCCGACAAGCTGGACGACGAGCAGCGGAAGCTCTTTCTGGAGTTGGCCAGGAGCCTGGGCAAAGGCAAATCCCCGGATCAATCGGGGAAGAAGATCATGGACCGCCTGAAGAAGGGGCTGAAGTAGCCAGCCTCAGAGGTCCCGACCAGGCTACCCTGCTCTGTCTTCGGAGTCCAGCTGCTCCGGCGGGAAACTCCCCGGCTGATACCACCTCACCCTTAGATAGTCCAGCAGGAAGCGAAGCAGTTTCGTGACCTCCAGCGATTCACCATCCGCGGGATACTCCACCAGTTCGCTGGCTGCCTTCCTGACGTCAAGCCCTTCGTAGAGCACTTTGTAGATCTTGTCGACGATAGGCAAGCTGAGACCCGCCCTCTGTCCCAACTGCCAGGCTGCCTGGGCGGTGGAAACGCCCTCGGCAACGTGCGGCATCGAGTGGGTAATGTCCTCCACAGAACGCCCCTTGGCCAGTTCTTTGCCTACGTAGTAGTTGCGACTTAGTGGGCTGAAGGAGGTGACCACCAGATCTCCGAGTCCACTAAGTCCGATGAACGTCAGCGGATTTGCCCCAAATGTGGTTCCCAGCACGATCGCCTCGCTCAATCCCCGGATGATAAGGGCCGCCTTGGCATTACTGCCATTTCCCAAGCCATCCACCATCCCAACTCCAAGGGTGATGACGTTCTTCATGGCCCCGCCCAGTTCCACTCCCACAATGTCGGTGCTGGTAAAGACGTAGAACTGGTTGGAATTGACCAACTGCTTCGCCCGCTCGGCTACCGCAGCATCGCGGGCCGCCACAACTGTCACGGACAGCAGGCCCTGAGCAGCTTCATGGGCTATGTTGGGACCAGAGAGGACACAGATGTTGGGATGCAACCGTGGGTCAAGCTCCTCGGCAATAATCTGAGACATGCGTTTGCCGGTCTCGACTTCCAACCCCTTCGTAGCGCTGACTACCAGAGTCGTGTCGCTCAGATAGTCCTTCACACGTCCTATGTTGAGACGCATGGTACTTGAAGGCACAGCCAGGATGACCATGTCGGCCTTGTCCATAGCCTCTTCGAGGGAGGCAGTGGCGGTGAGGCGGGTGGGAAACCGGGGGCCCGGCAGATAGACTACGTTCTCTCTCGCCTGGTTGAGCTTGTCAGCCGCCTCCTCATTGCGGGCCCATATCTTGGTCCAAATACCATTGCGCGCCAGGATTATCCCCAGTGCAGTACCCCAGGCGGCGCTGCCAACGATCGCTGCCCTAGACATCCTGCCCTCCTAAGAACGGGCGGAATGCGGCATTCCGGCTTCTATCTTGCATATCCTCTCAAAAGGAACCGCGATTCCAGCCTATTATCCTCGCTGCCCCTGAGCCAAGTCAAGACTAAGTCTCCCGCCCGAACGTGCTGCCGCGCCACCCCGGGACAGCGCCCCAGCCAGTGCTGTCTGGCACTCATAGCGTCGCCGACCATGACACGCCTGAAAGAGAACGGCGGCCCTGTGCCAAGACAGAAGGACTCACTTGCCCCCCGGTCCGCCACCGAGTTTCCGCTCCGTCCCGGTCAGAAGACGCTGCACATTGTCACGATGTTGAATCAAGATGATCACTGCCGCCAGGCCGCAGAACAGCACTTGCTCTACAGGGACTACCGTCAGATAGATCACCGGAGGCCGTGACCCCGCGATCATCAGCGCGAGCATGACCAAGAACGAGGCCACTATGCCCACCATGGAGCCCAGCGACATGTAGCGGGTCAACCGGGCTATCCCCAGTATGATCACAGCCGTGCAGAGCCCGACGAGCCAGTTCATGGCCAGGAGGGCGCCGACATAGGTAGCAACGCCACGCCCGCCATGGAACTTGATGTACACTGACCAGATGTGGCCCATAATAGCAGCCAGTGCCGCTACAACCTGAGCCGCATGAGTGGGCACTATCGCCCAGGCTACCAGAACCGCCGCCGAGGCTTTGGAGAGATCCAGCATCATAGTCACGGCGCCAGCCCGGCCTCCGGCAGTCCGGATCACGTTGGCCGTGCCCGTCTTACCGCTGCCGAACATCCTGATGTCTATCCCTCTGGCCACCTTGGAGACCAAGATACCGAAGGGAATGGATCCCAGCAGGTAGCCGATCAAGGCGACAGCGACGTACTCAAGCGCCAGCATACGCTAGATACCGATTGGCTCTATCAGAACCTTGGTAAATCCCGGTCCCGCGCCGGACGTCAGAGAACCGGCCCCTCATCACGCTTCTTCTCCCCCTTGCCCCTGAAGACAAGATGGAGGGGGGTGCCCTTGAATCCACAATACTGGCGCATCTTGTTTTCCAGGAAGCGCTGGTACGAGAAGTGAACGAGCTTGGCATCGTTGACCAGAAACGAGAAGGTGGGCGGGTTGATGGCCGTCTGGGTTGCCCTGTAGACCTTGAGCCGCCTCCGGCCTTGTTTTGGCGATTGCTTGGCCCCTTCTGCATCCATGACAATGCTGGCAAGCAATTCTGGCTCCAGGCGCCGCAGCCGCTCCTGGTAGATTCTCCTGGTCAGTGGCAGAATCCTCTCCACACCCTGCCCCGTCTTGGCTGAGATGAAGAGCGTCTCGATATATGGCATGAACCGGGCTTTCCGCCGCACCACCTCCATCCACAACGAAGTGTCCTTCTCATCCACAATATCCCATTTGTTGACAAGCAGCACTGCTCCCTTGAAAGCTTGGTGAATATAGCCCAGGATGTGAATGTCCTGGGCCGTGATGCCCTCCACTGCATCTACCACCAGCAGGGCAATGTCGGCGCGCTCAATCGCATCACCGCTGCGCTGCGAACTGTATCGCTCGATGCCCCGGTCGATCCGCCCCCGACGCCTGATTCCTGCGGTGTCAATCAGCGTTACCCTCTCACCCTTGTATTGCAGAACGGTGTCTATGGTGTCACGCGTCGTTCCAGCCGCTTCGTCCACGACCACACGCTCCTCCCCCAGGAGCGTGTTCAGAAGCAGCGACTTGCCCACGTTGGGGCGTCCCACGATGGCGATCTTCATCGACTCCGGTTCTGCAACCGCCGGCGTCTGAGCGGGTAGTCTCTCAATGACCTTATGCATCAATTCCTCAATGCCCTTGCGGTGATACGCACTGATGGGGATGGGATCACCCATCGCGAGTTCGTAGAATTGGGGCACTTCC
>JAFGCL010000056.1 GCA_016932645.1 Dehalococcoidia bacterium | reverse complement strand
GGCGATGTTGTTGAACAGGCAGAAACCCATGGCGTCGGTCCGCGTCGCGTGGTGTCCCGGCGGCCTGACCAGCGCGAAGGCGCTCTCAACATCCCCCTTGATCACCTTCTCCGTGGCCTTGGCCGTGCCCCCCGCGGCGTAGATGGCCGCCTCGTAGGACTCGGGCGACGTCACTGTGTCGCCGTCCAACCAACCGCCGCCCTCGCTGGACGAACGGTCAACCCGCGCGACATGCTGCGCGCAGTGCACCAGCAGCAAGTCCTCCAGAGGGGCTGGTTCCGGAGCAATGCCGACGAGTTGCTGCTGGACGCCGCTGGTGCCCAGCAGCTCCAGGATGCGCTCCAGACGTCGGCCGTTCTCTATGTGGTCCCCGGTGTCATGTCCGAGGTAGATCGGGTCGTAGACCAGTCCCACACTCATGGTGCTCACGACCCTCCCTGTTCGATGAGACTCCGCTCGACCAGCTCCCCGTATGCCTTCATTAGTCGCCGTGTTAAGGGGCCGGGACGACCCGTGCCAATGCTCCTGTCCGCCACAATAGTCAGCGGCATCACCTCGATCATAGAGTTGGTCAGGAAGGCCTCTTCGGCTTCAAGCAGGTCGGACAGAGCCACGTCCACTTCCTTGGTGGCCAGCCCCAGTGAAGGCGCCAGTTCCTTCAGCACCACGTCGCGGGTGACCCCCTGCAGAATCCCGCTATGTTCAGCAGGCGTGAACAGCGTGCGGTCGTTCACGTGGAAGACATTAGTGCTGCTGCCCTCCGCCACCAAGTCATCATCGTTCAGAAGGATGGCATGATCCACGCCGTAGGAAGCGGCCTCCTGTCGCGCCAGCAGTATGTCCAGGCCGCTGAGCGACTTCAGTACTGAAGCCGGAGAGCGCGGGCTGCGGTGCACTCTTGTCACCATGGCCACGAACCCGCGACGGTAGATGTCCTCTGACGGAGGCGAATAACCCTTGGCTATGATGAACACGGTCGGCTCTGCTTTGGCCGGCAGATTCGGCGCCTGTTCTTCTTCTCCGGGAGAGACGGACAGCCTGATACGGGCGTTCTGCAGCTGATTGGCCTTCAGGGTGTCGTAGATCGCTGTTTCCAGCTTCGCCGGAGTATCAAGGTCGATGTTCAATTCTCGCGACGAGCGCTCCAGTCTGGCTAGGTGCTTGTCCAGGCGGAAGACGTGTCCGCTATAAGCCCTCATGGTTTCGAAGAGGCCATAGCCATAGAGGAAACCGTAGTCCAGCGGCGAGATGCGCGCCTGTGACAGGGGCATGAGAGAGCCATTGAGGTACACCACCGCTTCCATTCGCTCGCTCCTTACACCTCGGCGGCCACGTGTGGCGACAGGTTCAGCGCCTGAAACAGGGCCTTGGCCTTGTGCAGCGTCTCCTGGTATTCTGCCTCTGGATCAGAATCATACACGATGCCGCCGCCTACCTGTAAGTATACTCTGTCCTTCTTGGCCAGAATGGTGCGGATAACGATATTGAGATCCATCTGGCCGCTGAAGCTCAGGTAGCCGATGGAACCAGTGTAGACGCTTCTCCTGGTGGGTTCCAGTTCGTCGATGATCTCCATGGCCCGTATCTTCGGCGCGCCTGTGATTGAGCCTCCGGGGAAGCAGGCTTCCAGCAGGTCGATCCTGTTCTTGCCGCCCGCCAGGCGCCCTTCGACGCACGAAGTGAGCTGGAACACTGTGGCGTATTCCTCGAGGGTGCAGAGCTCGCGGACGTTGACTGTGCCGATACGGCAGACCTTGCCCAGATCGTTTCTCTCGAGGTCCACGATCATGACGTTCTCGGCCTGGTCCTTGATGCTGTCTTGAAGCTCCGCGGCCAGCGAGTTATCTTCAGCAGCCGAGCGACCCCTGGGCCGCGTGCCCTTCATGGGGCGCGTTTCCACCCGGCCGCCGTCCAGCTTCAGGAACCGCTCCGGTGAGGCGCTGAGCACAGTCACCTCGTCGAGGTTGAGGTAGGCGGCGAAGGGCGCCGGGTTGATGGTGCGCAGTCGCTGGTAGAGGTCATGTGGATCAGTGGGCAGCCGACCCTCGAATCTCTGGGAGAGGTTTACCTGGTAGATCTCGCCGGAGATGATGTACTCTCTGGCGGTTTCCACGGCGCGGAGGTACTTGTCATGGGTGAAGTTGGAGTGGGGCAGAGCTATGCCATGATTGCCGGGCAGAGGCGGGCATGGGCCAGGCAGGCTCGAACGCGCGCCCGCGATACTGGCCTTGACCTGCTCCAGGCGTTCTCTGGCCCTCTTCAGTCTCCGGCCTTCGTCCTGTTCCGGGAAGCCGCTGGAGGCGATGTACGTTCTCTGCAGCAAGTGGTCAAACGTCACGACCACGTCGTACAGGCCCAGGCAGCACTCCGGAAGCTGGAGGTCGTCGATGGCTTTGCCTGGCAGGTTCTCGATGAAGTGGCACAGGTCGTAGCTGAAATAGCCCGCCGCCCCGCCCACGAGCGGCGTGGGCGCTCCGCCCGGGTCGAGGTCGTATTCACCCAGCAGTCTGCCCAGTGCCCGGAAGGGATTGCCTTTGCACCTCTCTTCCTTTCCTGCGCTCAACAGCGTGATTTCCTCACCGCGGCTCTTCAGCACCAGGAAAGGGTCCCAGCCGATGAAGGAGTACCGCCCCAGCTTGGCCGGGTCCATGCCGCTATCCAGGAAGAAGGCGAACGGCTCACGGTGAAAGTGGCCGAAGACCTCAGCAGCGCTGAGGAGTGTGGAGATCTCCTCGACAAGTGGGTGGCGCTTCACTCGGGTTGAATTCTCCGGCTGGTTACTTTCCTGATACTACGGGAGTTTCAGTGCCGTTTCAACCGCGGCGGGCCATGGCATCATGGACAGCATTTCTCCGCGCGAGGCGAGATGAGGTGCCGGAGACGCTGTAAGAGATGGTCTCCTCGTCGGGGTAGGTGACCACGATCCCGACCCGTCCCACACCTCGTGGGCGCTGATCGTAGGCACGACGCTATCTTGTCGCTCTGCGCCGGGAGACCACCAGCCAGGATGCGATTGCGGCGAGAACAAGCACCACGCCGACAATCACGCCAATCAACCACACTTTGCCCGATCCCGCACCTGGTTTGGATGAAGTGAAGTCATCGTCACTGGTGGCCGTTCCCCCGGGGGTGGTCACGGATATCTTGCCGCTGGCGCCAAAGCCCACCACTGCGGTGATCTGGGTGGCCGAATCGACTTCAAAGCTCAGTGCATCGGTGTCCCCGCATTTCACTGAGGTGGCCCCGGTGAAGTTAGTGCCGATGATTATAACCACATGGCCATCATCAGTGGTCGATGTGCTGCTGAAGGAGGCTATGGTCGGAATTTGGATGGGGGGGCCATCGTAGATGATGGTGAACTGGTCGGCGGCGGCATTGCCGGTACCGGCGGCGTTCTGGGCCACGCCGGCGGCGACGTCCACCGTGACCACGCCCTGGCCGCTGGGCGTGACATCGAAGGTGTAGACCGTGGAGTTCACTGCCACGAAGTTGGAGACGGATCCGTTGCCCACAGTGATATCGTCTGCGGTGAACCCGGTGACCGGCTCGCTGAACGTGGCCGTCACTGGAATAGGCGAAGTACTCGTAGGTGGAGTAGCCGTGGAGGTGAGCGTCACGGTAGGGGCCTGACTATCATGGGCATACGTAATGCTGAACTGGTCGGCCGCGCTATTGCCGTTGCCGGCGGCGTCCGCGGCCCTGCCGGCGGCAACGTCCACGGTGATCACGCTCTGGCTGCCAGGGGTGACATCGAAGGTGTAGGCTGTGGAGTTCACCGCCACGAAGCCGGAGACGGAGCCGTTTCCCACAGTGATATCGTCCACGCTGAAGCTGGTGACTGGATCGCTGAAGGTGGCGGTCATGGGGATGGGCGATGTGCTAGTGGGAGAAGTGGCTGTAGAAGTGAGCGTCACGGTGGGGGCTACGCTGTCATAGACTATGGTGAACTGGTCGGCCGCGATATTGCCGCTCTCGGCGGCGTTCTGGGCCGATCCGCCGGCCACGTCCACGGTCACCACACCCTGTTCGGCAGGGGTGACGTCGAAGGTATAAACGCTGGCGCTCACCGCCTCGAAACTCACGATGAAGCCGTTGCCCACACTGATGTCTCCCGGGACAAACCCGGTGACGTCTTCGCTGAAGGTGGCGGTGATGGGGATGGGCGAGGTATTGGTGGGCGAGGTGGCGGTGGAGGTGAGAGTCACGGTAGGTGCCAGAGGGTCATACATGATGCTGAACGGGTCGGCCGCGCTATTGCCGTTGCCGGCGGCATCGGCGGCCACTCCGTCAGGCATGCTGATGGTGACCGCGCCCTTGCCGCCGGGCGCAACATTGAAGGTGTAGACGCTGGCGCTCACTGCCTCGAAACTGGACACGTAGCCGTTGCCCACAGTAATACCGCCCATGGTGAATTCGCTGACATCCTCGCTGAAGGTGGCGGTCATGGGGATGGGTGAGGTGTTGGTGGGTGAAGTGGTGGTAGAGGTGAGCGTCACGGTAGGGGCTATGCTGTCATAGGTAATGTTGAACTGGTCGGCCGCGCTGTTGCCGTTGCCGGCGGCGTCGGCAGCCACGCCTTCGGGCATGTATACGGTAACGACTCCCTGGCCGTTGGGCGTAACGTTGAAGATGTACTCAGCGGCGCTCACTGTCTCGAAGTGGGAGACGGAACCGTTGACCACACTGATACCGTCCACGGTGAATTCGGTGACATCCTCGCTGAACGTGGCGGTCATGGGGATAGGCGAATTGCGTGTGGGTGAGATGGCAGTGGAACTGATCGTCACGCTGGGGGATATGCTGTCATAGGTGATGCTGTACTGGGCAGCCGCGCTGTTGTCATGGCCTGTGCCGTCCTGGGCCACCCCGGCTGCCACATTCACTGTGACGATTCCCTCGCCGTTGGGCGTAATGCTGAAGATGTACTCAGCAGGAGTCACCGCCTCGAAGCCGGAAACGGTACCGTTGCCCACCACGATATCCCCCAAAGCGAAGCCTGTGACGTCCTCGCTGAAGGTGGCGGTCATGGGAATAGGCGAGGTATTGGTGGGCGAGGTGGTGGTGGAGGTGAGCGTCACAGTGGGGTCGTCGCTGTCGAAGGTGATGCTGAACTGGGTAGCCAGCGCGGTGTTGCCGTTGTTGGCGGCGTCGTGTGCCACTCCGCCAGCGACGTCCACGGTTATCACGCCCTGCCCGGCTGGAGTGACGCTGAAATTGTAGACGCTGGCATTGAATGGGATGAGATTCCCGGCAGTACCGTTGCCCACCACGATATCCCCCAGGACAAACCCGGTGACGTCCTCGCTGAAGGTGGCGGTCATGGGGATCGGTGAAGTACTGGTGGGTGAAGTGGCGGTGGAACTGAGCGTCACGGTCGGTGCGATGCTGTCAAAGGTGATGCTGAACTGGGTGGCCGCGGTATTGCCGTTGCCGGCGGCATCATGGGCAACTCCAGCACCCACGTTCAGGGTCACCGTACCCTGCCCGCTGGGAGTGACACTGAAGGTGTAGGAACTGCCACTGCCGGCGAAGCTGCCCGCGGAGCCGTTGCCCACCACAATATCGCCGACAGTGAATCCGGTGACCGGCTCGCTGAAGGCAGCGGTCATGGGGATTGGCGAGGTATTGGTGGGTGAAGTGGCGGTGGAGCTGAACGTCACCGTGGGAGGTATGGTATCGGGCAGAGTGCCTGTGGATTCTACCTTCTGGGCATAGATGTCATCACTGCCGCCATTGCGGTAGTCCTGCCAGGTGATGATGGCCCCGCCCGATCCGCCGGAAACGATCTGGGGGTAGTATTGGTGGTCCGAGGCGGTGCTGATGGCGACGCCGTCAGTGGTCCACTGTGTTGTGCCGCCGGAGCCCACCCTCTGGGCATAGATATCACTCTTGGGGTCAATGCGGTAGTCCTGCCAGGTGGCGATGGCCCCGCCCGATCCGTCCGAGACGATCCGAGGGAACTTCTGGGTGTCCGAGGCGGCGCATATGGCCACGCCATTGGCGGCCCACTGTGCTGCGCCGCCGGAGCCCACCCTCTGGGCATAGATATCAACATCGGTAGCACTGCGTTCGTCCTGCCAAGTGATGATGGCTCCGCCCGATCCGTCCGAGACGATCTGGGGGTAGTATTGGTCGTCCGAGGCGGTGCATATGGCCACGCCGTCAGCAACCCACTGGACTGCGCCACCAGAGTCCACCTTCTGAGCATAGACGTCACAATAGTCGTCGTAGCCGTTGTCCTCCCAGGTGACGATGGCTCCGCCCGATCCGTCGGAGGTTATCTGGGAATCGGATTGCCAGCCCGAAGCGGTGCATATGGCGACGGCGTCGGCGTTCCACTGGATCGCCCCGCTGGAGTCCACCCTCTGGGCATAGATATCGGTATAGTAGGTACTGCGGTGGTCGTCCCACGTGATTATGGCCCCGCCCGATCCGTCCGAGACGATCTGGGGGTTGCTTTGACCCGTCGTGGCTGGGCAGGCAGCGACGCCATCAGTGGTCCACTGTGTTGCGCCGCTGGAGTCTACCTTCTGGACATAGACCCTGACAGGCGAGAAACCGGTGCGGAAGTCCTCCCAGGTGATGATGGCCCCGCCCGATACATCGGAGATGATCTGGAAGCCGCATTGCCAGTTCGAAGCGGTGCAGATGGCGACGCCATTTGCGGTCCACTGGACGACGCCGTTGGAGCCCACCCTCTGAGCATAGATGTCATAATCGGTGCCGCTGCGGTAGTCCCACCAAGTGATAATGGCCCCACCCGAGCCGTCGGAGGCTAGCTGGGGTTCGCTTTGACCTTCCGAAGCGGTGCAGACGGCGACGCCGTCTGTGGTCCACTGGGCGACGCCGTTGGAGTCCAGCCTCTGAGCATAGATGTCCCAATCGGTGCCGCTGCGGTAGTCCTGCCAGGTGATGATGGCTCCGCCCGATCCATCGGAGATGATCTGGGGATTTGACTGATTGCCCCTCTGGGAGCAGATGACCGTGTTCTCGGTGGAGTCTCCTGACCATGCCCTAGTCCCAGTGTGCGGCAACATGATCGCCGCAGCCAATAGCAGACCCAGTAAGCCCACGGACCCCCAGCGTTTCATCCTAAGTAGTGTTCTCTTCATCTCTCTTCACCTCCACTGGTGGCCGGTGTGAAGCCTGTTCCGGCGCCGACGCGACAGCATTGTTCGTGTTGCCTCTCTAGTGGACGATTGCCGGGCGGTCTATGCTGTACCGAGAGTACCCTAGGCTACTGCTGCCAGCGTTCGTCAAGCCGTCTGAACGTGGGCTGCAGCAAGACAAGATGCCAAAGAACGCACCCTGACGGCCGCTCCGGTCCTGACTTGGGCAGCGTCGGATCCTTGAGGCCAGGCAGGCTGACTTGGTGGTTGTCCCCCCAGACATGCCCTGCACCCTTGTATCATGAAGGATCGTGGCCTGTCAAACTGGAGTGTGGGCCAAATCGCTGTCGGTGCCAGAAGCGGACGCTACGATTAAGCGCCAAACGGACTGGTGGTGCGGCGCCTGCATGGGGATGACGACCGCGTCCATCCGAGCCTGCGGCTGACGTCGGCTTGTTCGGGAGTCGATCATGCTGATCGCGGTCAGCACCACGAAGAATGAGAGGGGGTTGACTGCTCCACGTATTGACACGATGCTTGGTGGTGGCTAGAATGCGCTCATAGACCGAGGGGCAACCAGAGTCCCACTCTGGAGGAGGAGGTGTGGCATGGTCACAGTCCAAGATCTGAAGCAATTCAATCTGTTTGTTGGCTTAGAGGAATCAGAGTTGGCGGAGGTCGCCAGGCTCTGCACCAGGCGGACCTATGAGAGTGGCGCTGAGGTCTTCTCGCCCGGTGCTCCCGCGGGGGATGTCTTCTTGTTGGAGGGCGGGAACGACGCCGTTCAAATCGAGATCTCCATATGCGAGCACTCGCCAAGGACTGTTCTCCATACCCTGCAGAAGGGGGAGTTCTTTGGCTGGGCGGCCCTGGTGCCGCCGCATCAACGGACGGCGACAGCCCGGTGCGTGGGGAGGGCCAGCGTCATCTGCGTAGACGGGAAGGCCTTGATGGAGCTGCTCGAGAAGAACAAGCATATGGGCTATGTGGTAATGAAGAACCTCAGTGGCATTCTCAGCACGCGGCTGACCTACACCACGCTGGTCCTGCGCCGGGAGATTCGCAAGGTGGCCAGCAAGCTGGTCACCGCGTCGTAGATCCACCAATCTCTGTATCAGGCATGGGCTGCAGTGCGCTTGGTGGCGGACGCGGTGCCGCATTTCTCTTGGGATCGCATGTGGTGGGGGGTGGGCTGATCCCAACCCCCGATGACTAGCCCTTGCCCTTCTTCAGCTTCTTAATCTTATCTTCGACTTCCTCGGCGCCCTCGGCGTAGAATTTCTCCTCGTCCGGAGCTAGTTGTTTGAGCAGCCTGAGGAACTCGCCGGCATGCACGCGCTCCTCGTCGGCTATGTCCTTCAATACTTCGGCGGCCAGCTTGTTGTCGATGGACTCCGCCAGTTGCATGTACATCTGGACCGCCTCGTACTCCGCGGCCACCATGAAGCGTATGGCCCGGATGAGTTCTGCCTTGGTGAGCTTTCTTCCGTGTGCCAATCCTGAGAATGGAGAACCGAATTCCGGCATCGTGGCACCTCCTCTATCCCGAATATCCTGGATTCTACACTAGTCGCCCTCGACTTGTCTTTTTGTCTCAGGAAGCTGACTGGGGAGTGAGTGATCAACCCCCTAGGCCCCCACTCTTGGGGTGAGAAAAAGGGGAATTCTGAGGGACACCCTCAGACTCCCGGCAGCGTTCCGCTGCACCGTGACGGCTCCTGACCCCGACCTGCCCATGTCCCTCTTTCTAGAAAGAGGGAATACAGGGAGTTGCGGATGCAGACCAAATCCCCCGGGTGGCTTACTGCTGCGCTTTTGAGATTGCGGATTTCGGGTTTGGAATTTGAGGATATCCCCTTCGTGGGAATTCCTGGCTACGCCAGGCCCCTAGGCCGGTACTGGATGGCCTCGGCCAGGTGCTGCGTCTTGATCGTGGAAGCGGCGTCGAGATCAGCAATAGTCCGCGCCACCTTGAGGATACGGTGGAAACCCCGGGCGGACAGCGACAGTTGCTTCATGGCCGTGCGAAGCAGACTCTGAGCCGATGGCTCGATGTGACAGAAATCCCTTACCTCCAGTGCGGAGGCATCGGCGTTGCAGGCCACTCCCCGGCCATCGAATCGATCCCGCTGCACCTGGCGCGCGGCCTCGACCCGCGCCCGCACCCTGTCTGAGCTTTCCCCCATGGTGCCGTCGGCCAGCTTCTCGTACTCGACCCGCGGCACCTCGACGAAGACGTCGATCCGGTCCAGCAATGGCCCGCTGATCCTCTTGGTGTAGCGGGCTACTTCGCTGAAGGAACAGCGGCATTCCTTCAGCGTGTCGCCGTGAAATCCGCAGGGGCAGGGATTCATGGCCGCGACTAACATAAAACTCGCTGGATACGTGACCGTCCCCTGAGCGCGGCTGATGGTCACCACCCGATCCTCCAGCGGCTGCCTTAGCGCCTCCAGGGAGATGTGGCCGAACTCTGGCAGCTCGTCCAGGAACAGCACGCCCCGGTGGCTCAAGCTTATCTCGCCGGGCCGGGGCATCTTGCCTCCGCCCACCAGTCCGGCGTGGGAAATAGTGTAGTGCGGCGCCCTGAAGGGCCGCTGCATGATCAGGGGCGTGTCCGACGGCAGCAACCCGCCCACGCTGTAGATCTTGGTGACTTCCAGTGACTCATCCATGGTCATCTTGGGAAAGATCGATGACATAGAGCGCGCCAGCATGGTCTTACCACTGCCCGGAGGACCGATCATCAACATGTTGTGCCCTCCGGCGGCCGCTACCTCCAGCGCCCGTTTGGCATGCTCCTGGCCCTTGATATTGGTCAGGTCGATGGCGCTGTTCATCGTCGTGTCTTCCTCAGGTGGCGGCGACACACAGAAGGGGATAGGGCTGTCTCCCCGCAGATGGGCAATCAGCTCCGACAGCGTGTTTACCGGAATCACATCAATGCCCTCTACCAGCGCTGCTTCCCTGGCATCGCACGCAGGCACGATGACCGTCCGGAGGCCCTTCTCCCTGGCCAGCGCCACCATGGGCAGGATGCCCTGGGCGTGGCGCACGCCGCCGTCGAGCGAGAGCTCTCCCAGGAACATGGTCTGGGACACGTCGCTCAGCAACTGCTCCGAACTGAGGAGTATCCCGACGGCGATGGGGAGGTCGTAGACCGGGCCTTCTTTCCGGACGTCGGCCGGTGCCAGGTTCACAGTTATGCGCCTGAAGGGGAAGGTGCAGCCGGAGTTCCGGATGGCGGACCGGACACGCTCCTTGGCTTCCTGCACCCCCGCGTCCGGCAACCCGACGATGGTGGTCCTGGGCAAGCCGCTGGAGATGTCGACCTGCACCTCGACCAGTTGGCCTTCGAGGCCGAGCACAGCGGCAGAATTCACCTTGGCCAGAGCCATCAGCGTCTCCCTATTGTCTTCCTGGTCCGAACATCATAGATCGATGCGATTATATCAAGACAGAGACCTTCGCAGCAATCCCATCCCGGCTGAGGCGCGATACCCTCTCACTCGATGGGAGGGTCCGGGTGAGGGTGAAACGCACCAGAACCTTGGCTTCATGGAATCCCAGCTTACCGATGGTCATGGCATACCCTCTTCTGTCCTGGAGCCTGCTGGGCTACAAAACATCGCCTGCGCCCTGTAGCCATCGCCTTGCCCTCCGCAGTGTCCAGAATCCAGACAGACTACTCGAGAGGCCTGGATGATGCAGTGCGTGCATGAGCTTTCTGGTGCCGACGAGGAGTTCATATGGGATTCACGTCGAGGCCGATGAGAAGACTCTGCAAACTGGCGAGTTGTCTTTGAGACCTGCCTGTGACCTCCTGCATGTAACCTGATGGCGGTAATACCGGGTGGAATGGAGTGAGTCGAAATGGATCAAGGTACATCGGTTCTGCAGCAGATAGAGGAGACGCTGGCGTCGATCAAGCTGCTTCAGCAAGAGAAGAACGAGGCCAGCGCCCGTGTCCAGGAGCTCCAGCAAGAGAGGGACGAGGCTGTCGCTCAGATCCAAGCACTTCAGCAAGGAAAAGACGAGGCTGTCGCTCAGTGTCAGGCGCTGGCCGAAGAGGAGGAACGGGCCATTGCCCGAGCCGAGGCGCTCCAGCGAGAGAGGGACGAGGCTATTGCCCGGGCCGAGGCGCTTGAGGAAGAGAAGTACGAGGCAATTGCTCAGTTCCAGGCAGTCCGGCAAGAGAAGGATGAGGTTGTCGCTAAGTCTCAGGCGCTGACGCAGGAGAAGGACCAGGCTGCTGCCTGGGCCGAGGCGCTTGAGGAAGAGAATGGCGATGCTGTAGCTCAGATCCAGACACTCCGGCAGGAGAAGGACGAGGCCGTCGCTCGGTCTCAGGCGCTTGAGCAAGAGAAGGGTGAGGCCATTGCCCGGGCCGAGGCGCTTGAGGAAGAGAAGCACGAAAACATTACTCAGCTCCACGCAGTTCAGCAGGAGAAGGACGAGGCCATTGCCCGGGTCGAGGCGCTTGAGGAAGAGAAGCACGAGGCCGTT
>JAFGCL010000006.1 GCA_016932645.1 Dehalococcoidia bacterium | reverse complement strand
TGCCGAGTGTGGTGTCGAGACCCAGGTACCATTCGAGCCCCGCGAAGGCAGACCAGTGTATTGCAGCCGCTGCTACGACAAGGTGAAGCCGAGCAATCGGCGATAGCCTGAACAGTGACCACGCAACAGAGGCTGGGGGTGTCCCAGCCTCTGATCTCTCCAAGATCATCCACTGGGTCAACCCCAGAGGGCGGTCCAGCCAGTCGAAAGGAGAACATCAATGAAGATTTACGTCGGTAATCTGCCTCGCGAACTAACCGAAGATGACTTGCGTCATGAATTCGAGGCTTTTGGCAAAGTTGAGTCCGTGGCTATCGTGAAGGACCGCTACAGCGGACAGCCCAGAGGTTTTGGCTTTGTGGAGATGCCTACCAAGTCCGAGGCAGTGGCAGCGCTCGCCGGACTGAAGGGAAAGGTAGTCCAGGAGCGAACCCTTGACATCAGCGAAGCCCGCCCGCGGCCTGAGGGCGGCAGGGGCGGCGGACAGTTCAGGAGCGGCGGAAGGAGCGGCGGAAGTCGTGGTGGCTTCGGAGGCGGGAAAGGCCGCAGATACTAGTCATTCACCGCAGCTTGGTTGGCCAGATCACGCTAGCCAATGGCACTTCACTCCAAGATGGAAGAGAGACCACATAAGGTAGCACCGGGGACCTACTTGATAGAGGTCCCCTTTGTGCTCGGACTAAAGTCAAAGGACAAGGAATCCGTTACTCTCTGTTACCTGGTAGAAGAAGAAGCTGGCTGGCTGATGATAGACAGCGGCTACAACGATGGCACCTCCTTCAACCACCTCTGCCGCCAACTCGACTTTCTCAACACCTCGCTGAAGCAGATACGGTGGCTGCTGTTGACCCACTACCATCCTGACCACAGTGGGCTGGCCAACCGCATTAAGGCCGCCTCAGGCGCAGAGGTCATTATGCATCAGGACGACTGGAGCATTCTCCAGGCCACGGTCGGCTCTTCAGAGGTCTGGAACATCCATGGCATGATACCGTGGGCCCGTTCGCTGGGCGTTCCGGACCCTGAACTGGAGGGCTTCTTCGAGATTGCTTCACTGGGCAGGGACTTCTTCCCCAGAGGACTCGATCCAGACATCATACTACGGGGTGAGACGAACCCGGTGGGCGACAGCGGGCGGCTGCAGGCCATACTCACTCCCGGCCACACCCCCGGCCACATCTGTGTCTACGATCAGGAAAACAGTATCTTCTTCTCCGGTGATCACGTCCTGGTGGAGATCACCCCGCACATCTCACCCAGCCACATGACCAGCCAGGATCAGCTCAAGCAATACCTGGAGGCCCTGCGCAAAGTGCGGCCTCTAGACGTCAAGCTGGTTCTGCCCGCGCACGAACGGCCCTTTACCCACTTCCGCCAGCGGGTAGATGAGATACTGGCGCACCACGATCACCGCCTGTCAGAGGTCGTTGCTGCCATATCCGACCGTGTGGTCACTCCCTGGGACATCGCCCGCGAGGTGGAGTGGAACGTGGGCGAGTGGTCTGAGATGGACGCCACCAACCGGGTGCTGGCCGTCCGGGAGACACTGGCACACCTCCAACTCCTAGAGCATCGAGGCATCGTCGTACCAGTGGAGCGGGACGGCCCCAAGGGCTACAGGCTCGCCAACGGCAGCCGCTAGCCTGCCCCAGGAGATGATCCCTCGCCGTCAGCCACTGTCGGCGTTTCCTCACTGACTGCACTCGAGCTGGGACTCTCAGAGTCGCCCTGTGTCAGCTTTTGGCGGCGCCTCCGGTCAACAACCATCCAGGCTATGACCCCGGCGATGGCCAACCCAGAGAACACGATGAACAGGATCAGCTTGAGTTCCAGGCCCCACACGAGAGCGTCAATGGCATTGTGTACTACCTCGTCGGCCTTGTCCGCTACCAGGATGCCAGCGTGTGTAGCCTCTTCACCTTCCGGACGTTCCACGATTCTGTCCGGGATAGGCGCGGCCGCACGGGCCACGGCTACAACAACTACGAATATCAGTGATGTGATGAAGAGAACGCACAGGGGCCAGAGCAAACGGCTCTTCCAGTTCCGGCCGCAGAGGAAACCGATTGCCACCAACAGCAATATCGATATGAACCAGAGGGCCCATATCCACATCTTGACCGAGTGGATCACTTGCCGGGCGTTGTCGAACCCCTCTTCTTCATCGACATTTGACTCATCATCTGATTCCCGTAAATCCTGGTCGGTTATCTGGCCCTGGTCGTCAACAATGAACTCGCGGGCGCTGTCCAGCGTGTCGGCCAAGTCTTCCCCCAGCGCCTCTTCTAGCTGGCTTTGATCGAAGTAATAGGAGTTGGGTATGAGGTCAATAACGTCCTGTTTGACCCGCTGGGCAAACGTCATGCCCATCTCACCCTCGAGAGCCTGTTTGAATTGGGAATAGTTGTAACCGGCGGGTTTGCAGGAAGGCAGCGTATCGGGATTCAATCCGCTCAAAAACGCAGCCTCACTGGCACATGTGGTCTGAATGCCTTCAAAAAGATCGGTAAGCTTCTTCTCAGTCAGCACATTGAGAGAAGTGGTCGCTCTCGACTTGACATCTGTGAGAACGATGGCCAAGTTCATGTTATCAACATCACCCTTCAGATAGGCGGCCAAGCTGTCGATCATGCTCTTGAATTGCGCGATGGCCCAATCCTGCGGCATCGCTTGCGCCACGACATCAGTGATCTCCTCATCGGTCAGGGCTATGCCATAAGGCAGGTCAGTACCGAGAGCCAGTTGCTCTGTCACCGCCGGGACAATGAGGTCACTGGTCACGTAGTCGTATATCTCTGTGGCATGGCCATCTACCACATCCTTGATCCCGTCAGCCATCGGATCGATCCTGCTCTGCACATCAATGGTGATAGCAAAGCTGTTCCTATCACCTACCACGTAGGGGACTATCTGCTTGGTGGCCCCTTCGAACGTCTCCTCCAGCCACTCCGGGGGGAAGGTGGTCTCGGCCACAGTGAGGATATCCTCCTTCATCTCCGGAGTATCGATGGGGAAATCCGTGGGACTCTCGACTCCGGCCTCGTCCAGCACCGCCGGCAACAGGCTGTCGTGTATCCAGTCATAGACATGGGCCTTGCGCATCTGGCCATTGTAGAACCCGGCGCTGCCCACGGTGCCGCTGAGGTGACAGAGCACGAGCCCAAGAACGAAGGTGAGGACGAACAAGAAGATGAGCGGAATAGCCAGGACCCTTCTCAGCCAGATCATGAACCCACCTCCACCAGTATTCTGCACTCAGCGCAAAGCCATCGTCGCCACATTCACACTGAGGCAGTAGCTCACACCGGACTTTACCCGATTTGCCAACCCATTGGCAAGCCCCGCCGGTGCGAGATGCGGACAGGGACCAAGTTGCCGCGATACCGGTGATTCGCGCCATAGGACTTGACGAGCGCCTTGATAGACTCTAGCATTGGGCAGCCGGCAGCGACTTCAACAGTTGAACCGCAGGCTAGCTCAATGAGAAGTTGCCTTGTCGGCCAGTCTCACTGAGAGGGGGAATGCACTTCATGAGCATGTCGAAGCGCATGTTGAGAGTGCTGCTGTGTCTGGTCGTGATAGCTGTGTTGTTGCCCACCTTCATTGGGTGTGGTGGAGCCAAGACCAGCGCCGCTCCCGAAGTATGGTGGTACGGACCCAGTGAGGGGAGTGAGGTGTATGGGATAGCGAGGCTCAAGGCGGATGCAAGTGCTGACGAGGGGGTTGCAGTGGTGGAGTTTTACTATGATTCTGTTGATGATGAGCACTTCATCGGATCCGTCGATACGCCGTCTGGTTCGCTGTTTACGCATACTTGGTACACGACAGATGTGGAGAACGGGGAACACACTCTCTATGCCGTGGTGCTGGATGAGAAGAACGAGTCCGCCCAAGCATCAAGGACGGTGATTGTGGCCAATCTCACGCGGGACGAGGCCATAGCCGCTGCTGTTACGTGGCCCAAGTGGACCATACAGATGGATACTCATCCTCCGGTCCTGAGCGCATCTTTCTACAACTACTACTACAACCCGGAACCGCTGGGGCGTGTGATAAACACCGCCGGCGCCGAGGACTCCCCCTTCATCACACCGGACGGCAACACTCTGTACTTCTTCTTCACTCCTGACATGAACCTCCCGGCTGAACAGCAGGTGTCGGACCGTGTCACCGGCATCTACTGGTCCAAGAAGGTCGAAGACGTGTGGAGCGAACCCCAGAGGATTTGGCTCTGCGATGGCCTGTCACTGGACGGGGCAGAGACCATAATCGGCAACACAATGTGGTTCGCGTCAGTGCGAGCCGGAAACAGTCGCGAGATCGACATATACACGGCCGAGCTGGCGAATGGGGTATGGAGCAACTGGACCAACGTGGGCGAGCCTCTGAACGTTGCCTATGATGTCGGCGAACTGCACGTGAGTGCCGACGGCAACCAGATATACTTCCACTCCGAGAGAGCGGGAGGCAAGGGGCAGATGGACATCTGGGTCACCAGCAAGGTGAACGGTGAGTGGCAGCAGCCGGAGAATGTGGACGCGGTCAACACTCAATACGACGACGGCTACCCCTACCTGAGCGACGATGGCAACGAGTTGTGGTTCACCAGGAACTATGGCGTCTACAGGTCCGTGAAGGCAGGCGGCCAGTGGCAGATGCCCGAGGTCGTGGTATCATCGCTGGCCGGGGAACCTACGTTGGACAGCCAGGGAAACCTCTACTTCGTGCACCACTATATCGATGCGGCCAACAAGATATATGAGGCCGACATTTTCGTGTGCCGCCGCAGGTAGCTGGGGTGCTGCCGCCCCGTGACGACGTGGAACTTCTGCCTGATCTTGCCCGAAGACAGTGCAGCGATTCACCTCTGCGGGGGCTTGGGGCAAGAAGTAGCCAGCGGGTCTTCCGGCATGAGGAGGCAGTATGTTCTGTTCACGTTGTGGGAAGGAGTTGAAGGGGACTCCAGCGTTCTGTGTCAGTTGTGGTGCCAAGCTGGTGGAGAACGGAGACATCTCTCCGAAATCCAGGTTGGCCACGTCTTTGTTGGCATGGTATTTAGGACTTCTCGGTATCCACCGCTTCTACCTAGGCAAGATCGGGACCGGCATCCTGATGCTGTTAACCTTTGGCGGTTTGGGAATATGGACCATAATAGACTTCATCATCGCGGTTACAGGGAACATGAAGGACAAGGACGGCAAGTTGATCAAGAAGTGGTGAGGCGTTGAAGCGGTTCGACATTGTGGAGCATACTGCGGACACCGGCATCATCGCCTACGGCACTGACATGCAGGAGGCATTTGCCAACGCCGCTTACGGCATGTTCTCTCTGATGGCTGATCTCAGACAGGTCCGCGAAGAGACCAGCCGGTATGTGGAGGCAGAGGCCAGTGACAGGGAGAGCCTGGCGGTATCGTGGCTGAATGAGCTGCTCTACCTGTTTGATGTGGAGCGGATTATCTTCAGCAGGTTCGAGATCCTGGAACTCACGGACACCAGGCTGAAAGCCGATGTTCATGGTGAGAAGGTGGATGCTTCGCGCCACAAACTGAGGGGTGGGGTCAAGGCGGCGACTTATCATACGCTGAAGGTGGCAGAGAACCGGGAACGTTGCCGCGTGCGCGTGATATTCGATGTCTAGAGGAGGTGGGAACGTGGCACGCTGGGAAGGACCACTGAAGAAGATAGACGACTACCGCTGGGAGATTCCCCGAGAGTACAAGCCGGGCATGAGGGTTCCCGGGCTCATCTATGCCAGCGAGGACATGCTGGACAGCATCCGGGAGGAGCAGGCGGCGGAGCAGGTGGTGAACGTGGCCTTCCTGCCCGGGATTATGGGCCATTCCATGGCCATGCCCGATGTCCATTGGGGCTACGGCTTTCCTATCGGTGGGGTGGCGGCCACCCGCGTGGAGGATGGGGTCATTTCTCCGGGCGGGGTAGGGTACGACATCAACTGCGGTGTGAGACTCCTGCGCACGAATCTGCGGGAGGATGAAGTCAGGCCCAGGATAGAGGAACTGCTCTCCATCCTTTTCACCAACGTTCCCTCCGGACTTGGTTCGACCGGCAAGATCAAGGTAGGCAAGAAGGAGATGGACGACATACTGACGGAGGGGGCCCGATGGGCAGTGAAGCGGGGTTTCGGCACGGAGGCCGACCTGGAGGTGACGGAGGAGCGCGGCTGCCTGAAGGGAGCCGATCCTGACAAAGTGAGCGTCAAGGCCAAGGAGCGCGGTTCGCCACAATCGGGCACACTTGGTTCCGGCAACCACTTCGTGGAAGTGCAGGTAGTGGGAGAGATATATGACGAGCCCGCGGCCCGCGCCATGGGTATCGACGACGTTGGTCAGGTTCTATTACTAATACATACGGGCAGCCGCGGCCTTGGCCATCAAGTTTGCGGTGACTACGTCAGGACGCTGCGGGAAGCCATGCAGCGCTATGGCATTGAAGTGCCTGACCGGGAGTTGGCCTGCGCTCCGGTTAAATCAGCCGAGGGGCGTGACTACCTGGCGGCCATGGCCTGCGCCGCCAACTATGCCTGGGCCAACCGGCAGTGCATCACGCACTGGGCCAGAGAATGCTTCACCGCGGTCTTCGACCGGAGCCTGCCGCAGATCGGGCTGGAGATGGTGTATGACGTGGCGCACAACATCGCCAAGATCGAAAGCCATGAAGTCAACGGCAAGAAGGTGAGTCTTTGTGTCCACCGCAAAGGCGCCACGAGGGCCTTCCCAGCCAGCCACCCGAGCACTCCCGCCAAGTACAGAGAGGTGGGCCAGCCAGTTCTCATCCCCGGCGACATGGGTCGCTACTCCTTCGTGGCCGCGGGCACTGACAGAGCGCTCAAGGAATCCTTCGGCTCGGTCTGTCACGGCGCGGGCAGGAGGATGAGCCGCCACGCTGCGAAGCGCGGCGTGAGGGACGCGGATGTGGCCCGTGACCTGGCGGCGAAGGGCATAATCGCCATGGCGGCCAGCAGGGGTGGATTAGCGGAAGAGGCCCCGGAAGCCTACAAAGACGTAGCCGAGGTGGTGGAGGTCTGCCACAAGGCAGGACTGTGCCGGAAGGTAGTTAAGGCGTATCCATTGGGCGTAGTCAAGGGATAGGACGGGGCCCGCTCGCCACCACCACAGAGTCCCCCTATCAGGAACCAGACAGACCACAAGGCCTAGAGCCAGCCGGGAGGTCGGAAACAGGACGGCCTTCAATACTCCGGCCAGACAACCAACTGGACCTCAAGCTCCCCCCGCGAGATCCGCTGGCTCTTCTGCCATGTCCACTTGCCTTGAGCCAGCTTGGCTGGAACAAGGCAGAAGCTACGGGTTCACTGTCCTAGGCAGACGCCGGTCTGTTAACCGGACGGACCTTGTTATAGCATTCACTGCAGTACACGGGCCGATCTGATCTGGGCTCGAAAGGCACTTGGGCTTCCTTGCCGCATTGGGCACAGACCGCAGAGAACATCTGGCGCTTTGGCCTGCCGGGATCAGATCCATAGCGCTCAGCCTTCCTCGCCTGACGGCAGGAGGGGCAGCGCTTCGGGTCGTTGGTATACCCCTTCGACGCGTAGAATTCCTGCTCGGAAGCAGTGAAGGCGAAGGTACTCCCGCAATCCGCGCACTGGATCTGTTTGTCTTCGTAGGCCATTTGGTTCAGTCTCCTCTCCTCTGACAGGTTCGCTTGTGTCTGGACGGAGCCGGCAATCCTGTCCCTGCAAACCGGTCTAAGATCACCATGCGATTCCGGCCATATCGACACTTGTATCTCGGCTGGCAATATACCGCAAAACAAGACCGTTTGCAAGTGGTGGTTTGTGCTCGGGAAAAACGCGTTGATGCTGCGTAGACTAAGCAGGGGATACTCTATACGGTTATTCGTCTCAACGCGGATGACTGGATATCCAGTGCAACATTTCGATTCGGTCTGGGTGGATGGGCTACTCCGACAGAACAGTTGCCTGTTGGGACCTGGAGTGTAGATAATGAGATACACAACTCTGGATCAAGGAGCAAGGTCGCGACTGCCATGGAGATTGCCGTGAACCGAGGGCGGACTGAATGAGACGGATTGGCGTTGTTCTGCTTTCCGGGGGGCTGGACTCCACGACCGTGGCTGCCCATGCGAAGGCTGCGGGCCATGATCTGCAGGCTCTAACTTTCAACTACGGGCAAAGACACGGCCGGGAGTTGGAGGCTGCCAAGAGAGTCGCGGCTATACTCGAGATACGACACGAGGTCGTTGACCTACCTGTGATGAAGAAGCTGTCCTGGTACTCTGCGCTGACTACGAGAGGTTTGGACGTTCCCAAGAACAGGATAATGGGAGAATCGACGCAACGTATTCCCATAACGTACGTCCCGTTGCGCAACACGGTCTTCCTGACGCTCGGCGCTGCCCTTCTTGAGAGCACGGGGTTGAGCCTCATCGAAGATGGCCAGATTGACCCCAAGGAGATATCAGCTTCCGTCTTCATCGCGGCGAACGCCGTGGACTACAGCGGCTACCCGGACTGCCGGCCGGAGTACTTCCAGGCGATGCAACTGGCGCTTGTCGAAGGCAGCAAATTAGGCAAGCAGTACGGAGTCACCATAACTATAGAGACGCCTGTCCTGCACATGACCAAGGCTGAGATAGTGAAGCTCGGGGTTGAACTTGGTGCACCATTCGAGCATACGTGGAGCTGCTACGAAGGCGGTGACGTGCCCTGCGGGTCCTGCGACAGTTGTCTCCTCCGGGCCAGGGGATTCGCCGGAGCGGGCATCAGGGACCCGCTGCTGGAACGCCCTCCGGCGGGAGGGGAAGATTGCTGAAGGTTAGCAGGCAGCCCGACGGCCGGCCAGAGATATTCCATTCGATCCAGGGCGAGGGTGTATACGCCGGAAAACCGACAGTGTTTCTCAGGCTCGCGCTCTGCAATCTGGCGTGTGTCTGGTGCGATACCAAGTACACCTGGGACTGGGAACACCACGACCAGCAGAGAGAAGTGGTCGCAGCTTCTAGCGATGAGGTCGAAGAGGGCATAAGACGATATGTTTGCCGCAGCCTTGTCGTGACCGGCGGAGAGCCTCTGGTTCAGCAGAGAGCACTAGCTCCACTATTGGAGCGCCTCAAGGATGGCGGCTTCTGGATCGAGGTCGAGACCAACGGAACAATTGTCCCGGGGAAGAAGCTGATCGATTTCGTTGACCACTGGAGCGTGTCCCCAAAGTTGGAGAACTCCGGCAATCCAGGGCCAGCCAGAGAGAATCCTGATGCATACCGACTCTTCCGAGACCTGACTTCAGCCCATTTCAAGTACGTTCTGGAGAAGGCAGACGACTTGCCAGAGCTGCGGGCCGTGACACATAGATACGAGATACCACCCGACAAGGTCATCCTCATGCCCCAGGCTCAGGACAGGGACACGCTTCTTGACAGAAGCCGCTGGCTAGTTGACATCTGCAAGAGCGAAGGATATCTCTTCTCGACAAGGCTCCAGGTTCTTCTTTGGGACAACCGGCGGGGAGTGTAGTATCCAGGCTCACGATCTGGATACCGCACCTTCGCTCCGTAGCAATCTCCCAATTTGACGCCGCTTGCTGGCTGCCAGTATCCTTTCCTTGGCTTTCAAGCGTGCTCAATCATCAAGGAGGTAGGCTTAGTGGAATACCAGAACATCATCGTGGAGAAGCAGAACCATGTCGTTACACTGACCTTCAACCGCCCCGAGAAGATGAACACTATCTCGATGGACATGCGGGAGGAGATAGTAGCTGCCCTGGACGAGATCAACGAGGACGATGACGCCCGCGTGATGATCCTCACCGGGGCGGGTGACCGGGCATTCTGCGCCGGCGTGGACGTCAGCGTGATGTCAGCGCGTATTGCCGGACAGGTGGACGAGTCAAGCCGGAAGAAGATCACCCAGCGGGCGGGCTGGCACATACCGCGGATCAGGGAGATGAGAGTCCCCACCATAGCGGCCGTGAACGGCGCGGCCGCGGGCATGGGCCTTTCTTTCATCACCGCCTGCGATATCAGGATCGGCTCAGACAAGTCCAGATATAGTTGCGCCTGGATAAACCGCGGACTGGTCCCTGACGGCGGAGCGACTCATCTTCTGCCCCAGATTGTGGGGATCGAGAAGGCCCTGGAGCTCTTCTACACCGGTGAGGTCATCGACGCGGCGGAGGCACTCCGGATAGGTTTGGTCAGCCGGCTCGTGCCGCAGGCTGAGCTAATGAAGGTGGTCCGAGAACTAGCGGAGCGGATCGCCGCGGGCCCGCCCATAGCCCAGGAGATGGCCAAGTACGGCGTGTACAAG
>JAFGCL010000055.1 GCA_016932645.1 Dehalococcoidia bacterium | reverse complement strand
CTTCACCACGTGGGGCTGTAGCTTAGCTGGGAGAGCGCCTCCCTTGCACGGAGGAGGTCAGGGGTTCGAATCCCCTCAGCTCCACCAAAGGTTACTGTAGGGAGAACCGCACCCGTTTCATCCGCCTTTCCGCTTTGGGACATGTCAGGGGTAGGGGACAAACTGGAGCCCTACAACGGGATGGCAGCGTGACTTGCTTTCAGAAAGTTCCACCTTCGCCTCTTCTTCCGTATCCGTCTCTCATCATCACCATGCGCCTTGGCAGTCTGCTGGTTCCCAGTTGAATATCCGCCACCTTCAGTCATCCCGCCACCTATCACTCGAGGCGCAGGATTAGGCTGCTTATCAACCTCCCTGACTGGTACTCGGCTTTACTGTACCTGCTCTCTCGGCTTCTCCTGCGCCTCCACCCCCTCCCTATCCTTCTCCCAGAAAGCAGCCAGCAGCATTGACCCGCCAAAGAACGGAAAGGAGAGAATAGGAGCATGATGCCCTTCACCAGAAGGTTTCAGGCCTCAGTGAAACCTTGAATCAAATCTGATACTGTGACACAGCGTGAGCCTCTACAATGCCCGGGCATCAGGCGAAGACAGGACATAGCTTCTGCACACGCAACAAGATGAGTCCAGCAACAAGCAGAATGACTGGCACAATCCAGGATTCAACGCCCTTGGTAGTGACCCAGAGAATCACATCCCGCAACAGATTGGGGACATCCCAGGTGAGGAATAGTCTCGAGAGGTGCTCCTGAGGGGTGAGGCTGAAAGATGTCATTCCCATGTCCATTCCGACTCTCCCCAGGAAATCGCCTAACCTGAAGTAGCAGCAGGTGTAGAGCCCGTGTGCACCAAGAACCAATGCCACAAGGCCACCGATTATCAGTGTGAGCTTCACTAACAGCCTGGACATTGCTTCCCCCAGCACATATAGTTTAACACAACTATCTCACCACGGGTTCTCGACCTGGCGTGGCTTAATCGCAAAGCCCTCACCGGTAAACCAATCTCAGTCCGCATATCGAGAAATGAGCTGGAGAAATGAAGAAAGCCTACCTCGGGGAGGTAGGCTTCTCTTGCTTTCCGTCTCAGACCGGGGGGTGTCCTGCCTAAGACAACCACATCATAATGCCCGAAAAGCGGTCATGGATTGGAACCAGATTAGAGATTGCTTAGAAGAAGATGAGATCTTCCCTACGCCTGACCCGTTGGCTTCGTCAGGGTTGAGAGTTGAGGAAGGCCTTTGAAGGAGACGTATCCAGATTGGTGAACAATCCTCTTGTTCTTGATGTGAGTAACCGAAACACCGCCACGCTGGAACTCCCACTACAATCGCATCGAAATCAGCAGGTATGCAACCTCCTTTGCTGAGAGCCTCCTACTGCAATACCGAACTACGGCAGATAACTGCCACGAATATGCATCTAGTGCACTGCCCGAGCACCCTCACCGGTTCAACCTGGAGATGGCCTCCTCTAGCTGCAGCATCAGCGTCATGTCGCCATCTATCTTCAGCCTGCCGCCGGTCCAAGCATTGAAGCGGTCCAGTTCGCCCCGCTGAATCGCTGCCCAGTCCGCCGCCGACGCCGTGAGGGTGCAGTTGGGGTTCTCCACGACTCCCTCGTGGCGAGTTGCCATGCCCTTCTCGCAGACTGCATACCAGTCGCAGCCGCCATCTCCCGTCAGGCGAAACTGAACGGTGACGGTGATGTCCTCAACCCTAGTGGTTTGCCTGGCCGGAGCGCCGGGCGCAGGCAAACTTAGCAGACTGGCCAAGCGCTGCGTACAGGGGTTGTTGGACTCGGCATCCTTCTGGTCCATGGCCACGCCCAGCTTCTTGAAGTTCTTGAGCACCTTGAGCATCACGATGCCAGCGCGGAAGACCGCGAATACTTCGTTGTAGTGAAGATGATCTACCTCCCATCCCGTGAGTTCCTGGTAGCGCTGCACCGTTTCGTCCCTGCCCGGCGCACCCTCCAGCCGCGGAATGCCGTAGCCTTCGCTGTCCACCCAGTCGAGCAATAGGAAGAAGGCTAGGTCAGCCTGTGGGTCCCCCAGGAAGGCCATCTCCCAATCGAACAGCGCCAGCACATCCCCATCCGGACTGAACATGGTGTTGGGCATGCGGGCGTCTCCCCAGCACAGGGTCACGCGGGCCGGGACGTAGCGATTCCCCCTGAGCCACTTCAAGGCGGCTTCCAGAATCGGCTGCTGCTCCTCGGGAGAGTCTTTCGCCCAGTTGAGGTACCTCTCGAAGTAGTCGAGTTGTCGATCCAAGGGATCCGTGCCGCCCTTCGGAACACCGAGGAAGGACAGACCCAACTTCTTCCAGTCAGTCTTGTGAACCTGGCTCATGGCCTTAATGGCCGCCCACCACATCTTGGCCCGTCTGTCCGGTGTTGCCTCGAAGTAGACGCCGAACGAATGATATGGCGGGAACTCCGGCGGCACGACTCCTTCGATCTTCCTCATGACGTAGAAGGCGGTGCCCAGAACCTTGGCATCCTGTTCCAGCCAGTGCACTCGCGAAACAGGGACTTCCGAGCCATGCAGGGCCTTCATGACGCGGAACTGAATGCTGAGATCATAGTCCGGATAGACAGGGAACGACCTAGGTGCGCAGCGCAGCACCATGCCCTCTGATTGCGACTTTCCGTGTTCCTGCCAGGTGAGATTAAAGAGAAAGGTCTCGTTGGAGATGCCGGCCCCTGATCTCTCCAGGTTTGTGATGGCCAACTTATTGGCGTCAGGCATCTTCTTCTGAAGCCAGGCCAGTAGTCTGGCCTGCAGTTCGCCAAGCTCCACCTGACGCGAAAGCATGTCTCACCCCCTGCCTAGTAGCTTTGGTAGCCGTATTTGGGATACTTGCCCACCACCATCAACTCAACGGCCCCGTGGCCAACCTCTTGGCCGCACTTGAACTCCGACCCATAGTCGCAGTATCCCCAAATCTCCCGCATCACCTGCGGATCGTTCAGGTCAAATCTGTGGCCGTCCATCCATTTGGCGCCCATCCATTTGCCATGTATGAAGTCCTTGTAGAAGCCTCCATAGCCAGCCGGGGCCTGGTAACAGATGGTGATCGGGCGTATCGAAATCTCTTTCTTGGTGCCGTCCATGGCAGTGAAGCTGACGTTCCCTCCCGCAAACCGCCGGGCCTCTTCAGGGATGTCATCCCGGAACTTGTAGTTGTGCTCCACGTTAGTCAGCTTAAGCGGCTCTTTGTCGGTGCCGCATGGGTAGAAAAGGCTGCCGCCGAAGTGCCACCGATTCACGAAACCGCGCTGGTCATCCCATATCTCCCTGATGTGGTACGTAGCACCCCATTTCTCGAACTGCATCAGGGCAAAATTGAATAGCATTCCAGCCGGCAGTTCTGGAATCTGCACGCCAGTCTCGATGAAGTCCGCACCGGCCAGCCTGATGCCCCATGAGCGATCTCTCTCGCCCACCCAAGCATCCCTGTCCAGCTTGAATGTCTTGCCCTCAGCCTTGATCCAGCCAGTCGGCCGTATTGCCTGCACCATGCGCTTGATGTGCTCCTTCACCCTGCCCCGGCTGATCTGGAACTGGGCTGGGTCCTCTTCAACAAGCGGACTGTAGCCCTCCGCCGTGATGTCATAGCTCAGACCGTACTCGTTCTCACCCAGCCTGTACCGCACAGCCCTCAAAGGCTCGACAACTTCATAGGAGAAAGGCCCGACTCTGAATACATCTATCTCGGGACGGAGTTCACGGGAGGCCCTGACCACATGCTCGGTCTTGCCTTGAATGGCAAAGGCCACGAAGGCATCCATGACATTGCGGTTTGGGTAGTAGCCGAAGCTCGTGGCAAGGTGAGCCGTGCCGGCTATGTCATGGACCTGCATCCAAGCCCGCTCCGTCCATTCCCGCGCGCTGGTCCCAGGCTGGTCGAGGGTAGACACTACTTGGTGGCAGAACATCTCGTCATATCTGGTGATCACCAACCGCCTCCCATTCAGGTATTAGCTACGATAGAAGACCTCTCTTGTCCAAGTCTCGCGCCACATCCGAGAGGCCGGCCTTGTCCAAGGCTCTTCCGGTCTGCAGTCCTGTCGCCACATCCCATCCCCTCAACTGGTAGTACTCGTCTTTCATTCTCTCGAACTCGTTCCGGTCAACCACCGCCCCCTTGCGCGAGACGACCTCCCCACCCTTGCCGGGCACCACGCAATCAGCATTGGCCTGATCATATTGCACGGGCAGGTTGAAGAAGTGATCGGGCAGAGTGTCGAACTGCCGCCCGCGATGGCCCTCCCTCACCAGGATGGCCCTCTGCAGATTGAGTATCCTTCCGCCGATTCTGTACAGATCCTCCTCCGTGGTGTCGTTTCCGAGGACTGCCGACAGAATCCGGCTCTCCAGCCCCGGATCACCCACCTTGTCTGGGGAGGGGTCACAGTCCGTGATGGGCCACAGGAAATTACAGAGGATCAGGCTGGCCTCCACAAACTCGCGGTCCTGGATCATCTTGGCGGCCAGCGCCTTTCCCTCCCACGTGGTGAAATCTGCCGCCAGTTCCCCGCCCCAGAACTTCCTGGCCACGGTCCTGATCACGTCCGAGTTAACGGCAGTCAGCCCCCTGGTGCCCGCCGACCATTTGGCCATGATCAGGCCGATCTCATGCACCTGCTGTATAGGCATTCTGGGCTCCATGGCATAGAGAAGGGCGTTGGTGTTGTAGAGCCTCGGCCCGTAGGGATGATACCCAGGTTCGGCCAGATGCCCGGCCAGACCCACCTGTTCCTTCGCCGCCGGACCAACCGCTTCAGCAGCTTTGCGTATCCCCTGAGCCAGAAGATCGCCGAAGCCCTCACGGAATGCGATCTTTCTTGTCAGCGTCTCAATGAACTCAGCGCTTCCCAGCTTGGATATGGGGATGCCCGTGCTCTCATCAGTCAAGATGCCAGCCTGGTGGCACAGATGAAGCCAACTGATCATGAAGTCGATGGCCACCGCATCCAGGCCGTAGCTGTCGCAGAGCCAGGTGGCTTCAAAGGCCACGTCATTCCAATCGCCATGGTGCTTGTCCACCCACGGTTGATAGAAGAAAGCAGAATGGCACAGAAATTTCCCCCTCTGCCCATCGCCCGAAACGTAGACCTTTCTGGCGCATCGGCCCAGGCACCCGTAGCAGGGATCCTTCTTCATTTCGGGACCGGGCATCAGTCTCGGCTCCATCGTGGGATCCCTAGACCACCGGCTGAGATACTCCCAGCCATCGGTGGGAAAGCACCGTCTCAGGTCGCGGTAGTGTGCAGTCAGCTCACGTAGCTTCTCGGGCTGGGCGATCTTCACGCCCTCCCTACCCTCTCTCACCACGATGGCCTTCAGCTTCTTGGAGCCCATCACCGCCCCCAGCCCACCCGAACCGCTGGCATCGTTGTCCGCCAGCAGGGTAGCCATGACCGCCATGTTCTCGGCTGCGGGACCAATGGTCACCACTCTGGCCGAGCTTCCCAATTCGGCCTTGAGTGCCTCCCTGGTTTCGATGGCGCCTTTGCCCCAGAGGCCGGACGCATCCCTGAACTCGACCGTGTCATCGTGAACGAAGAGATAGACCGGGTGCTCTGACTTGCCCTGAACGATGATGCCGTCGTAACCGGCGAACTTGAGAGCGGCTCCCCAGCGGCCGCCCAGGTTGCCGTAGGAGAAACGCGGCGGGCTGGAAGGCCCCTTGCCACAGATCTCCCACCGCGAACCGCCGATGGCTGGGACGCCGCAGAGCGGCCCCGTGATAAATATCAGTCGGTTCGCGGCATCGAACGGACCGGCACCCAGCGGCACCTCCTCCCAGTAGATCCTGGCGCCTATACCTCTGCCGCCCAGGAACCGCCCGGCGTATTCCTTTGTACCCACAGTCGACGCCTGACCCGACGATAGGTCGACCCGCATTATCTTGCCCGCGTATCCGTATTCTGCCATTCTCTGCCCGCTAGCTGTTCAGCAGTCTGTGGTCTTCTACTCGGGGGGCACCATCTTCAGCAGTTCGCCCGGGTTCTTGGCCCAGCCCTCATCATAAGGAGTGACGTACTTCCACTTGGTCCCGATGTAGGAGAATTTCCACTCGCCGTTCTCCCTGGCGTACTCCTCGAAGTACGTCCCCGCCATCCATTGCGCCTTGCCCGTCGAAGAGTCCGTGGTGGGGGCTTCGTAGTACCACCTGCCCGTCGCCTTGTCGCCCTTGACCTCAATGATGGGGTTGTGCACCATGTGCATGCAGAAGGTGACGCCCATGGCCACGACGGTGCCGAAGAAGGTGTGAAGCCCCTCCGTCCCCTGGAATTGCGAGGCAGGCCCGAGGCCGAAGTCGACCCTGGCGTCCTTGGTGAAGTGCGAGACCAGTTCCTCCCGGTTCTTGTCTATGGTCAGTCCAGCGTCGCACAGATAGCAGTAGGTAGCCTTGAGCTTCTTGATAGCCTCGATGTCCTCCAATACTCTAATCCTGGCTTCGAGTTCCTTGAGATCCATAGTCTACCAATCCTCCTTTGTGACTTCCTGTAACTCAGCAGTTACCTGCTTGGGAGATGAAACTAGGGGTCAGGTCACACGAATGTGAGACGGGAATTGTGTTGGATGGCCACTTCGCCCATCCGTGACTATCCTGCCGGTTCCAGTGAAACAGCAGGCTGTGCTTCCACATGAGCCACCCCCAGGGCTCAGGTGGTTGTTCCTCCCCACGACCCGCGCCAAGAATATTCTTGGCCGCCGCCGTTTGTCAATCAGGAAAACCCCTACAGACGCTAAAGCAGGAGCCCACGCTTTCCTGGCATTGCATCCCAGGTTCGAGTCCAGCAGGTGGGAGGTTGTGGACTTTGACCGTATCCAACTTGAAGTAGGACTCTATCAGGATTGAAGGCCCGCAATAGACCCACAACTGTCTCAATACCGTTGAGATCAGAATCTAGGCAAATCCAGCAGTAATACTTGCCTAGGCAGTGGTGGGCTATACATCGAGAACTTCGAGCTTCGAACTGGCCTTCACCCCCTGACCTCAACAGGGTTCGCGCCTGATCAGGTGAAGCTACTCCGACAGCAAGACCGAGGGCAATCGTCAATTATCAGAAGGAGATGACCTTGTCGCTATCAATAACCCATTCAGCCAATTCTGGCATACTTGCCTTCTGGGCTCCATCGAAATAGGGTTGGTTCTTGTGGATTCCACAGCGAACCATGCAGGTCCCACAGACCTTCACGGGTACGCCCTGTGAAATAATGTCTTTCAGCATTTGGGACAGGTCCTGGTCATAGGTCTCCGGCGCCCTGCAGGCGTCACGAGCCATGTCAACAGCATCGTTCATCAGGAAGATCCTGACTCCTTGTCCCGCCTCCAACAGCTTCCCGGCCAGACGCAATCCGTTCCAGGTGACGTCGGTGCCGTCGTAAGGCTCCCTGTTGAAAATCAAGAGACTGTTCATTGTACCTCTCATCATTTCGCGCTTTTCTTGGTCAATGGAACTGGGGACAAGCTCATAGATGTTGACCGAATTGCCTGTCCAGTATCTCGCATATCTGGTCCTCCGTTTGAATACTGGTGGTGGCAGCCACCACCTTTGAGTTCTTGAAGTACACCGTAAATGGCAGTCCCCTGAAAGAAGCGCATTCGGGTAGACGTTTGATAAACCCGGCAGCCGGAATATCGAATTCCTGATCATAGAAATCCACATGGGGATACCGGGCTTCAAGTTGGCTCAGTATGGCATACACG
>JAFGCL010000054.1 GCA_016932645.1 Dehalococcoidia bacterium | reverse complement strand
TGACGACCAGTATCACGTCACTTTGGGTCCGTACGGTTTCTACTGGTTTTCTCTGGAGCCCAAGCGAGTGGAGGCCCCGCGTCAGCGGACTCTGCCTTCAGAGACTGTGGCACCCATGCCCACGATTGTACTTGATGAGACTGAACTAGTAGAGAGAGACAATTGGTCTATTGTGGAAGAGGTCTTGTTGAACTACATTCCGGGACGCCGCTGGTTCCGTGGCAAAGCAAGACGAATCCAATCGCTCGAGCTTGAGGATGTTGTTCCCTTTGACTTGGCGGACACCTCTGCCTACCTGTTCTTGGCCAGGATGGACTACTTCGAAGGCGAATCAGAGGTTTACACGATCATACTTGCCGCTGCTGGCAAGGAAGAAGCTGAGCAGATCCTGACCGAGCACCCTCACGCCGTTGTCGCTCACTTGATATCCGAGGATGCAAAGCAGGACGGCCCGCGCGTGCTATACGACGCGATGGTGGACAGGGCTTTCTGCAATGACATGTTGGAAGCCATCGGCAAGAGGCGGCATTTCAAGGGGGAGGGCGGCAGCGTCGCGGGTGTGCCCAGTCGGATCTTCAAGAGTGTCAGCGGGTCGGTCAAAGACACGCTGGGACTGGACAGTTCTCTCGTCAGAGGCGAGCAAAGCAACACATCTGTCATCTATGGGGATCGCCTTATCCTCAAGCTGTTCCGGCACATTGAAGAGGGGCCAAACCCGGACCTTGAGGTTGGGCGCTTCCTCACTGAGAAAGCGCACTTCCCCCATACTCCGCCATTCGCTGGTGCTCTGGAATACCATCGAAAGAACAAGCGTCCGTCGACCTTGGCTGTGCTGCATGGGCTGGTGCCAAACGCGGTGGACGCTTGGCGCTACACGCTTGACGCTATGGACCGCTATTTCAAGCGCGCCCTGGCACACCCCACGGTGCAGATGCCGCCTATTCCACTGACACCGCCACTGTTCCTGACCGAACCGGTTCCATCGCTGGTTCAGGAGACGGTTGGACCCTACCTTTCCTCAGTCCAGCTACTGGGGGAGCGTACGGCGCAGCTTCATGTGGCGCTGGCATCCGACCAGAGTGATCCGGAATTCGCTCCTGAACCCTTCTCAGTTATGTACCAGAACGCAGTCTACCATGCCATGAGGAGTTCTGCCGCGCAAACCATGGACCTGCTGCGCGCACGACTGGACACTCTGCCTGAAGTATTGAGAGGGGAAGCTCAGGCGGTCCTGGCATCGGAGGACAGCATTGCCGCACGTTTTCAGCCGCTCCGCAGCACGAAGTTCAGCGGCATGCGGATCCGTTGCCACGGCGACTACCATTTGGGACAGGTACTATACACAGGAAAGGATTTCGTAATCATCGACTTCGAAGGTGAGCCGAAGCGGCCGCTGACCGAAAGGCGATTGAAGCGTTCTCCGCTCAGGGATGTGGCCAGCATGGTCCGGTCCTTTGACTATGCTGCCCATTTCGCCGTGGCGCGCTATGCATCCACGACGCCAGATCCGGGCCAGATACCTCTGCTTGAGCAGTGGGCCAAGTTCTGGTACATCTGGGTCACCCCGGTCTTCCTCACGTCATACTCGAACGCAGCCAAACAGGCTCCTTTGCTGCCGGAGGCCCACAGGGAATTTGCCACTCTCCTGAACGCATATCTGCTGGACAAGGCCATCTACGAGATCGGCTATGAGCTGGACAACCGCCCCGATTGGCTTAGAGTGCCGATCAGAGGCATACTCCAGTTGATGGAGACATGACGACCCGGCCCAGGGTATAGGTGTCTTCTGCGACTGCGCCGTTTTGAGCAGTCCTCAGGAAGGGCGATCCGCGTCGTTTCGGAAGAAGAGGGCTCCCAAAGGTGGCAGGGTGAGGTTGACCAGATACGGGCGACCATGATGACTCAGCGGTGCTGTCTGGACACCACCGAGGTTGCCGTGGCCGCTGCCTCCGTACTCCGTTGAATCGGTGTTCAGAAGCTCTTTCCATAGTCCCTCAAATGGGACGCCAACACGGTAGTTGAAGCGAGGGGCCGGTGCAAAGTTGCAGACAATCAGCACAGGCCTGTCTGTTGACCGCCCTTTTCGTATGAAGCTGATGACGTTCTGGTCAGAATCATTGCAGTCAATCCATTCGAAGCACGCGGGATCATAATCTGCCTCGTGAAGTGCAGGCTCGCTCTTGTAGAGCTGGTTCAAGTCCTCCACCAGCCGCTGCAGTTGAGCGTGCGGCTTGTACTGCAGTAGGTGCCACTCCAGACTGCTGTCGTGATCCCATTCGTGCCACTGCCCCAGTTCAGCTCCCATGAAGAGGAGTTTCTTTCCAGGCTGAGCATACATGTAGGCCAGAAGGATTCTGAGATTGGCGAATTTCTGCCAGTCGTCATTGGGCATCTTGGTCAGAAGAGAGCCCTTGCCGTGCACCACCTCGTCATGGGAGAGCGGCAGTACGAAGTTCTCGGAGAAGGCGTAAAGCATGCGGAACGTCAGATTGTTGTGGTGGTATCTACGAAAGATGGGGTCCTTCGTGATGTACTCCAGCATGTCGTGCATCCAGCCCATGTCCCACTTCATGCCGAAGCCCAGACCGCCGATGTAGGTGGGTCGCGAGACCCAGGGCCAGGCTGTAGACTCCTCAGCGGTCGTCTGCACGTCCGGGTAGCTACCGTAGACTTCTTCGTTGAAACGCCTCAGGAAGGCGATGGCATCGAGGTTCTCGCGGCCGCCGTACTGATTGGGAATCCATTCACCTTCCCTGCGGGAGTAGTCCAGATAGAGCATTGAGGCCACGGCATCAACGCGGAGCCCGTCCACATGGTACTTCTCCAACCAGAAGAGGGCGCTGCTTGTCAGGAAGCTGGTGACCTCGCGACGTCCGTAGTTGAATATGTAGCTGTTCCAGTCCGGATGCAGCCCCTTCCTGGGATCAGCGTGCTCATAGAGATGGGTTCCGTCGAAGAAGGCTAGGCCGTGCTCGTCCGAGGGGAAATGAGAGGGCACCCAGTCCAGGATCACACCGATGTTGCGTTGATGCAGGCAATCCACCAGGTACATGAAGTCCTGTGGTGTGCCGTATCGACTCGTTGGCGCGAAATATCCGGTGCTTTGATAGCCCCAGGAGCCGGTGAAAGGGTGTTCCATCACAGGCAAGAACTCGACGTGGGTGAACCCCATTTGCTCGAGGTAACTGGGAAGTTGGAGCGCCAGCTCGCGGTACGAGAGAGGACGGTTCCCTTCTTCGGGCAC
>JAFGCL010000053.1 GCA_016932645.1 Dehalococcoidia bacterium | reverse complement strand
CTCAGCGGGCCGGAATAATACAACGGAGGAATAACAGATGATCAAACACATGGTGCCCAGCAAATGGGATATGGAAGTTGACTTGGTGGCAGTCGGTTCCAGTGCCGGCGGTCTGACCGCAGCTATAATGGCGCGGGATCTTGGAATGAGTACCGTGGTGTTGGAGAAGGGTGGGGTGCTGGGTGGGGGCACTGCATACTCCGGCGGGGCCATATGGATACCGCTTAGCCACCACATGTCAGAAGTGGGCTGCAAGGATACCCGGGATGGCGTTCTGCGGTATGTGCGCAAGCTGAGCATGGGCCATCATGATGAAGCTATCCTGGCCACATATCTGGACACGGGTGCCGTGATGGTGAAGTACCTGGAAGAGCATACCCCTCTACGCATGTGCGTGGAGGATGACAGCAGCGGCACAGAGTACTGCGCGGACGTTCCCGGAGGCGTGCCGCTGGGGCGCAAGCTCTGGCCCGATGCGAATGTGATGCCGGGCGTTCTGGACGAAGCGGAGAAGAAGTATCCCCTTGTGGCGAAGGTATCCAAGGACCCGGTGCGATACCTGATTGGCCCACGGCTGCCCTGGGTCCAGGGCCGCGCCCTCATCGGCGGACTGGCGCTCGCTTGTGCCCAGAGGGGCATCGAGGTGCTAACGGAGACCCCGGGCAAGCAGTTGATTGTAGACAACGGCAAGGTGATCGGCATCAGGGCACAGCGGGAGGGGCGCGATTTCTTTGTCAAAGGGAAGAAGGGCGTACTACTGGCCACTGGCGGCTTCGAATGGAACCAGGAGATGAACAAGAGGTTTATCTACTCACCGCCTCTTCATGCCTATACCAGCCCGACCAACGAGGGCGACGGCCACATCATGGGGATGGAGCTTGGGGCAGCGGTGGCTCTCATGGACCACAGCATTTTCCAGCCGGGGCTGGGCCTGCCCACCGACATCGTGGGGCATAACCAGCATTTGCACCGGCCGTTTATCTACGGATACCCCGGGTACATCATGGTGAACCGGGACGGCAAGCGCTGTTGCGATGAGTGCTTCTATCCCGACATGGGACGCGCCTTCCTTGAATATGACAGGCAGAGGGGTGGTTTCAAGAACTGGCCCATCTTCGCTGTCCTCGATCAGGGATTCCGTGACTTCTTCCCCTTCGCCGGCCTGAAGCGCGGCGCCACCGATGTCAACGATCTCGTGAAGAAAGGCGATACCCCAAGGGCGCTGGCTGAGGCGATTGGAGTGTCCGGCGACAACCTGACGGAGACCATCGAGCGGTTCAACCGCTTTGCCAGGGAAGGCAAAGACCCTGATTTCCATCGCGGCGAAAGCATGTACGATCTGCGCTGGGCCGAGGCCATCTTCCCGAACCGCGGCTCGATGGCTGTCTTGGGTCCGCTGGAGAAGCCGCCGTTCTATGGTGTGGAATTGTCACTTACCACTGCTGGGAACCTCGGAGGCCTGGTGATCAACACCAATGCACAGGTCATCGACGTGCGCGGCGAGGTCATCCCGGGCCTTTATGGCACCAGCAACACAACAGCCATGCTCCCGCTGGGCCACCACTATGACAGCGGTGCAGCTCAGGGCAAGAGCATGATCTTCGGCTATGTGGCGGCCAATCACGTGGCCGGAGCCGGGCAGAAGCAGCACAAATGACCGAAGGCGGTATCAGATGTCACCAAGCTCCAAACCTGAAATCCCAGAGAGTACAGGGCGAAGTCTTGCCGGAGGTTTCTAGGGTGTCTCACCTTCATCCTCTCCCATCGATGGGGAGGACAAGTTCAAATGGAGGTGCAGGAGGAGACCCCCTGCCGAGGGTCTGGGGGTGTCGCCCCAGTCCTCCTCTTTCTTCCCCCAAGAGCGGGGGACATAGGGGGTTGAGGTAAACAGCCTCAGGAGAGAGAAGCGGTGGCTAGCTTAGAAGAACTGGAATCTGAGATCAGTCGCCTGCGGCGCGAAGTTGAAGTCCTGAAGGACATCGAAGCCATCAAGCAGCTCAAGGCCAGATACTTCCGGGCCATTGACTGCAAGCAGTGGGATGAGTTGGCCGACTGCTTCGTCGAGGATGCCGTCACCGATTACCTGAACGGGCGCGAGCACTATGAGGGCCGGGATGCCATCATGAAGTACCTGAGGAGCAACATGGACATGCCCGTACTCACCATGCACCAGGGACATCATCCGGAGATCACCATTACCAGTGAGACAACCGCTTTGGGCAGGTGGGCTCTAGAGGACTACATCATCACCACGAAGAACAAAGGCATACAGGGCGCTGCCTTCTATCGCGACGAGTACATCAAGATAGATGGCCGGTGGAAGATCAAGTTGACTGGCTATGACCTCGTCTACCGCGAGATGTGGGATCGGAGCGATACCAAGAGCCTGAAGATACTCGACCGGATGCACCAGCCATCTTCTTGGGAGGGACGTTGACATGGCCGACACGAAAGACCTGGAAGCCAGGATAAAAGCCCTGGAGCAGAAAGTGGCCATGACGGAGGACATCGAGGCCATCAAGAGGCTGAAGCACAAGTACTTCCGCTGTCTCGACTCCAAGCTGTGGGACGAGCTGGCAGAGTGCTTTACCGAAGACGCCACGACAAGCTACACCGACGGCAAATACAGCTTCCGTGGTGTGGAGGCCATCATCGGCTTTCTTAAGAAGAGCCTGGGGCCCGACACCGTGGTGAGCATGCACCAGGGACACCAGCCTGAGATTGACATAACGAGTGAGAAGACAGCCAAGGGTATTTGGACGTCTGAGGCCGGCCTCATTATCACGGATCGGAATGTGTCCACCAGGGAAGTCAACTTCTACTATGACGAGTATGTGAAAATTGGGGGGCAGTGGAAGATCAAGCACACCGGTTACAGACGCCTCTTTGACGAGGCATGGGACAGGGGTGAGACCAAGAGCCTGAGACTCATAGCGAACATGTTTGCGCCGCGGAAGGACTAGTCCGCCGGCGGCTATGATTTCACTAAGTGAAGGGGGACACAGACAATGAGCACCGACGAAGCCTATATCAAGCTGGCAGAGCGTGCGGGGCACGCAGACTCGGATCTGCTGCACCAGATCCTGGAGAAAGCGATGAAGCCGGAGGAAGCTCGATTCCTGCTGGAACTGCCGGCCTCGAACGCCGATCTGGCAGCCAAGTTCCAGATGACGGAGAAGGCGGTGGAAGAGAAGATCCACGAACTGGCCCGCAGAGGACTTGTGGTGACCTCCCGCAAAGGCATACGCTTCCCGCGTGATCTGGGGACGCTTCACGACAACATCCTGGCCAGCGCAGCGGAGTATATTCCTGACGGGATCGGTCAGCTTTGGATGGACTTCTACGAGGCGGGATGGTGGAAGGAGATCGTGGGCGGGCTGACCCAGCTACCCAATCCGGCGCTGCGGGTCATCCTGCCTCTCAAGACAGTGCCTGCGGGTGTCAAACTGCTTCCGTATGAGAGCGCTGAAGAAATAATCATGGCGCACAAGGACCTCATCAGCATCCGGCGCTGCTGCTGCCGCGTCGGGGCACAGGCTTCGAGGGGCGCGGTGTGCAAGCATCCTACTTTCACCTGCACCCAGTTCGGGCGGCGTGCGGAGTACGACCTGTACCGGGGCAGCGGCAAGAAGGTGTCGGCTGACGAAGCCTTAACCGTTCATCACGATGCTACCCAGGCCGGCCTGACGCCCACGGTGACCAACATCTCGGGCATGGAAGGCCTGGAGTTCATCTGCTACTGCTGCGGAGATGCCTGCCTGGTGCTGAATCCCCTCCTGCGGGCCGGCAAGCTGGCTGCAGGCCTCTCGCCCAGTCGCTTTATGCCGAAGGTGGATGACAAGCTGTGCGACGGTTGTGAAGAATGCGTGCCGGTATGCTGTTATGGCGCCATTGAGATGAAGAGTGTTCCCGGGCGCAAGGTGCGTGTTGCTGTCATCGACAAGGAGAAGTGCGTCGGTTGTGGTCTCTGCGTTCTGAGATGCAAGCCGAAGGCCATCGTCATGGAACT
>JAFGCL010000052.1 GCA_016932645.1 Dehalococcoidia bacterium | reverse complement strand
TGACCGCCACCAAGCTGCCGCCGCGCCAGAGCCCGGACGATATCGCCTGCCAGTGGGTGTACAGCCATCAGGCGCCGAAGGGGGCCAGGGTCAGGAGCAAGGAAGAGGTCGTAGACGAGACCACCGACCCGCCGGAGATCGACGACATGAGCGGCAAGTACTATCCGCACCTGACCCACGCCAACTTCTCCAGGGCCTTTCTGCTCAAGATGATGACGGCCTGGCAGTACGCCTGGCTGGTAATGAACGAGGGCTACTACTTTGCCGTCATGAGGCGTTTCGGCCGCGAAATGGCCGACGAATGCGAGCTACAGGCCTGGCTGCGGGTCGCCGAGCGCACCAACAAGCGCTACGCTCCGGTGGGCGAGTTCAAGTTGAAGACGGTCACCGACTCCCTGAAGGTCCTGCAATTGTCCATGGACAGCACCATGGGTTTCTTCCCGGCGAAGTACGACATCAAGAGCCCCAACCACGTCATCCTGAAGATCGGCAAGGGCAAATGGCCGGACTACATGGAGAAGCCGGTGCTGCAGAGAACGCCCCCCATGTACCACGCGGGAGGACAGCCGATTTTGGAGAAGTACCTGGTCAATCCCAAGATAAAGGTCACGCCCGTGCGGCTGCCTCCGCGCAACGAATACGACGACATCGACTGCGAGTGGGAGTTGAAGCTGGAGTAGCCAATCCCCTGAGCATCTGTTCCTGGGAGAGACAATAGAAAGTGGATCTGGCAGTGCCCCTACTCCCTCACCTAGGCCAATCCCCCTGGATCCCCCTTTGGCAAAAGGGGATGGTATGAGACGCAGAGGGGCTTCGCTCCTCTGCACGCCCCGTGGTCGAGTACGGATCAGAGGCATTGGAGGACCGACCTTCGGGCTGTGTGTCGCTTGAGAAGAGGGTGCAGGGACGAGTCCCTGCCGAGGGAACTGGGGGTGTCCCCCAGCTTCTTCTTCACTACCCCCAAGAGTGGGACCAAGGGGATTGACTCCAAGGAAATGATCAAAGAAATGAGGAGGCTATCATGCCAGAGCTAGCAGATTATAGCGGCCCGTTTGACCCGGACTGGAGCCCGGACAAGCTATCCAGGGAGGCCCTCCTCAAGCTGGTCAAGGCCTACAGCGAGTACATCCACCGCGTCGACGCCAGCTGGTACGTCACTGTCATGAAGAGGCAGGGGAACGACGAGGCTTTCGCCTGCGACCGCCATGTCTGGGAGAAGAAGCTGCAGGCCTACGAGCTGAAGCTGATGACCACCGTCCTGAACATCCGCGGCGATGACGCGGTCGCCGTCATGAAGTACATGCAGGCCACACCTTGGGCTTCGGTCGACAGACGCGAAGTTGAGATCAAGAGCAGCAACCATGCCATACTCACTATCCACGACTGCCCGACTCTCTCGGCGCTGGAAAAGGAGGGCACGGGGCGCGAGAGACAGATATGCGAGGATCTGACCATGAACCTGTTCAGCAAGATCGCCCAATACTTCAACCCCAACATCAAGGTCACCGGCCTCAAGGTGCCTCCGCGGAAGGGCTACAGCGACTGCTCGTGCCAATGGGAGTTCAGACTGTAGACTCCTCCCCCTGTCATTCCCGCGGAGCCTGTCCCCGCGAAAGCGGGGAGCGGGAATCCAGAACGCACCCTCTGAGGGCCACGCTCCACCGTAACCGCGTAACCTATGGCGCCCTGACGGCGGCATCTGACACCCCCTTATCATCCCCCAGCAGCAGTTGGCCGATCATCCGCTGCCGGTACAGGAAGATCCGCTTCAGCTGCCCCCGAACCAGCGGATAAACGATCTCGCCCAGCGGCCAGAACGGTAGCCGGTAGGCCACGTCGTCCTCAATGACAGTTCCCTCGCCCCTGATGTGGAATGTGTGCGTGTGGGCCCAGAGCGCGTACGGGCCGGATATCTGCTCATCCACAAATTTCAGCGGCGGTTCCCAATGGGTGATCTCGGAACGCCAGGCGAAAGGAAACCGGAAGAGACAGAGGCGGTAGTCGACTTTGGTGCCCTTCCCGATCTCAACGGGCATCGGCGTAAGTATCTCGAAGTCCAGCTCAGGAGGCGTGATGCGCTGCAGGTTGAGCACATCGCAGAAGAACGGGAACACCCGCTCGATGGGAAGCGGAACATAAGCCGACGCGTGAATATGGTGATCTCTCATCTATTCAACCCCCAGACCCCCAATCTTGGGGGAAATGAAAATGCAGCAGGGAGAGCAAAGCTTACAAGGCTATCGATTATCGAGACGGCCTCTTCAAGCGCCTTCGTGCGATCACCGTCAGGCCTCTCATCACCACCATGGGGGACAGCAGCCATGGATTGAGGCGCACCGCTTCGATGTAGAAGGACAGGCCCCTGCGCAGAGAGAACCTGCTGGCAGCATTGGCCAGGTAGAAGAGCTTGGTTCCAGCGAAGCGGGCATATTCTCTGACCTCTTCGCGGTTTGGGCTGTCTGCAGCCATGAATGCCCGGCATAGCCGGCGTATCAGTGAGCCGACATCTTCCACTTCCTGAAGGCTGGCCAGCGGCTGGGCCGTGACGGCTTTCCTCAGGCCCAAGACTGTCTCCATGGGCACCTCTGATCCTAGAAATGACGCTATCCGTGAATGCGCTACCTTGGCAGCACTCATCTGCACTGTATCGGGATAGAGGTAGGTCAGGCTTCCTGGCCACACGCGGTATAGAAGCAGTACCTCTGGAATATTCGCCAGTTGTGTGACGGATGAAGCCCTGACCCAGAGATCATAGTCGTCAGCATAGGGGACCTCAGTGCCATAGAAACCTATCCGTTCGATGACAGCGCGTTGCATCATGACCGTCGGGTTAGGCAGACAGCTCTCGAAGCAAAGACCCCACGCTACAACTCGCGGCTTTGTCAGCTTGGGCCGGATTTCTCGCTTCAGGCCTCTGCTGTCGATCTCCTGTATCCACGTGCCGAGCACGCCAATCTCAGGATGAGCCTCCAGATACGACACTTGTTTCGCCAGGCGCTGCGGCAGACTCACATCATCATGATCCATCCGGGCCACATACTCGCCCCGGGCCAGTTGGCATCCTCTGTTGGATGCGGCAACGCACCCCCGATTCTCCTGCTGATAGACGCGGACTCGGTCATCCTCTTTCTGGTAGCGTCTGAGGATATCCGGAGACCCATCTGTTGAACCATCGTCAATAATGATGAACTCGAAGTCCCGGAAAGTCTGTCTGAGGATACTCTCGACCGCCTCGGCCAGATGCTTCTCGCCGTTGTACACCGGCATGACAACAGAGACCTTGGGCGAACCCATCAATGCCGCTCCAGCACTGGAACCGCCACCCGGCATGACTCCAGCAGAGAGTTGATCATAGTAGTCTGTTTCGTCAGGGCAACGATCATCTATTTGTACAATCCGAACTGGAAGTCACTCCCCGGATACACCTTCCATGGACTCTCTTACCGCAGCTACGATACGTGCCTGATCGCTCTCAGTCAAGCTATTGTAGAAAGGCAAACGAAGCAGGCGATCGCTCATATTCTCAGTGATGGGGAAGTCTCCTGGCTTCCCTCCGAACCGACGTCCCATCTCTGAGAGATGAAGCGGCAAATAGTGAAAGACCGCCATAATCCCCCGTGACTTGAGATGCGCTATGAGCGCTTGCCGCATCTCCAGCGACGGCAGGAGCAAGTAGAACATATGGTATGGCTGCTCGCAGCCGCTTGTCACAACAGGAAGCCTGATGCCATATTCTGCGACCCAGCCCTGCAAGAGTCTATGGTAGTTGTTCCAAACGCAGCGTCGCTTATGTTGAATCCGTTGGCGGGCCTCAAGTTGCGCGTAGAGGAAGGCCGCCAGGACATCCGAGGGCAGATAGCTCGATCCGATGTCGACCCAGGTGTACTTGTCTACCTGACCGCGGAAGAAACGGCTCCGGTTGGTGCCTTTTTCGCGGATGATCTCAGCCCGTTCGATGAACCGTGGATCATTGATAAGCAGAGCGCCGCCTTCCCCGGAAGTCAGGTTCTTGGTCTCGTGGAAACTCTGCGTGGCCAAGCATCCAAACGTGCCGAGGAACTTCCCCTTGTACTTGCCGAACAGCGCATGGGCATTGTCTTCGACAACCGGGACACCATGGCGCCCCGCTACGCCCAGGATAGCATCCATCTCGCAGGCCACACCAGCATAGTGAACCACCACGATCGCCCGGGTGCGGGGGGTAATCAATCGCCCCAGTTGCGACTCGTCAAGGTTAAGCGTGTCCGGGCGGATGTCGACAAAGACCGGACGGGCGCCCCGCAACACAAAGGCGTTGACCGTGGACACAAATGTGAAGGAGGGTACGATCACCTCGTCACCGGGCTTGATCTCCAGCAGCAACGCCGCCATCTCCAGGGCATCGGTACATGAGGTGGTAAGAAGAGCCTTCTGAACGCCCAGTTCCTTCTGTAGAAGCTCGTGGCATTTTCTGGTAAACGGCCCATCGCCGGATATGTGTCCGTTGGCGACCGCCTCGGCGATGTAGGCGTACTCGTTGCCTTCGACACTGGCCCGGTTGAAGGGTATGGGAGCCTGGCTATCCATCCCCGGAGAACCTCTCTGGGAGGACGCCGGAACTACTGCCTGGCTGCGGGTTTCTGTGGTCCCCCAAGTCGTGGTGGTTCCTCCGGCGAACCACTTGTGGAAGGTGTAGCGCGCGTAGCGTGGTTCAAATCCGAGCCGTGTCAGTGCCTTCTGAACAGCGAAGTTGGAGAGCTGGGTGGAATAGGTCACGCCTGATCCGCCCTTTGAAAGACACCACTGCATGCTATGAATCAGGAGGACTCGCAGGATGCCCTGGTGCTGGACCGCAGGATCAACGCCAAGCAGGACAACGTCGCCCTGCTGCGGGTTCTTGAGACGCAGTGCGGCAAAGCCCACAATACGGCCACCCCGTTCCGCCACCAGTACCTCGTCGGCCACCTCCCGCAGGAGACATGAGCGGACTGCCCAGGATACATACACCTCATCGCACTTCGATCGGTCCAATCTGGGGTCCGCATGGTAGTGTCCGAGGTATCCCCGAAAGGCCCTGGCCGCCACGGCTCCAACCCCGTCTTCTTCACTGATCTTGACTGGGCGTACGGCAATCGCCCCGAAGTCCTGGGGAATAGTGGCTCTTCGGAGGTCTCGCTCGTAATATACCAAGGTGCCCATGAGCGCAAAACCCTCAGACTCCATTGCCTGAACTGCCGGAAGCTCTCTGGTGTCACACCGGGCTATGAGCAGGGCAACCTCGTTCGCGAGGCAGAAATCGATAACGGAAGGCAGATCTGTGGCTGTCACTTGAGAAGCGCGGGCGATTCGAACGCCAAAGCGTTCCTCATCTATGTTGGACAGAAACACCGGGGGCTCCACAGAATCCATCACTCCCCAGCCATATCATTCAGCGCTGTCAGGGCAACAGCCCCATCTAGTAGTCTGCTGAATCGGTGCCTGTTGAGCCATTTCGCCAGACTGGCTGCCACATGATACTGCTCACGCTAGCCTATAGGCAAAATGTCACACAAGAATCTCAGGTGGAGCTCTGCGGTTTGCACAATCCTCTCAGACCATCCGTGGTGCTCATAGACCTAGTCAACCCCCGGATCCCCATTCCGCCTGAGACGTCCGCCTGTGGCGGATTGGGGGTGAAAGAAATCGGGTTGAGGGACACCCTCTCATCCTGAGGCGAGTCTGCGACCCGACTCCCGGCAGCGTCCCGCTGCACCAGGACAACACGGCCGCTCAGCAGCGAACCTCGCGTTCGCCCCGGGAATGACTGCAGGCGGCTAAACCGCGATAGGATACTTCCCGTACTTGTGGGCCGCCTCCACCATCCACTTCAGCCGCAGGGGATCCACCGCCGGATGAGAATGGGACGTTGACAGGATGTACCCCCCGCCGCGGGCGGCATCACGAATCGCCTTCTTCACCGCGTCCTCGACCTCCTGCTGGGTGCCTTTGACCACCAGATACGAGACATCCAGGTTCCCGATCAGCACCAACTTGTGTCCGACCTGTTCACGGACCTTGCCCAGGTCCATGCCCGCCGTCGGCTCCATGGTGATGATCCCGTCGAAGCCCCACTCCACGAACTTGTTCAGCAGGGCATAGATGTTCCCGCAGCAGTGGAAGACGAACTTCTTCTTGTGCTGGTGCACCAGGTCGGCCACCCGCCGGTAGCATTCACCATAGAGCTTTTCGATTAGTTCCGGCCGCATGAGCGGGCCGGTCTTCTGCCCCAGGTCGTCCCCTCCCAACACCACCTCCACGTCGGATTTCATCACCGCCTCCAGGTTTCGGAGATAGAGGTCGGTCTGGAAGGCGATCACCTTCTTCACAAACTCGGGCTTTTGGTAGATCAGCCGCGTGAAGTTCACAAAACCGATCGGCTGCCAGCTATTCTCGAACGGGCCCGGCGCCGCATAGCCGATGGGGTAGATGCGGTCGCCATAGTTCTTCACCAGCTTCCGGTGGAAGGCGGCCACATTGCGCAGCATCGTCTCGAACAGCGGGGCCTTCTCCGCAACCCATTTCTCCCATTTCTCTTCCGTGTCGAGCAGGGCGCGGCTGTAGTTGACATTCATGCTGCCATCTTCGTCCGCCCCCAGGTCCCAGACCCGCCCGTAGGGATCGTGCCACGCCCAGCCCACCGAGGCTTGTGTATCCTTGGTCAGCTTCATGAGAGCATAGATAGTCCAGTTGGCGTCGAAGCCCAGCTTGATGGCCGCCTCCAGCGCCCCTGACGTATTGCCGTAGTACATGTTGGTCCAGAACCGGTTCGAGTTGAGCAGGTTCTTGATCTGGTTCGCCATTACCGGCTTCTGCAGCATCCCGACGAAGTCAGCCGGCTTCTTCTCCAGTATCTTGTTGACCGTGGCCGGGTCCATGATCAGGCCCATCACCGGGACCTGGTCCGGCTCCTCATGGTTCATCGCCGTCAGAAATCGTTCCTTGAAGTTCATCTTGCGGCGCTCCACTTCTTGATCATGTCCAGGCCGGTTATGGCATCCGGCGCAAAGGCATCCGCTGCGGCATTGCTCGCCGACCTCTCCGATAGCGCAGCGCCGCCGATGACCACCTTCACCGTTTCTCTGACGCCCTGCTTCTTCAGCTCATCGACGACCTTCCCCAGTTCTTTTTCTGTGGAAGTCAGCAGGCACGACATCCCCAGGGCCAGAGGCTGGTGCTCCTTCACAGCGCCGACGAACTTGGCTGTCGGGACGTCGATCCCAAGGTCGATCACCTTGAAGCCGGCGGTGCGGGCGTAGTTGATGAAGATGTTCTTTCCCAGGTCGTGTAGGTCGCCGGCCACGGTGCCGACGACGATGGTTCCCTGTGACTGTGAGTCTTCGGCCTGCATCAGCGGCGACAGCCGGGCCATGATCTCCTTGGCGATCTCTCCGGCATACACCAGCTCAGCGAGGAACCATTCCCCGTCCTGGAACTTCTTCCCCACCACCTGGAGGGCCTGCGTGACCGCCTCGACCGCTTCCTTCACTGCCACCTTGCTCTGCGAGTTGACCACGGCGTCGGTGGCCTTCAGCGCGGCATCGATTTCCAGCGCCAGCATCCCGTTCCTCAACTGCTCGATGGTGTCATCCGGCATCTTCAAGCCTCCTGGTCAAGATGGCTGGCGATTCGTGAAAGGGCAAGAGATAACAACCTGCCAGCAATTTGCCGCCATCATACTGGCCAGGGACATGGCCGTCAAACCGCTTGATCACGCGGCGCCCTCTACAGCGTTCTGTGGCCATCCGGCGGAACTGGTCCAAGGAGCATTTGAGATGGGGTTGACACGTCCTGTCCTCCCGCAGTATTGTCCGGCTGGCATGCGCCCCAGGCTGCCATCGGCGACTGGTCAGGGTGAGCAAGAGAATGCTCACTAGGGGAGGTGTGTGATGGCTCTGCCGATCTCCGAAGAAGTCAAGACTCTGATGTACAGCACATGGCTGCCAGCCCTTATGAGCACGGTTCTTGAGACCACGAAGTGGTTCCCGGCGGAACACCGGGATCGCCTCCTGCAACGGATGTGCAGGACGTGTGAGGACATGGCGATGGGCGGCGCGGTAGGAATCCGCCCCGGTATGACTTGGGAAGAATACCTGAGATTCCTGCAGGAACTGCCTGCACCCATGGGCCCCTGGACTGTCAAACGAACGGATGACGTCTACGATCTGGAATATGGCTGCTCCATCGGAGAGGATGGGAAACCGAGGTGCCACTGCCCGCTGGTTCAGCTCGGAATCACAGAGCCACTGCCACAGTGCTGCGATGGCGGCGCCAGCCTGGCGGGGCGCATGATGGAGGCAGCTACCGGCCGGCCCGTCGCAGAAGCCGAGGTCGTCGGCAGTCCGCTGCGGAACGGCGCGTCGGTCTGCCATTATAGAGTCCACCTCAAGCAGTGACTCCCCGCCCCACAGCCCTGTCATTCCCCGACGCAGGCAGGAGTCCAGGCCAATCCCCCTGGATCCCCCTTTGGCAAAGGGGGAAGAGATAGAAACGCAGAGGGGCGGAGCCCCTCTGCACGCCCTGTGGCCGAGTCCGCCACGTAGGGGCGAACGGCGTTCGCCCAGGGTAACGCCCCGTGGGCAAATGTGTAGGGGCGCATTACCATGCGCCCAGGACGCACGAACGTAGGGGCAGGCCGCCATGCCTGCCCTCCCCCGTCATTCCCCGCGCACCCTGCCCCCGCGAAGGCGGGGAGCGGGAATCCAAAAAGTGTCAGACCTCGGGCCTGAAATCCCCGAATCAAAGGTGAGACTCAAGGCCCCATAGCTGCCGCAACCTTGGCGACCTCGTCCTGGTGCGATCTCACGTACTCGCAGCTCGGAGTCGTTCCACATTTCCGGCAGGCCATGTCGTAGGCCGAATTGATGGTGCCGCACTTGGGGCAAGAGTAGTGCTTGATCATCTCCGCGTACCATGTCTCCCACCCTACTTCCCTGATGCGCGCCTGGCATTCCCAAAGCTCCAGACGATGGGGCATCTGGGCCTGGAACTCCTTCATTTCCGCACAGGGATATTCCGGGCATTCTACACAGAAGTCGATGCCCTTCTCGGCGGCGCACTTGGTCATCTTACAGTCCTTCTCGCAGTAGAAAGCCCGCTTCTCAGACCGGCACCCGTAGCAGGTGAGTTCTTCGACCGGGAGCTTGAAGCGCTCTGACAGGGCCCGCAGCCTTGCCGGGTCTTCTGTCGATGCAATGAAGAAGCCGCAGCCAGGACAGAACAACCCGCAAACGGCGGCGAGTTTCTTGTCCGGAGCGGCACGGCCGGATTTCTTGCTGTTCATCACTTCCTCCTTCTTCACACTCTGTCGTTCCTGCGAAAGCAGGAATCCAGGCCAATCCCCCTGGAATCCCACTTTGGGAAAGGGGGAAATGAATAATAACGCAGAGGGGCTCCGCCCCTCTGCACACCCTATGCCCAGATCCGTAGGGGCGAACGCCGTTCGCCCGGTGGAAGACGCCCGGATGCAAACGTGTAGGGGCAGGCCCCCGTGCCTGCCCTCCCCCGTCATTCCCGCACGGGCGGGAATCCAGGATCAAACCGGCTTCCCCTCCCCCAACCCCGTCGCCGCGAAGAAATGCGATATCCGCTCCTTGATCAGGTCCGGGCTGGTGTACCGCTTGTCGAACTGGTCCATGCCGATGTTCAGGAAATGAACGCCGATC
>JAFGCL010000051.1 GCA_016932645.1 Dehalococcoidia bacterium | reverse complement strand
GACGAGGCCGTCGCTCAGTCCCAGACGCTGGCGCAAGAGAAGGAGCAGGCTGTTGCTCAGTCCCAGACGCTGGCGCAGGAGAAGGAGCAGGCTGTTGCTCAGGTCCAAGCACTCCAGCAGGAGAAGGACCAAGCCATTGGTCAGGCCCGGATGCTCGGGCGGGAGAAGGAGGACGCCGTCGCTCAGGTCCAGTTGCTTAGGCAGGAGAGGGACCAGGCTGTTGCTCGGTCTCAGACGCTCAACCAAGAGAATGAGCAACTGCAGGCCCGGGCCCTCAAGCAGGGGAGGGACGGCTCCGTTGCTCCGGCCCAGTTGCTTAGGCAGGAGAGGGACGACGCTATCGCTCAGGTCCAAACACTTCAGCGAGAGAAGGATGAAGCCATGGCGCGGTCTGAGACGCTCAGCCAAGAGAATGAGCAACTGAGGGCCATGATGTCTGCCACACAATCACTGCTCGACGAGATACTGGTCATGGAGTCGGCATCGTCGACCCAGCCCAAGGAAGTTGAAGACACCCCGAACCCCTGGCATCCGCCTGAGGCGGACTGTAGCTCTTCGGTGGAACGTAGCAAGTCCCACTCCCTTGATGGGAGAGGATAGAGCCTGTCCCGGACTTGGTCTGGGGTGGGGGCCAAACGACACCCAAGAACCCCCGGCCGGAGCTTGTCCTGCGCCGTGTTGAGGACTTCGAATTCGGGGTTTGGGTTCAGGGCATACCCTCAGACTCCAGGCAGGAACCCGCCTGAACTTGATTGACCCATCGGCGTTGCCCTGTTATCTTGTAGAGGGATTCCAACATGAAATACCAGGCCGTGATCTTCGATTTCGATGGTACGCTGCTGGACACGCTGCGGGATCTGGCGGAGTCGGTGAACAGAGTCCTCAGCCGTTCCGGGTTCCCGGAACACCGCCTTGAAGACTACCGGCACTTTGTGGGAGGGGGCGTGGAGGAGATGGCCCGGCGGGTTCTACCGGAAGGACATCGCGACGAAGCCACCATAACCAAGACTCTCACTGATGTCAGGGAGGAGTACCGTCAACTCTGGCCGAACCACACCCGCCCGTACGAAGGCATCCCCGAGTTGCTGGATTCCCTGACGGCACGCGGTATCAAGATGGCCATCGTGACCAACAAGCCGGATGACTCCACCAGAACCATGGCGGCCAAGCTGCTGCCACGGTGGAAGTTCGATATCATCGTGGGCGCGACCACTGACCTGCCCCGGAAGCCCGACCCAAAGGGAGCCCTGGAGGCCGCCCGGCGTCTTCGGCTGCCGCCGGGGGCGTTCCTCTATGTTGGCGACTCGGATATCGACATGAAGACGGCGAATGCGGCCGGCATGTACGCAGTGGGGGTGCTTTGGGGTTTCCGCACCGCCGACGAACTCGTCAAGAATGGTGCAAAGGTGCTCATCAGGAAGCCGCTTGAACTGCTGGATCTCTTGTAGCCTTGTTGGATGGGGGAGGAGCCGATTGAAGATACAGGTGAAGGTAAAACCCCGGTCCAAGACGGAAGATGTCACGAAGGAAATAGGTGAAGACGTCTACGTGGTCCGGGTCAAAGAGCTGCCGGTGGAGGGAAAGGCCAACCGGGCGGTGCTGAAGGCGCTGGCGAGGCACTTCGGTGTCCCGGAGAGCCGCCTGAGGATCGTCAGCGGGCTTAGGGGCAAGAACAAGGTCATTGAGGTGATGCCGGTCTAGGGGTATGGACGATGACGGGTGACTCCAAAGGCAAGAGGCACGACCATGCCTGGAGCGGCTCACTGCGGAAGCGCTCCAGAGCGAGAGCCACGTTCACTAACATGAAGGTCAAGGCGCCTCTCTACAGGAAGCTGTATTTGATGTTCCGCAACAACTGGATCAGGATCCGCAGGGGATAGAACTGCTGCAGGCACCTGGGTGAGCCCGGCTGCTGACAGATGGAAGACTAACCCCCGGTCAGGGGGAATGCAGCGGATCAGGCACCGGTCGCCAGGGCCCGGTCGATTTCCTCGCGCCACGCTTCGACTCTCATGCCGAACGCCTTCACGAGGCCATAGCAGCCTGCAAGCATTGTGTCGCCGTGAGGGACCGCTATGTGGAAGCGCGACCTGGCACCTTTAACAGTATCCTGCCGCGGTCCGGTCACTGCCAGAAAGGGCTTGTCCTGGCTCTCGCCGATGACCACTGCCCCGTGGCCACCCCCCTCGAACACCTCGTCGTGAGTCAACACGCCCCGCGCCAGCTTGTCGGTCAGATCATCGATCTTCGTCTCATCCAGAAGGTTGGTGTGGTGCTCAAAGAAGCCCTTGATCCGGAGCCCGTCGAGGTGAAAGGCTACCGTATGGGAGTTGCCCATGTTGATAGTCAGTACCTGGCCATGCCTGCCCACAGCGGCATCCTGCAGAGCGCCCAGCGCCGCCGCCGCGCCGGTGTCCATCAGAAGCACCGGCACAGCTACGTTCGCTGTTTTGGCCACTGCCTTCATCCGGGTCAAGTGGTCCGGCAATTCCGCCGCCAGATAGGCAAAGGCACCGAGACTGCTGTTCTCTTCCATCAGCCGCTGCAGGCACTGGAAACGGAACAGGCGATTGGACACTCCCTTTGGCGCGAAGCCGTGATCAAGCACTGCAACAGCCACGGCATCGAAGCGGCTGTCCACGCCGAAGGATTGCAGCGCCGCCCTGATGGCGGCGAGATCCAGGTCTCTGAGGTGGAGCACCTCGTACTTGTGCCGTGGCAGCACCTCATCGGGAGACAGGAGGGTTACTCCCATCTGCTTGACCACCTGCAGGTCATCATTGAAGGTCAGGGCCGCGTCCTCGGTGGCATAGGCTGCCAGCCCGGCGGCCATGTGGCGGGAAAGGGCCCTCTTGCTGGGGCCTCCTCCCATGGTGACGCCTTCCATGAGTACGGGCCACCCGCGCCTGGTCGCCGCTGCTATCCGCTGGGCCACCAGGGTGGTTGGGGATGGCATGATCAGCTTCACACAGTTCTCTACTGCGCTGGAGCTGTCAAACAGCAGTATGTCCTGAGTCCCGGTTCCGACATCTACAGCGAGAATGCGCACACTGGTCTCCTGTGGAAAGGTTGGCTGGCTTCGATAGAATCATATCGGCAGAGCGTGGAAACTGCAACCGCGCGGGCTGGGCAAAGCGCGAGGGGATCTGTCCCTGCCGGGAGTTGGCCGCGGACTCTCGGCTCGGGATGAGGTGTATCCCTGGGCCACGAGCCATCAGATCATAACTCGTGGCTCTGAATAGTGGAGGCCATGGAGGCTGGAGAGGCTCGATAGGAGGCCTTTCCGGGCCGTGCGGTCGGGGCGTGTTCTCTCAGGACGCCTTCGCACTCTTGGCGCTAGCCAACTTGGAATCCATATAGGATTTAAGAGCTTCCCGCGAGTTCATGGTGAACTTGAAGTTGGTTATCTTCGCCAGCTTCTCGGTACTGAGTATGATGGGGTACTTCATGTACTCGAGACCGCCGGCGGGCGACTTCTTCTGAATGCCCGTCTTCCAACTGAACGCTATCAGGAATCTCCAGAGACACGATGGCAGCCCAAGCGATGGTTTGCCGGTGGCTTTCAACATGTCCTTGTAGGGTAGAGCCCCCTCGGCGCCCGCGTTAAAGATGCCCGACCGCCTCTCTTTTACCAGGGTCACGTCCAATCTGGCCAAGTCGTCTTCGAATATGAACTGCCACCCCGGGTTATAGCCGGATACGTGTATCGTCACCGGCATGAACAGAACGTTGAGACCGGATGGGCCGGCCTGCGGACCGACGACAGAAACGACCCGGACAATGGTCACGCTCTGCTTGGGGTGCGTCTTAGCGTACTCCTGAAACATGAGGTCCACTTCTGCCTTGTCCTGGCCGTACGGGAATTCGGGAGTGGGTCTGAGCGGCTGGTCCTCACTTATAAACGCGGGATTGTCGGCATTCGCGCCGTAGACGGTGTGGCTGCTTTGATAGAAGAGGGCTTCCACCGAGGTGGCTTCGCAAGCACTCAGAAAACTCTGAGAGCCGCGCGTGTTGATGTCATGGGCATCTACGCGGAAGTTCGGGGGAAGTACAAACGCCAGGTGGAATGCTGAGTCCACATTGTTCTTGGCAAATATGTCGATGAGAGGTTCTCGGACATCCCGTGAGTAGAACTTCAGCTTGTTGGTGGAGTAGTTGGGTGGCCTGATGTCTACGCCGACGACAGTCTCCACGTCCTTGTCTTGATCCAGCAGCTTGAGTATCTGGGTGCCGAGGTAGCCTGATATGCCGGTGATAGCGACCCTTTTCACGCGTACCCTCCTTGAAAGATGAACCTGCTGGGAGCCGCGACAAACGCCTGCTGCGTACTGACCTGTTGCCCCCACCCCCCTTGGGCAGCGCAAAGTATGCGCCGGGAACCGTTTGGTGTCAAGTCGCGCGCGAATCGAATACACTGTAGAGTATGCGCCTGGGAACTGGCTGATGTTACGTGTTCGGGCAACGGGGTCCCTACTCCTCCTCCTCTTCCTCCCTCCTCATCTTGCGCGCTTCCGTAAGCATCTGCTCAATCCTGAGATCGTTCCCCGACACGACAAGGGTGTCTTTGTCTCTGATAACCTCCATCCGGTCCGGCGTGACGATCACTTCCCGCTCCCGGTGTATGATGAGCACCGCTATGCCCCACTTCCCTTCGCGGCCCAAGCCCAGTTCCGAGAGAGTCCGGCCGATGAAGCTGTTCGGCGGTGACAGCCTGGCCACACCGTATGAGGCTGCCAGGGGCATGTAGTCCAGAACCTGCGTCAGCATCAGGCCGTGCGCTACCCTGGTGCCCATTTCGCGCTCCGGATAGACCACCTTGTCAGCGCCGATCTTGTCCAGGATGGTGCCGTGCAGGTCATTGTCTGCCCTGGCGACCACATAGCGCACTCCCAGTTTTCTCAACAGGATCGTGGAGAGTACGCTGTTCTCGATGTCGGACCCCATGGCCACTATGGCCACATCGAACTTGTCGACGCCCAGTTCTCTGAGCACAGCCTCATCCGTCCCGTCGGCCTGCACGGCGCGCGTGATGGTGGGAGCGATGGACTGTACTCTCTTCTCATCAACGTCCATTGCCAGGACGTCGTAACCCATGGTCAAGAGCGTGTTGGCCAGGCTGACACCGAATCGTCCTAGTCCCAGAATTGCCACCTGCTTCTTCATAACGTTACCCCCTAACCGATCCTCACTTGATCCTGAGGATACCGATATTCAGTCACCCTCTGGCCCTGCACCAGCGACAATGCCAGTGTCAGAGGTCCCAGCCGTCCAGCGAACATGGTTACGATGATGATGAACTTGCCTGCCATTGTCAGCGCCGGAGTAATTCCGGTTGACAACCCCACCGTGCCGAAGGCGGAGACCGTCTCGAACAGGAGCTTGATGAAATCCTGATCCTCGGTGATGGTCAATATTAAGACTACCACGGCTACCAAACCCAGAGACAGCATGGCCACTGCCAAGGCCCGGTGGATTTGCTGGGGTCTCAATTCCCGGCCGAAGGCCTCAGCGTGCTCCTTGCCCTTGAGTGAGCTCCAGACGGTGGCAATGAGCACCCCAAAGGTGCTGACCTTCACGCCACCGGCAGTAGACCCGGAAGCCCCGCCGACGAACATCAACATGATGGTGAAGAAGAGCGAGTAGGCGGTCATCATGCCTACGGAGATCACATTGAACCCGGCCGTCCTGGGCGTCACCGATTGGAAGAAGGCGTTCAGTAGTTTCTGTGAGAAAGGCATGGAGCCAAGAGTATTGCCGTTGTTGTACTCCATGGCTAGCAAGATGATCGTGCCCATGGCCAGCAATGCTGCCGTCATCACAATCACTAGCTTGCTGTCGAGAGACAGTCTCCGGAAGCTCCTCTTCCGGAATATGTCCCAAGCCACCAGAAAGCTCATGCCGCCGAGGATGATCAACGCTGCCGTGGTAAGGAGCACAAGGGGGTCATTGTTGTAGCCCATCAGGCTGCCACCTCCGAAGATATCGAAGCCGGCGTTGCAGAAAGAGGAGACGGAGTGAAACAGCGAATGCCACAGAGCGGTTGCCGGCGAGCTGAAATCCTGAGAGAACCTGACGTAGAAGATGACAGCCCCGATGCCTTCAAAGAAGAGGGTGAAGAACGCAATACCCATCAGCAATGAGACCAGTCCCCCCAGCTTCTGCATGCCCATCGATTCGCCGATGAGCAACTTCTCGCGTAAGCCGACGCTCCGTCCGAAGGCGAGAAGGAGCAGGCTGGCGCTGGCCATGAACCCGAAGCCGCCTATCTGCATGAGCACCAGAATGACCGCCTGGCCAAAAGGACTCCAATAGGTTCCGGTCTCGTGCACGGTGAGACCGGTAACGCACGTGGCTGACGTAGCTGTGAAGAGGGCGTCCGGGAAAGCCTTGCTGAGAGGAACAGACGCGGGGTCTGCCCTGGAGATTGGCAGCATGAGCAGGATAGCACCCAGGGCGATTATGGCCGCGAATCCCCAGATGACCACCGCCACGGAGATGGACTGGAATTTCGGCACCCGCACCAGAGCCAGGGGGATCCGCCAAGGCTCGACCCGGGGAACGCGGAAGATCTTGTCTCCCAGCTTCTGAAACTGCTGAAACTGCTTTCGCGGTTGCATAAGGGCTACTCACAACTCGGTTTGGTCATGCGCCTGGCAAACCCGGGCAATCAAGACGGAAGTATAGCATAGTCCGGTCAGCGTGGAAGAAGGGGGAACCGCATCAGTTGCGCAGACCTCTGGCTGGCGAGTATGCAGCATCTTGGACATTCCAGTTGCAGACTTGATGAGAACGGGCAATCGCGTTGGTGGAGATCAGGACAGCTGATCTACTCAAAGACGACGTCGCCGCTCTTGCCCCCGCTCTTCCGGGACAAGCGGATGCTCTCGATCCGCATCCTGGGGTCGACACCTTTGCACATGTCGTAGATGGTCAGCGCGCTGACGGCCACAGACGTAAGGGCTTCCATCTCCACCCCGGTCTTGCCGGTGTTCCTGACGGTAGCAGTGATGTTCACGGCCTTGTTCCGGCTGTCGAGATCGAAGTCGACCTTGATTTCGGAAAGCAGGAGTGGATGGCACAGAGGCAGCAGGGCCGGTGTCTGCTTTGCTGCCATGATGCCGGCCACCTGCGCGGCTGCCAGCACATCGCCCTTGGGCAGCGCGCCCCCGCGCAGCAGCTTGAAGGTTGATGCCTGCATCTTGACGGTCCCTTTGGCCACAGCGACCCTTTCGGAGTCGGGCTTCCCACCCACGTCGATCATGCGAACTCGACTGCCCATAGCGCCTTACCCTCCTACCTGCGTCATCGGCCTTTTCTGGCTGACCACTCCCTGTGACACGCGGTGGCCTTCCGGCTTGGCGGCCACCGCCTTGAGGATCAATTGCTTGATGCCCTCTGGAGGCGCGCCTGCCCGCAAGGCCGATCGCAGATCGACCTCCTCGCTGGACAGCAGGCAGGGCAACAGCTTGCCGTCGGCAGTCAACCTGAGCCGGTTGCATTTGAAGCAGAAGTGATCGCTCACCGGGGTTATGAACCCTATGGTGCCCCTTGCCCCCGGCAACTGATAGTAGCTGGCTGGGCCGTTTCCCGCCAGCGGCGAGCAAGGCTGGAGCGTGCCGAGTGATGAGAGGGTCTCCCACATCTCCTTGGCTGAGACGAACTCCGGCTGCTTTGCACCTTTATTCATGATGGGCATCAGCTCGATGAAACGGACGTTCCAGCCATCGATGGTAAGCCGGGCGAAGTCGAGGAGTTCGTCGTAATTCAGGCCCCGCATGACGACCACGTTGATCTTGATGGGAGAGAACCCCACCATTTCCGCCTCTTTGATGCCATCCAGGACGTCTGTCAGCCTGTCGTGTCTCGTGATCTCTTCAAACGTTTGTCTTCTAAGGGAGTCGAGGCTGATGTTCACCCGTTTCAGGCCCGCATCCCTGAGAGCGGCGGCCTTTTCCTTCAGCAGCACGCCGTTTGTGGTCAGAGAGAGATCGTCGATATCCTTGAAGCTCGACAGCATTCTGATGAAGTCCACCACGCCAGCCCTGACCAGAGGCTCACCCCCGCTCAGCCTGACCTTGTTGACTCCCATCTCAACTGCCACCCGGACAACGCTCAGGATCTCCTCATAGCGGAGAATGTCAGAGTGGGGAATAAGCGTGATTCCTTCCGGAGGCATGCAGTAAACGCAGCGCAGGTTGCACCGGTCAGTCAACGAAATCCTGAGGTAGTTGATCGGCCGCTGAAAGGAGTCAGAGATACCGCTCACGGGTCAAGCTCCTGGCGCATGCGCTGCAGTACACGAACTGCCTTCTCGGCGGCCCTGGCGCGGTGGCTCACCCGGTTCTTTTGCTTCATAGTGAGTTGGGCCATGGTCTTATCCAGTTCTGGCAAGTAGAAGACCGGGTCGTAGCCAAAACCCTGGTCGCCCTCGGCCTCGAAGCTGATGATCCCCTCACACACCCCTTCACACAAGCCTATCACTTTTCGTTCAGAGGCGATAGCGATGACGCACCGGAAGCGAGCGGACCGTTCTTCCCATGGCACACCGCGGAGTCGCGACAGGAGGAGGTTGACCTTGTCTGTGTCGGAAGCGCCTTTGCCTCCGAAGCGGGCGGAGAGCGGACCGGGAGCGCCGCCCAGTGCGTCAACTTCAAGGCCGGAGTCATCGGCTATTACCAGGAAGCGATCATGAACAGCGTAGCCGATGGCCTTAAGGCGGGCGTTCTCCTGCAGGGTCTTCCCTGACTCGGTGACGTCCTCCTCGATACCCTCGGCGGCGAGGGTCGTCATCTCAAAAGGAGAACGCTGGAGGAGCAAGGAGTACTCTCGCGCCTTGCCAGCGTTCCTGGTGGCCAGAAGTAGCTTAGGAATCAAAGGTC
>JAFGCL010000050.1 GCA_016932645.1 Dehalococcoidia bacterium | reverse complement strand
ATGGCCTTCAACTTCTCGGAGAAGTACCGGTTGCCGGTGCTGGTCATGGCTGACGAGACCGTGGGGCACATGAGCGAGAAGGTCACCATCCGGCCAGCCATGCCAGAGGAACTAGTGCAGCGCCGCCGCCCCACCACGCCTCCCGGGAAGTACCTCCCCTACCAGCCCGATGCTGACCTGGTTCCTCCCATGGCCCTGGCAGGGGAAGGCTACCGCTTCCACGTTACCGGCTTGACGCACGACGAGAGGGGCTATCCGGTGATGACGGCCGCGGCCCAAGACAAGCTGGCGCGCCGACTGGTGGACAAGATCAGAGTGAACCGCAAAGATATCATCCGCATCGAAGAGGTGGGCATCGAGGACGCCGATGTAGTTGTCTGCGCCTACGGCATCACATCCAGGGTAGCGCGGCGTGCGGTGCAGATGGCGCGGGAAGAGGGCATCCGCGCCGGCATGCTGCGCCTCATCACGGTCTGGCCCTTCGCGGAAGACCGCGTCCGGGAACTGGCTCAGCGGGTGAAGGCCTTCGTAGTGCCCGAGATCAACTACGGGCAGATCGTGCTGGAAGTGGAGCGTTGCGCCGCCGGCAAGAAGACGCTGCTCGTACCGCACATGGGCGGCGGCATGCATCTCCCCCAGGATATTCTGCAGGCGATCAGGGAGGCGGCGAAGTGACCGAAGCAGTACGCGGGCAGCAGAATCCCATGGACGCCTACCTGCGGGTAGACCGGATGCCCAGCATCTGGTGCGCCGGCTGCGGCATCGGCACGTCGGTCGGCTGCTTCATCCGTGCCATCGAGCGCGCCAAGCTGGACGCCGACAAGATCGCGCTGGTTTCGGGCATCGGCTGTACCGGCAGGGTCGCGGGCTACCTGCGGCTGGACTCTTTTCATACCACCCACGGGCGGGCAATCCCGTTCGCCACCGGCCTGGCACTGGCCAATCCGGAACTGAAAGTGGTGGTCTATTCCGGAGACGGCGACCTGGCCGCCATCGGCGGCAACCATCTCATTCATGCCGCCCGCCGCAATATCGACATGACGGTCATCTGCGTGAACAACTTCAACTACGGCATGACCGGCGGGCAGTTGGGGCCTACCACTCCGCTGGACGCTCGAACCTCGACTTCGCCCTACGGCAACTTCGAGCCGCCGTTCAACCTCCCGCGGCTGGTGGCCGCCTCGGGCGCCACGTTCGTGGCCCGCTGGACGGTGTACCACCTGCGGCAACTGGAGCGGTGCCTGGCCGAGGCGCTGGTCCGGCCGGGATTCAGCTTCGTGGAAGTCATCGCCCACTGCCCCACGGTGTATGGCCGCCTGAACAAGCAGGGCCAGGGAGTCGATGGGCTGCGCTATTTCAAAGAGAAGAGCGTGATCAAGAACGGCGCCGATCCGGTGGAGGCCGATATTGTGCTGGATGGCCCCATCATGCTGGGCAAGTTTGTGGAGATCGAGCGCCCCAGATTCTGGGAGAACTACCAGCACGCATGCGACAAAGCCCGGAAGAGCAAGTGACGGTCTGAGAGAGTCATGAGTCAGAGTGCTGCCAGAAGAGAGATACGAATAGCGGGATTCGGCGGCCAGGGCGTGGTACTGTCCGGCGAGATCGTGGGGAAAGCCGCCAGCATCTTCGAGAACGGCTTCGCCACGCTGACCCAGAGCTATGGGCCGGAGGCGCGGGGCGGCTCATGCACGGCCGAGGTAGTGGTCTCCAAAGAGCCGATCGACTATCCCCGTGTCGCCAATCCTGAAGTCATCGTGATCCTGGCGCAGGAGGCCTACGGCAACTATGGCCGGAACGCGCCCAAGGGGACACTGGTCATCGTCGACCCGGATCTGGTCAAGACCGATCCGGCGGTCCAGCCAGCTCCGCTCTCGATTCCAGCCACGCGCATGGCGCGCGACATGAACCGGCCGGTGGTGGCCAATATCATCATGCTGGGCTTCCTGGCGGCGGTGAGCAACCTGGTTTCACACGATGCGCTGCGCGAGGCGGTGCTGGACTCTGTACCTCAAGGGACCGAAGAACTCAACCTCAGTGCCTTCGACAAGGGCTACGCCTATGGCCGGGAGCAGGCCGGGCACAAGGGCGAGTAAGCCAAGCAGCCGATGCGGACCACCAGCCCAAAGTCGAACTACATCTGAAACGCGGGGCTGACCTGGGGGTTCTACTCCAATCCTGGTACCGGCGTATCTATGGTTAGACTGTTTCCCCGTCAAGAATCTGGAGAACTTCTTTGGCGGCATAGGCTCTGTCACGCTTTCGTCCGGTGATCTCGGTCAGGATGCCGGCTTCCACGAGTGCGTTTATCGCCTTCTGAGCCCCCGGGTACGTTACCTTCAGGTATTCCTGGGCAGCCTTCGTGCTCAGCACTGGCTTCATGAGAATAAGCTCCACCAATCGTCCGGCTGTCGGCGGCAGATGCTCTTCACGAGCAAGCTGTGCATAGTGGCGTTGAAGCTCCTGCAGGCGTCGTGATCTGGAAACCGCATCGCCAGACTGCTCTGCCACTGCCTTCAGGAAGAACACGATCCACTCCCGCCATGCTCCTGTGCTGCTTACCCTGAAGAGAAGTTCATAGTACTCCTGGCGGTGCTGTTCAAAGAAGGCGCTCAGGTAAAGCAACGGCTTGGCAAGGACATTCCTCTGGCACAGGAGTAGGGTGACCAGGAGACGGCCAATACGCCCATTGCCATCCAAGAAGGGATGGATTGCCTCAAACTGATAGTGGACCAGTGCTGCCTCAACCAGCGGCGGCAGCTTGGGTTCAGCATGGACGAACTTCTCTAGTTGATCAAGGCACTCCATCATGGCTGGCACTGGTGCGGGGACGAAGGTTGCCTCATTCAGAGTTGCTCCAGGACTTCCAATCCAGTTCTGCGACTGACGAAACTCACCGGGGGTGGCGTGTCCGCCGCGTACCCCCTCCATCAGGATTTCGTGCAGCTCGCGTATGAAACGGAGGCTTAGCGGCAGCTCATCCAATCGCTTGAGCCCGTACTCCATGGCCCGCACGTAGTTCTGGACCTCTCTAACATCGCCAGGCTTCTCGATGCGTGTTGCCTCGAACAGCAGCAGGTCGGAGAGTGAGGATTGTGTGCCTTCAATACGTGAAGACAGAATCGCCTCCCTCCTGATGAAAGGATAGATGAGAAGGTGTGGATTGGGCAGGTTCTCCCCAAGTCCCGAGAGAGTGCCCAGAGCCATGTCGGCCTTCGACATGATAGATACCATGGCGTCGTCCCACTCGAGCTTGGGAGGCAACGGACTGGGTACGAAAGCCCAGTATCCACCGCTAGCCCGTACCAGCTTCCCTGAAGGACTTCGTCTGAACAGTGCAGTATCCATTATTAAACTCCAGTTTGACATGGCCCCTCGTTATTAAACGAAATGGCCCTTGTGTTTAACAGTATACCACATCAATACTCTGCGCGACGCGGTGCGGGCGTCGATGCCCGAAGGGACGGAAGACCTCAACCTCAGCGCCTTCGGCAAGGGCTATGCCTACGGCCGGGAGCAGACCGGACACAAGGGCAAGTAGGTGCAGCCAATACCCGCAGCCTAGAAGGGATTACTCAGCGTTGCCTGACGCCGGTGACAGCCGAGCGCCGGCGCGCGAAGCGCGACGGGAACCCAACGGTGACGCCGTTGCGCGCCCCGGTTGATGCCGTTGTTGGGCATCAGTTCTTCCCCCGCCGTAGCCGCGCGGAGTCTCGAGGAGTCGGAACTGCGGATCGACATGGCCTTTTCGGCGTGCGACGCCGTAGTGGGAGTTCTCTTCGACATCTTCGTTGCCCCATTGCGCCCATCCTGGGCGCCGAAATCGTGCAAACACTTCGAGGTACGGTCCGGGCGAGCACGATTCGATGATGTCGTAGATCTCGTCTGGCTTGCGCGAGTGCTCTCTCTCTTCTTCGTGTGAAGGAGATTCACTTTTGTCCTTCCAGGGGGAAGAGTCCGCATGCTGCCACGTACACCGAACAGGATGAGTTCAGTGACGTTTCGGAAGTAGAACCCTACACCTCGGCCATCCGGACCGCCGTCATTCCGAACCTTGTACCAAACCAGGTTAGATTTGTAGGTGAAGCCCCATGCCTCCATAACCCGGAGCCCCTCGCCAAGAAGCGCGTTCGGTACCCACAAATACAGGTGCGATTCAAGAGTTCCACCAGTGTGCCGACGCCCGTCAGCGCAGCATTCTGTAGCGCCCCGATCCCTCAAAAGCGACGAGGCCGATATCTCGGAGAACTTGAAGCTGTTGTCGTATCTTAGGTCTGATGTTCCGATTATTGGGGTAGATGGAAGAGAGGTCGTCTTCGAAGGAGTAGACATCCTGCAAAGAGAAAGACTTCCGGCCCAGACGACGGATCATGCGCAGAACATCCAATGCCCAGCCGCGGGTTCGGGACTCGATGTCAGCCAGCGGGCGCACAGATCGAAACCGCTCTCGCACAAGCTGCGGCGGCTCAGGAACGCCCCGCGATACCACTCGAATCTTCCCGTCATCTGCGATCTCGCTGAGCAAGATGTTGCAGCCAACCCAACCGGCACGGCGTGCGCTTGGACCCAAGGGGTTTCGCTTCTGCACAGCCGCCGGAGAGAAGAAGAATGATGGGATCAAGACAAGGTTCTGCACCATCCATTCGTCATTGTATTGCATGACCAGCAGGTTTGGGGTCGAGTCATTCCTCAGAGCGCGCATCATAGCGTCGTATCCTGCGTCGGGAACTCGACGTTCATTCCACCTGCGCGTTGCTTTCAGTTGATATGGGGCACGGCATATCGCGCAACTGAAGTCGATGGCCTGTGCATTGGGGGGAAGAGGGACAACGCGGTCAGATTCGCAGGCAACACAATAGAGGTTCGCCGCTGCCCACGTCTCAGTGACCTTTCGAACAACCTGACAACGGCTCTTGAAGCCGACTGCATAGACGGGGTCCATCCGGGTATTCAAATCGCTATGCCCCGTATGATTTCTGACCCGCGAGGTGTTCCGTTGCCTATCGCGTCTCTCTCGGCATCATCCTGCAGGTGGCACGACCACTTGCGGCCAGTTCAGCATTCTATGCTTTGGGGGTTGTGCGGGTCAACATGAGAGCCTTTCTTCCAAGAGCCCGCCCGTGGAACTATGAACAAGCCAGGAGCTATACGGCGATGCTACAAGATGCCCTGTGATGTGTCAATGGCTGGGCTAGCTCCGGACGCAACGGAGCGCGTTCCTCCGAGCGGATGCTATTGACAAAACACCCGCCCGAAATGACAATAGTGGGTTGTTGGCAGAGAGACATCTCGGCCGGACACGGTCCCATCACTGGCATGACTATGGCGCTTTGGAACCTCTCGTGCCTTGGGGCAGAGAGGTTTTGTCGTAGATCGGAGTAACGATGAGCGAAGCAACCGGCGACAAGACAAGACTAGACACCATGCGCCACTCCGCCTCGCACGTGATGGCGGAAGCGGTGCAGATGCTCTTCCCGGAGGCCAAGTTCGGCATCGGCCCGCCCATTGAGGACGGCTTCTACTATGACTT
>JAFGCL010000049.1 GCA_016932645.1 Dehalococcoidia bacterium | reverse complement strand
CGGGAGACGGGATTCGAACCCGCGACGGCCTGCTTGGAAGGCAGGTACTCTACCAGCCTGAGTTACTCCCGCTCGATGGTACCCATTTTAGCTGCCGGAAGAGGGACCGTCAAAGGCGAGGACTCGTTGACTGCGAAGCCATGGTGTTGATGCGCCGTTGGGGTTGCAGGAGTTGTTTGATTCCAGTGCACTTGCGCCTTGCTCGACCGTTGCCTGTCTGGTATAGTCTCGCCATAATCGTTGAATGGTGTCACTCCGACTTGAGCCAAGGCGCGTGGCGAGCGGGAATCGGTGCAGGAAGCTTCGCTGTGCAGGACGAAGGTGATAGAGTGGTGAAATGGATGCGCTAGATCGGGCGAGTCGCTTCTGCAAAGGCTTGTTGCTCTCTTTCCTTCAGGGGATGGAGAAGAGCGTTTCAGTTCAGCGGGTCATAGTCGGAATAGCGATCGCGGCGTTCTTCGCCGCGGCGCTGTATCTGAGGATTGCCTTCTCATATGATGTGGTCTTTGGCGGAGAGTGGGTCAAGTTCACAGGCGTTGACGCCTACTGGCATGTCCGAATAGTGGACAACCTGGCGCACAACTTCCCTCACTTGAGCAATATCGACCCATACCTGAGATATCCTGGAGGTGGTGTCACCAGCTACCAGTTCCCGTTCTTCGACTACCTCTTGGCCGGCGTCATATGGATCATTGGGCTCGGGTCGCCCACTCAGCACACCGTGGACACGATTGCGCCCTACTTTCCGCCTGTTATGGCTGCTCTGACCATCGTCCCCGTTTACTTCATTGGGAAGACCCTGTTCAGCCGGTGGGCCGGCGTTTTCGCGGCCGGGCTGGTCGCCATCCTGCCTGGTGAATTCCTGGGCCGCTCCATATTGGGTTTTACAGATCACCACGTTGCCGAGACCCTGTTCAGCACCACGGCCGTGATGTTCCTGGTGTTAGCAGTGAAGAACGCCAAGAAGGAGCAGATCTCCTGGTCTCAACTGAGGCATCTGAGGAGCAGCGGCCTCACCAAGCCGGTGGTGTATGGTGTATGCGCTGGCGTGTTTCTGGGGATCTATCTTGCCAGTTGGATGGGTGCTCTGCTTTTCGTCCTGATCATATCGGGTTTCCTGCTGGTTCAGTTCTTCGTTGAGCACCTGAGGAAGACGCCCACGGACTACCTGTGCCTGGTCGGCGTGGCGACATTCCTATCCACCTTGGTGGTGTTCCTGGTATTCTCGCAGCACCGAAACACTGCTGTTGTTCTGTCGATGGCGGTAGTCCTGTCGGTGGCCTTGTTTGCCATCTCCCGGCTGATGGTCATCATGAGGCTAAAGCCGGTGTATTACCCGGTGACAATACTCGGGGTGGGATTGGCTGCCTTGTTCATTCTGCGCGCTGCCTGGCCTTCTCTGATGAACCCTATGCTGGACAACTTCGAGATATTCGTTTGGGACAAGGAAGCTACGGTTTCGGAGATGGTGCCATTCCTCTACCAGCGTACTTCTGCCGGGGTTGTCGAGTTCTCACTTGGCCCTTTCTGGCAGGTGTACGGTTTCAGCATGTTGTTCAGCATCGTTGCCCTTTGCATACTCGGCTACAGGATGGTTATGCGCTGGGAGGCAGAGAGGGTTTTCTTTGTCATTTGGGCTGTAGTCATTCTGCTGGCCGCTCTGGGGCAGCGGCGTTTCAACTACTACTTGGTCGTGAACGTGGCGTTGCTGACCGGGTATCTCTGCTGGGAAATACTTCGCTTTGCTGGACTCAGAGTGTTGGCAGAGGAAAGCGGCGTCTATCCACGTGACCGGAAGAAGCTGCCGAGGTCGAAAAGGAAGAGAGATCCCCAACGGGAGCCCTATCGGCTCAGACCGAGCCACGCCTTCGTGACTCTGGCGGCCATAGCGGTCTTCGCTCTCTTCACGATTGTGCCCTATGCCAGTCTGGATCTGGAAGGCACTGGCACCCCGCGCCCAGCATCCGTGATAGATCTGGCTGCCGAGACGGCTGATCTGGATCCTGATCAGCCGCGGTATGCTCCGCCGGATGCCTGGATGGAGGCGCTTAGGTGGCTGAGTGAGAATACGACTGAACCTTTCGGTGATACGGACTTCTACTATTCGCGCTATGAGACCCCGATAGATTACTCTGCATATCCAGAGGCGTATGGAGTCACTGCATGGTGGGACTATGGGTATTGGGTCGCGCGCATTGGCCGCCGTCCTCCCAGTCAGAACCCGGCTGGGGCAATACCGTCTGTGGCCGAGTTCTTCCTGGCGCAGGATGAGAGCGAGGGGCAGAGGATACTGGATGAGCATGGGGCGAGGTACGTTATCCTGGACTTCGATTTCGTGGTCGGCAAGTTCCATGGGGCGGTCAGTGTCACAGGGAAGTCCAGGCAGGATTACTATGATCAATTCGTGGTGGAGACGTCAGACGGAGGATTAGAGTTAACGACCCTGTATCTGCCGGCTTACTATCAATCGATGTCGGTCAGGCTATTCAACTTCGGGGGAAAGGCCGTGACGCCCGGGCCTGATGACTGCATGGTGATCTCATGGACATGGTGGGAATCAGAAGGCGTGTACTATAAAAGGGTGACTGAGACACAGACCTTTGACCTATATGAGGCGGCTCTGGCTTGGATAGCCAGTCAGTCGTCGGGCAACTACAACGTTGTCAGCTACAGCCCCTTCATCAGCCCGGTGCCGCTGGAAGATCTGGAGGGGTTCGCTTTGCGCTACGATTCGGAGACTACGAAGTCGGTGTCCAAGACTGAGACGATCCCACAGGTCCGCGTCTTCGAATATGTGAAGTAGGCAGCTGCGCGGTACGCGTGCTCGGTGGATGTCGGTGCTGTGGAGGCAGAGAGCGGTTGGCTCAAGGCGGAGATTGAGGGCGTATCAGCGTCTCGACTTTTGAGGAGTCTTTGGGGCAGGGGTGGGGAGCCCGCCGCCGTCGATGTCGCTCAGGTCGTCTGTCAGACCCTGGATCCCAGCGTCCGGCTCGTTGAGCCCGGCGAGAATGTCAGGCAGCCCGCTGTCCTGGCTGAGTGAGCTGGCGCTCTGACCTGCTTGGAGGGCGTCCAGCAGATCCAGGCTGGCAGAGTCTGCCAGGGCATCAGGGGAGGTCACCTCTGGGCCGCGTTGAGCAGTAGCGTTTCGTTCTGCCTGGGCACTGGCCCGCTTGGTGCGCTTGGATGTGGCAGTCTTCGGGGCTATTGTGGGTTCTGCTCCCGCAGCCGGTGCAGACGACGGTGGAATGCTATCAGCGCCTCCTGCCTTCTCCATCTTGCTCTTGGCACGTGACGTGGCTGGCCCCTGCTCCTGCTGGAGTTCGGATGCGGCGCGTTTGGACGGATGCCGGAGTGGTGGCGGGCCGCCTGTCAGGAGAGGCTCCGGCCCAACCGACTGGTCCTGCTGGGCGTCGGCATGCAATGCTGCCGAGCGGGCTTGGATCGTATGAAGAGAGCTGAGTGTGGCTTCGTCGTTGGAGGAGGGACCAGACGGAGTTAGCACAGCGTATGGTGCCAGTTCTTGGACGTAGTCAAGAAACGACGGTTCCGTATTGGTGTCTGGCTGGTGGTTGGTTGGCCTGACAGGTCGGGGAGTAACCTTGGCGCTCTCGGTGTTCAGGCCGATCGACGATAGACTGCGGTGTCCGGGTACGGGACCCTCCAGGGTGCGGGATCTTCGATTGATCCTGCGTTCGAATCTGGCCGCAGTCGACTGGAACAGAAACAGCGTGACTATGGCTGCGACCAGGGTTGTCGCCCCAACGAAGAGCAGGACATCGTAACCACTCACGGCTCGCTCCACGGGCGGCGCTCTGTAATCACAGAGCGCGTTGATATATTACCGTCATTTGAACGTGAAGGGACTTTACCATGACGGCAGGGTGCCGGCGGATTTTGTGGGCTCCTATATCTTGACCAAGGCAAAGTGAGAGACCTCATCGTCGAACAGCACGAGCCGCCACAGGTATATGAGCTGGATTGCTGCCGCCAGTTCTGACCTGCTGATGTTCCTGGAAAGGAATCCAACCGCGCCGGCCTTTATGGCTGGAACCAGGAACTTGCGGTCATCGCTGAGCACAATAATACCAATGTTCGCCCGCGCCTCCTTCAGCTTCCTTAGAGTCTCCAAGCCATCCGTGCCTGGCATGGAGATATCCATCACCACAATGTCTGGTGAGAGCTCCTTGAGACGTTGCACGGCCTCTTGCCCGTCACCAACGGCTCCTATGACCGTGATCCTCTCGTCGCCACTGAGCATCATACGCAGTCCTTCGCGCATGGCCTCGCGGCTGTCAATCACCATGGCCCGAATAGCGTCCACGTCCTCGCCTACAGGTGCGTCAATGCGGGGTGCTTCAAGCGTCATAGACCTTTCCCTGTGATTTCTCTGCTAGTTGTGCGTTATACAGATTAGATTCTTCCACCGCGGTCGATTGAATAGAAGTCCCAAATGGATAGCATTAGTGACCTAAGTAGCTCAGGCAGGGAGAACGTGGTGGGGTGAGAGTGACGAGGGGCGTCTATATCATGGAAGAGGGAAGGGGATCACAGCCGGTGGTCAGATGTCAAGCCGAATCGTCGTTCCCGGGGGTGGTGATCAGGCACAGTGTACACACGCTCAGTTGCCGTCGACAGCCGCACGGCAGTAGCTGGATCTCAGAGCAGGCCCATCTTGTAGCCAGCGGAGACGGCCTCAGCGCGATCATTGACGTTCAAGGCGGCGAATATGGCATTGGTCTCACGCTTGACGGTGGCCGAGCTGATGAACAGCCGCGAGGCTATTTCCTTGTTCGTAGAGCCCGAGGCGATGAGGCGGAGTATCTCAATCTGGCGACGGGTGAGGACACTATCGTGACTGGCCTTGGTCAAGGCTGCATACTGGGTGAACAAGGCACGCGTGACGGCAGGTGCAAAAGGAGACTGGCCCTGATTGGCGGCCTTGATGGCTTTGGTTAGTTCTTCCCTGCTGACATCCTTGAGCAGGTATCCGACTGCTCCGGCCTCTGCCGCTTGAGCAAGGTACTTGTCTTCGTATACGGTCATCACTATTACAGCGGCTGGAGACTGCTTGGCCTTCAGTTCGCGGATGGCATCGATACCACCCATCCCAGGCATCTTGACATCCATCAGGATGACGTCCGGGGACAACTGCTCGGCCTTTGCCAGTGCCTCCTCACCGGAGATCGCCTCTCCGACGACTTCGATATCCTTGTCCAAGTCCAGCATGCGCTTGAGACCCTCACGCACTACCTGATGGTCATCTACCAGAAGCACCCGTATGGATTTCAACCTACTCCTCCTTTGGCAGACGGTTGGCTGTTCCGTGACAGATTGTCCGGGCTTGACCGGGGTATTGTCAAGACCACTCTGGTGCCGCCCCCGGTCCGTGGCTCGATAGTGAGGTTACCGCCGAGCATCTGCGCGCGGCTCCTCATGTTCAACAGGCCAACTCCGCCAGACTGTGACTTCGTCCTCCTTGTCCCGCCGACATCGAAACCCTTTCCGTTGTCCCATATCTCGACAGTGATCTCGCTGGCATTGGTGTCGAGGCTGATCTGGGCTTCTGTGGCCTGGGCATGCTTCCATATGTTGTTCAAGGCCTCCTGAACCACGCGGTAGATCACCATTTCCTGGACCGGGGACAATTGCTCGGGAAGGGTTGCACTGAGAACCCGGCAGGCAACGCCGGTCTCCCTGCGGAAGTACTCAACGTTCTCTTGCAGTGCTCCCAGGAGCCCGAGTTCGCTCAACGCTGGGGGGTACAGCTCGGTGACTATTCCCCGCAACTCCTTAACGCACTTGCCGATTATCTTGGTGGCAAACTCCGCTTCGTCGCGGGCTCGGTCGAACTTCGACTGTGCCAGGAGGGCGCTGGACGATTGAGTATGGTAGGAAGCGCTCACCATCAACTGAGCGACGCTGTCGTGGATTTCAGTGGATATCCTCTGCCGCTCCTCCTCCTGAGCCCTCAGGAGTTCTCCGAGCAACTGCTCAAGGGTAGCCTGTTTGGCGTCGACCTCTTCGAAAAGCCTGGCGTTCTCTATGGCGATGGCGGCCTGTCCTGCGAGAATGGTCATCATGTCCAGGTCGCTTCTGGTGAAAGAGCCCTGTCGAACGATGTTGCTGCTGTTGAGGACGCCTATGACCCTGCCCTTGACCTTCAGCGGCACGCATATCGCAGAGGTGATTGGCTCTCCCTCTCCAGCCCATGCATGGTTCACTGCGCCGTTGAGCAAGAGGGCTTCTCCCGACTGGGCCACGGATCCGGCAATGCCTTGCCCCACCGCGGCTCTGGTTGAGCTCACTATTTCTCCGGGGAGACCTACTGCGGCCTCGATCGACAAGTGCTGGGAGGACTCGTCCAGCACCATGAGGGAGACCCTGTCGGCATTGGTCTCGCGTTTGACGATGTCGACGATGAGGTCAAAAAGCCTGTCGAGTTTCACCTCCGACATCAGAGCACTGCTCACTTCAAACAGCGGCATCAGCGTTCTCAGACGCAAGACCTCTGTGGTGACGTCGCGTTTCTCCAGGGCTTGAAGCACAGTCGACTTCAGGTCGTCTTCGCCAAACGGCTTTGCCAGTACCAGACGGGAGGCTGTCGATGTGGGTTTGAATCCGGCTGCAGCATTGCTGCGGTCAGTCATGATGACGGCGCTGGCATTGGGGTTGAGGCTGCGGCTCTGCTGAACCAGCGCAGCGGGATCGAGGTCCGGGAGTGTATCACCGGCCATGACCAAGTCGAAGCTCTCTCGCCCGGCAACAGCCATGGCATCTTCGCCGGACTCGGCAACGACTACCGCATAGCCGAGGGCCCGGAGGGCATCAGCGGCCATGGCAATCACGCTGCGTTCGTTGTCAACGATCAGGACTCTCTCTTGTGGCAAGGGTCGTTTCTCCACACCGGATCAACTCGCTGATGGCGCAGGTACCTGCTTCATCAGCGGGCGACCTATATTATACACAATACATGGTCAGTCAAGGCTGGGTGGTTCCCACAGTGGCGTACATGCCGTCGAGGGCCGCCTTGATAGTGAGTGGTAGGTGTTCGGTGACCAAATCTGGCCGCTGTTGGCAAGGATTCCCGGGAGGTCGATCTGGGCGAAAGCCCTGGCAGTGTCTTGGACGAACGCGGATGCCTGTGCTGAGGCGAGGCCCCTAGAACTCCAAGGTCTGGGCGAGACTACTGATGGGGATCTTGGCCGTGGCAATGACGAGGTTGTCGTCACGGTCGATCTTGACATCCTGGAATCCCACAGACAGGTTCTCTTTGATCGGCTGCAGGGCTGTTCCCGCAGCCGGGGCGTCACCGAATACGTACACTGCAGTCACCTTGAGCATGTCGCCGTTCAACTTCTTGTATGACTTCCCATAGGCAACGAGGTCGGTGTAGGTGCTGCCAGAAGAAGCGGTGGCCTTGCATGCCTCTACCACAATGCCATTGGGCAACCTCTTGGCGAGGACTTGAATGTAGGGGTCATCGTAGAACGACTCTGCTTTGTTCTTCGCCGCATCTATACATGCCTTGAGGTCCGTGGCGTTACCGATGAGTATGGTGCCGGAGAGCAAGGCGATTGGCCTGTAGGGTTGACCGTCGCCCGCGATCCAGATGCCTACGTCTCTGTGTTCAGAGCGGGAGTATGCCTGTGTCTCCAGTTGGTCCTCCACATAGCTGGTGTTATATTTGGCGCGGACTGCCGTGACCGGAGCCTGCGATGTTGTGGCATTGTCCATGCTGAAGACCCTGGCTGAATCCTTTACAATGGCCAGGGCCTGAACCAATTCCCTCAACTGCTCTGCGTCGGAACTCTCTTTGAACCTATCATAGATCTCCCAGAGGTCTTCATCCTCGCTCAGGTCGGCAATGGCCCAGTAGGCGAAACAGTCGGACTGTTCGGGTGCGATGTCCATCAACGCGACAAAAGCCTTGGGCCCTTTCGAGCAGGCGGTGCTGGCTCCGGTGACCGCCAACATCGATGTGACCAGGAGTGCCGCTGCGGCAAAGAGCCGCAAGCCGGTCTTGACCCTAGTCATGGAGCAATTCGACAAGGACATACTGATCTCGATTCTACTTCACAGTGACTGATTTGGCAAGATTGCGTGGCTTGTCAGGGTCTCTGCCGCGAGTCAGGGCGGAGTAGTATGCCAGAAGCTGCAGGGGCACGACAGTCACCAAGGGTTGGAAGATCTCGTCCACATCGGGGATGACAACCCAGTCGTCAAATATGGGGTGAGTCTCCTCTGAAAGGCCGATGACAAAAGCGCCCCTGGCTTTGGTCTCGTGAGCATTGGCGATGGTCTCTTCATAGGTGTAGTCGTTGGGGCACACAACTACGACAGGGGTCCCCCTCTCGATCAGGGCCAGCGTGCCGTGCTTCAGCTCACCGGCCGGCATGCCTTCGGCATGAACATAGGATATCTCTTTCATCTTGAGCGCGCCCTCAAGGGCAATGGCGAAGTTGATGCCTCTGGCTATGTAGTAGAAGTCGTTCTTGTCCCGGGTCTTTTGTGCCAGGATCTGCAGCTTCTTGTTGTTCTTGGTCACGTTCTCTTCAATCTTGGGGCAGATGGCCAGGAGGTCATGCAGTCCATCATCCAGCTTGTTGGCCATGGTGAACGACAGCAGGTAGAATAGCGCCAGTTGGCTCACGAATGTCTTTGTGGCGGCGACTCCTATTTCAGGGCCGCAATTGAGGTAGAGGACACTGTCGCTCATTCTGGCCAGAGAAGAACCGACGGTGTTGACCATGGAGTACACGGTTGCACCGTTCTCCTTGGCCCGCTTCACACCCTGGATGACATCAGCCGTCTCCCCACTCTGCGATACTGCTATGACCAGGGTGTTCCTGTCGACGGAGTCGGAGAAGTATTGGAACTCGGAGGCCATTATCACGTCGCAGAACTTGCCGGCCAGCCTTGAGAAGAGATACCTGCCCACGAGGGCGGCGAATCTGGATGTTCCACAGGCCGTAATGACGACTTGTTTTGACCTGAGGATGCCGATGGCCATCTCCAATAGGAGCTTCCTGTCCTGCATTGTGGCACGTCTGATAGCTTGCGGTTCCTCCAGGATCTCTTTCATCATGAAGTAGTCGTAGCCCTGTTTGGTGGCTTGATCCCACTTCCAGTCGACCTCTTTAAAATCCTTCTTGACCGGCTTGCCGTCATTGTCCAGGAAGGTAATGTCCTTGCTCAGCACCACTAACTCGCCGTCTTCAAGGAATACGACCCGGTTGGTTTCTTCGAGGAAGGCTAGGGCGTCACTGGCGATGAAGCTCCTGTGGGCGTTGGATCCAACTACGAGGGGACTCTCCCTACGCGTGGCCACGATCTTGTCCGGCTCCTTCACGGAGACTGCGGCAAAGGCATAGCAACCCTTGAGTTGCTTCGATGCCTGCAGGACAGCCTGTTCCAGAGAGGCACCCGCATCCATGTACTCTTCGATCAAATGGGGGATAACCTCGGTGTCTGTCTGGGAAACGAACCGGTGGTTGCATTCAAGTGCGGTGCGTAAGTCCTGATAGTTCTCGACTATTCCATTGTGGACCACGGCTATCTGTCTCTTGCAGTCGAAGTGGGGGTGAGCGTTGGCTTGCGTGACGTCGCCATGGGTTGCCCAGCGGACGTGGCCAATCCCGACGTTCCCCGGGAGGCCGTGGAGGTCGTGTGTTCCGCACACCTGTTCGAGTTTGCCTACGTCCTTCTCGGCGCAGACCTTGCCATTGCAGATGGTGGCGATGCCGGCCGAATCGTAGCCTCGATACTCCAGATTCTTGAGAGCCTTAACCAAGAACGGCGCAGCGGCCTCGTCACCGACATAGCCGATTATCCCGCACATCAGAGCTTCTCCAACTTTTTCATGAGAGATGTCTTCATCTTGTCACCCAGAGTGATATTGCTGTCGAGCATCCTGTACCGCGGCTCCATCAGGACCATCCTGTCTGGTGGCAGATCCTTCATCAAACACACGTGGGACCCAACGAATGAACGGGGTCCTATTCTCACCCCCGGCATTATGCTGGCGTTGATCCCTGTCTTGGAGTCACCTCCCATTATAGCACCAAACTTGTCAAGCCCCGTGTCTATGGATTCTCCGCCGATCTTCACCTTGATGTTCTTCTCGTCGAACCGGAAGTTGGCCAGGACGGTGCCGGCAGCCAGGGAGCAGTTGTCATCGATGACAGAGTCCCCCACGTAGCTGGAGTGGAACCAGCAGTTGTCGCCTATGTAAGACCCTTTCACTTCGGTGCAGTATCCCACGACGCAGTTACGTCCAATGTGGCTGTAGTCACGTATCAGCACGTTATTGCCGATAATGGATTGGGCGCCGATGTATGCTGGCCCTCTTATGACGGCATTTTCGAGGACTTTGACCTTGTCCTCGATGATGACATTCCCCTCGACGATGGCCTTCGGGGATATCTGCGCAGAGGGAGAGATGCTGGGCCTGGATCCGTCGAGGAAGTATCTGACGACGCCAAAGATGTGCCAGGGGTACTTGATGGCTTTCCAGAAACCGGAGTAGGGCACGATCCTGATCTTGTGCCCTTCGGAGACCATCAGATCGAGGGCGCACTCATACACGTCGTCCCGTGACGTCTGAGCCCTTGCAACGTACTTCATGAGGTCGGCTGCCTCAGTGTGAAGATGGAGCAGTATATTCACCAGGTTGCTTGGCTCGTCGCCTCTCGCCGGTTTCTCGACTATTCTCTTCAGCTCGTTTCTTTGGTTGGTCACCAGGTAGCCGCCCGGAAAGTAGTCTTTCACCTTGTAGCCGATCACGTAGGCGTCTGCGCCGGCCTTCCGACTGCTCCGGATAAGGCTGGTGAGCGCCGATGTCTCGAAGGTGTCGTTGGGGTTGACTATGACGACTTCGCCCTTGAGAAAAGGTTCAGCGGTCTCAAGGGCGTTGGCGATGCCCAGAGCCTTCTCCTGGACGACGAACTTGGTGCGAATGCCGGTAACTTCGTTCGCGATGCGTTCTATGATGTAGGCGTTCTGCGGGCTAACCACCACGACGAGTTCGCGGAGGCCGGCTTCCTTCAGCTTCGCGATCTGATGGCTGAGGAGGGGTTTCCCCAAGAAATTGAGGAGCAGTTTGTCCTCTGTTATGGGAAACATCCTCTTCCCGACGCCGCCGCAGAGCAGTACAGCTTTCATTGCTTACTCCCTGACACGAGACTCTCGACTAGCTTAACACCCTTGTCAATCAGGTCTGCCGTGGCTGAAGCCGATGATGACTCGGCTAGTACCCGGATGACTGGCTCGGTGCCGCTGGCCCTGACGAGCATCCATGAATCGCCGAACTCGAGCCTGACTCCGTCCAGGGTACTCACACTGGCAGCGCCGAAGTCCGCCGCCTTCTGAGCCACTCTTGTCATCAATACTGCCTTGGACTCGTTGGGGCAGGTGATTGTCCCTTTATCGAAGAAAAGGGCTGGAATGCTCTGGAAGAACGTCCTGACGTCGACGGCCTCATTGATGTGGGACAGGAGCGTCAAGGCGGCAAACATGCTGTCGGGGTAGTATCCAATGTGCGGGATAATGTACACTCCAACCTGCTCGACGCCAATTGCGGCGTTGGTCTCTCGCGCCAGGTGAGCCACGTCGGCATCGCCGACTCTGCCCCTGAACACCTTCACCCCAAGATCCTGTGTGGCCAACTCCAGCAGACGGCCGGTCTCCACCGTCGTGGCCACCGTCTTCTGGCCGGTCTCCTGGACGGCGAGCCTGGAGATGAAGGCAATCGGCTCGTTGAAACCCAGGAATCCATCTTGGTCGCAGAAGACCACTCGGTCGGCATCGCCATCGAAGCAGATGGCCAGATCTGCCTTTGAGTCTCTGAGGAAAGCCACGGTCTTCCTGAGGGTGTCTTCCTTGGGTTCGGGGTTTCGCCCTGGGAAGCGCCCATCCGGCTTGTCATTCAAGGGCATGACAGCCAGGCCCAGCGCCGCGAAGACCCAGCTCGCAAAGCCGGAGGCTGCCCCATTGCCCGGGTCCACCAGGATCTTAAGTCGCTTGTTGAGTCCCCTGGAGGGCAGCTTGCTTCTGATTGCTTGAAGGTAGCTTTCCTTCATTCCCTGAACGACACGGCTGGATCCCTGGCTGCCCTGTCTGAAGGTCCTACGTGAGTAGATGGCCTCGATCTGCTGTTCCTGGTTGCGGCTGTACCCCATGGCGTTTGAATTGAACAACTTGATCCCGTTGAAATCCGGAGGGTTGTGGGATGCGGTGATCATGACTCCGGTGTCGAACTCCCACTCTCTGGTCAGGAGGGCCAGCGCGGGCGTAGGCAGCATGCCCAGGTCGGAAGCCTCTGCCCCGCATTTGCACAGCCCCGAGATGACGGCCTCCTTGATGGCCGGTCCGCTGACACGGGAATCGGTGGCCACACAAACCCGGGAACCTGCGGACAAGAGCGTGCCCAGCGACTGCGCCACGTCATGACACAGATCCAGGGTCAAGTCCTTTTGAAACACACCCCTCACACCACTGGTGCCAAAGAGAGGCATCTACCCTCCTGCCAAGTTGAATCAGAAATGCTGTTCCGTTTGGTTCATGGCTGCGCGGCTGTCTGCACTCCGGACGGTGTCCTTTGCCTTACCCCGGCGGCCCTGTATGAAGAACCGGGCGGTCACGACTTCCTGTACTTGGCCTTCCCTTCTTCGTACAGGTCTCCGCCGTAGATATCGTTGATCACGATGACGGGGAAGTCCGCCACGTCGATTCTCAAGAGCGCTTCTGCCCCCAGTTCTTCGTAAGCTATGACCTCCGACTTCTTGATGGCTTTGGATATGAGGGCTCCTGCTCCGCCTATGGCGGCGAAGTAGACCGCCTTATACTTCTTCATGGCTTCCTTGACCGCCGGCGCCCGCATTCCCTTGCCAACCATGCCCTTGAGCCCTTCCGCCATCAGGCGGGGGGAGTAGCTGTCCATACGGCCGCTGGTGGTGGGGCCGGCTGATCCGATCACCTGCCCCGGCTTGGCTGGTGACGGGCCCATGTAGTAGATGGTCTGACCTCTAACGTCGAACGGAAGAGGCTTGCCCTGGTCCAGCGCCTCGACGATTCGCTTGTGAGCGGAATCCCGGCCGACGTACATAGTGCCGGAGAGGAGGACATCATCTCCGGCTTTGAGGCTGGCCACTGTGTCATCAGTCAGAGGCAAAACTATTCTCTTAGCCATGATGGTCACACCTTCAGTCCTTTCATGATATCTGAGGCGATTATGCTGCTCTGCAGTTCCAGGGCCAGGTCCGTGGCGTTCGCAGCCAGCGCGTCTGAACAGAGTCTCTCCATGGGTAATCCCTGTATGTACGGCGGGCCGTTGAATATGTGAGACACCCTGTCGGCCACTGTCCGTATCATCTGCGTGGCGAACAGTTTCACCATGGCCGCTTCCCGCTTGATGTTGGTGTTTCCATCGGCCTTCCATGCAGCCTCGTATACCACCAGTCTGCAAGCATGGATGCTCACGGCGATGTCGGCCAGCGCGGACTCGATGCTGGGTCTCTTGGAGATGTGCTGGCCATAGGACTCCCATGATTCCGCCTGCGCTCTCGCTTCCTCCAAGAGACGCTGGGCGACTCCGAGGCATCTTGCGCCTCTAACCAGACGCCTTGCGGGGAGCCACTTCTTACCCAAATGGAAGGCCTGCCCCGTTTGTCCCAGAATGTTCTGCACGGGCACTCTGCAGTCTGCGAATGCCAGAGAGAGTGGGGCCTGGATCTGGGTCCGCCACCCTGCTGCCTCTTCACCTCCGGTTACCGTGAATCCCGGTGTCCCCTTGTCCACGAGAAAGCAGGTTGGCCCTTCGGCCTCGCCGCTGGTGGCGGCGAAAACGATACCGAAGTAGTCCCCGCCGGGCCTGGAGTATGACATCTTCCTCCCGCTGATGACAAAGTCGCCGTTTGCCTTCACAGCCGTCGTTCGCATGTTGGGGAAACCGGTCCGGTCCTGCGGCTCGAGCAGGGCGATGTAGGCCTGACTTTGACGCTGGAAATGAGGACGGAAGTACCTCTCTGTCTGTTCTGCGTTGCACTCGAAGAGAATGGGAGTGACGTCACCGAAAGTGAAGGGGACGATGGTCTGGGCGATCTCCTCCTCTGCCAGGCAGTTGCCCAGCGTGCTGAGGCCCATTCCGCCCAAATCCTCGGGTACCCCGAGTCCCCACAGGCCTATCTCGGTCGCCATCTTAATGAGCCTGTCTTCGGTCTCCGGCGGGAGGTAGGCCCGGGCATCCTTCAGGCCGGCCACTCGCCCCAGGACATCACGCTCCAGGGGTTTCAACTGGTCGTGAACAAAGTCCCTCACGAGACTCTGCACCATCTTCAGATCTTCAGGTATTTCGAAGTCCACCTGCAACCTCGCAATCAATATGCGTCAATGGCTTCCTCGAGGAACAAATCCAGATCCGGCTCCTGGTCGTCTCCTATGCGCTGTGCCAACCGGGACATCACTTCGACCAGGCGGCAGTTGACGATATAATGCTTGATCGTAGTGTCGACTTGGGGGCAAGACAGCGCGCAGGCATAGCACAGGTCGCAGTCCTCACCCACGAGTGTCTCCAGCGCCATGGAGGTCCGCTGCTCTGTCTTGTCGCGGCGATGGGGCTCGCGCGCCAGCGCCGGGCATATGTCTATGCAGTTCCCGCAACCGAGGCACTCCTTGTGTCCGGCGATGTTCCCGGTGATGTTCAGGCAGTGACCGGGGCTGAACCCGCTGGAGAGGAGCCGGCACCGGGCCACCGGCGGGAACTTGGTGCTCAGGATCTCGTTTAGAACGGTTTCGATTTCCTTGATGTCTACCTGGATACGTTGAGGCATATCTATATCACCCTAAGCCAGCTTCATCCAGGAAGGTTTGAGTGACTCTTTGGCGTAGCTGGGCATGTAATCCGGTATCGCCTTGGCATAGTCGGGAAGCAGCAGCGGCGAGATAGGGCGCTTTTGGGCCAGGCCCGATTCGTTGAGGTTCTTCTGCCACTGACGGACGTGGTTTAGTGTCAGTGCGCCCGGGTTTGCCTGCTTGCTCCACTGAGCGGCAGCCATGCCGGCCCGTCGGCCGAAGACGAAGATGTCCAAGGTTGAGTTGCCGATGAGCCTGTTCCGGCCGTGAACGCCGCCCTCGCACTCGCCGGCGGCGAAAAGGCCCAGCATCGTGGTGGCGCCGTCGGCGTTGATCTTGATGCCGCCGTTCTGATAGTGCAGGGTGGGATAAATGAGCATCGGCTCCTTGGCGATGTCGATGCCGTAGCGGCCGAACTGCCGCACCATGGCCGGCAGTTCTCTGGCGACTGTGCCGCTGCCGCGTATCAGGTCAATCATGGGCGAGTCGAGCCAGACGCCGACTTGCCCCGTGGGCGTGTCTATGCCCTTACCGCGCTCGCGGCACTCCCGGATGATGGCTGCGGCCACCACGTCGCGCGGCTCCAATGGCATGACGAACTGGGCTCCGTCAGCGTTGACCAACTGCGCGCCCAGCGTTCTCACCTTCTCCGTTACCAATTGCCCCAGGATCTGCATGGGGTAGGCGGCGCCGGTGGGGTGGTACTGCATGGTGTCCATGAAGATCAGTTTCGCGCCGGCCCGGTAGGCGAGAACGAGTCCGTCAGCAGTGGCTCCATAGTGGTTTGTAGTCGGGAATCCCTGAATGTGGAGCCGGCCCATGCCCCCTGTGGCCATGACCACGGCCCTGGCCCGGACTATGGTCAGCTCGTTGGTTTCCATGTTGGCCAGCACGGCCCCGGCGACCTGCCCCTTATCGTCAGTTAGAAGCTCAACGGTGGGGGAGAACTCGACATAACCAATGCCCCGGTTGCGGAGTTCGTCCCGCAGTACGCGCATCTCTTCGAGCCCAGTGTAGTCCCTGGCGGAGTGCAGTCGCAGCCTGGAAGCGCCCCCGCCGGAGAGTTCATGCATTGAGCCGTCAGGGTTCTTGTCCCAGTTGACTCCGAGGCTTTCCAGCCACTTGATGACCGATGGGGCGTCTTTGACCAGGGCCTCCACCAGCTCTGGGATATTATGGAAGTGGCCGCCGCCCACGGTATCAAGGTAGTGGGTGGCCGGCGAGTCCTGGGGCCGGTCGGCGGCCTGCGTTCCGGCCTGCGCGCCCACCGTATTGCAGTCCCCCAGGCGCAGCTTGGTGGCCAGCAGGACATTGGCGCCGTTCTCGTGGGCCAGCAGCGCAGCACTGGCGCCGGCTCCGCCGCCGCCGATGACCAGAACGTCGACGTCATAGTCAGGCTTGCTGAGGTCTATCTTGTCCGGGTCGATCCGGCTATTGGCCTCCAGCAGGTCGGCGATCTCATTGGGGGTGGAGTCTCCTTTGTTGGGGCCGATGGCCAGCGGGCGCATCGTGCCCGCCACATAGTCCGGATGGAATTTCTGCAGGAGCGGGGTCTTGGCATCAACGCTCAGGCGGGGGAGGGTCTCCTTGAGCCGGGCCTCCCTGGTGGCTTCTACCTTGCGAACGCTCTCTTCAATATAATGTGGATACATCTCTCACTTCCCACTAGTAGGCCGGCTCGATGTCGCGCTCGCTGTACAGGCGGCGCAGTTCGTTTTCATCGGCCTTCTTGAGCTTCTCCACGTCGCTGTTGCACTTGCCCGACTCGATGTCGGCTATCCGTTGTTCAAGGTGATCTGAGACTGGCGCCAGGTACCGGCCATAGAGCCGCCGGCACAGAATAGCCACGTTGTAGGGCACCAACCCTTGCGGGCACCTGGCGGCGCATAGCCCGCACATCACGCAGTCGAAGGACTTGAGGGCGACCTCACGGATGTCGCCCCTCAGGGCATCGGACATGTACCACATGACTTCCAGCTCCTGGGGGCAGGTCTTGGTGCAGGTGTTGCAGCCGAAGCATTTCACGATGTCGGGATATAGAGCCAGTATCTGTTCGCCGGCGGCCTTGATCTGCTCCAGGTCGTACTGCGCCTTGACTGCCGGGAAGAAGGGAATCTGAGTGAGGTACATGTCCTGCTCCACCGTCTTCTGGCAGGCCAGGTCATACCGCAGGACAGGGTCATTCTTGAAGTTGTAGATGGTGGCGCAGGCCCCGCAGAAGCCGGCCCGACAGCCGCATCCACGGATGATGCGGTAGCCGCAGTACTCGAGGGCGGTGAGGATGGTCAGGCCCTCAGGCACAGCATAGTGCTTGCCCATCACGTAGATATCGACCATTCGTGGGGATTCAGCCATTATTTGTTTTCAACCCCCTTGGTCCCCCAATCTTGGGGGAAGATTATAGAGAGCTTGGGGGACACCCCCAAACCTCCGGTCCGCCTGAGGCGGATTATTCCTGCGGAGGCGGGAGTCCAGTTCTGGGGACTCCGTCACCCCCCTTGGCCCCCCACTCTCGGGGGTATTTAGATTAGCGCAGAGGGGCTGCGCCCCTTGTACGTCGCATACCCTCAGATCCTCTGCAGGGGACCGAAGGCTCACGCCTTGCCCTCGACGAGCTGTCTCCTCAGTTCGACCACCATCGAGGCGCAATCGATCTTCATAGGGCATCTTATCTTGCAGCGGCCGCAGGTCAGGCACGTATATGCCAGCGCCGCGCCCTTCTCAGGATCGTCGCTCAGCATGGCGGCCCAGACCGCTCCGATGCCGGTG
>JAFGCL010000048.1 GCA_016932645.1 Dehalococcoidia bacterium | reverse complement strand
TTCCTGAGTGGAACAGCACCGCTACTACAGACTGAAGACTAGTACGAAGTTCGCAGTTCTAGCTATCGTACAGTATCGCCCACCACCTGCCTACACCTCCGCCGCTCCAAGGCGCGCTCCCGCACCAGGGCGCGCGCCTCCGCTCCTGCTGCACACGGTCTGTTTGACAAACCCGGGCAGCCTTGGCAGAATGCCCTGACAGGCTGTGGCCGTCACGGTGGTGCCCGGGCTGAGGGGGGACTAGGGATCGGATTTGGTGACACATCTCAATTGCTTTGACAAAGCGCTGCTGGCTTTCGAGGTCAATTGCACCGGTAAGCGGATAGGCTATTCCGGGATATTCTCTGTAAGAGGGGAACCGGACTCTGACCGGCTGAGGAGGGCCATCCTGTCCACGGCGCGGGATCACCCGGAACTGATGACTACTGTCCACGGTGGGCCCCTCTGGCATCATCGCCAGGTGCATGACGACGTAGTGGGAGAAGTCCTGGAAGTCCAAGACTTGGTAGCCCGTCTGGCCCAGAAGGATTCAGCCCAAGCCGCCAATGGCGCTTTGTATGAACAGAGCATTCATGAGTGGATAAACCGGCCGCTGGACACAAGCCGGGTATTCCCCTTCAGGGTTCTCCTGCTGAAGAAAGGCCCTGGCGACTATGCTTTGGTCTTCACTTTCCACCACTCGGCCATAGACGGAGTCCGTGCGATTCGTTTGATCGAAGATGTCCTTTCCAGATACCACAACAAACCACCCGACGCTTCCCTCCTGCCCCACGGAGTGAAACGGGATGGGGACGAGTTGCTTCAAGAGGCCAGAACCGAAAGGACCAGGACCAGGCACTTCTATCGGGAAATGCTCTCCCATCTGTTCTATTTCGTCTTCATTAATCCGATCTTCCACCCCGCCAGGATCTTCCACGACAGGTCGGAGCCTTCGGGAGAAGTCCGCTTCTGTTCTGCCAAGATAGGCCCGGCGGAATTCCAGCAACTGAGAGCCAAATCCAAGTCGGTGGGCGGCTCAGTGAACGATATACTAATGGCGGTATGCTACAGAAGCATCGACAAGTGGAACAGGCGGCATGGAAAGAGGACCAGGAAGATCAGCTTCTTGGTTCCCATAGACATTGGATCGCCTGACCTCAACGGTATCATCTCGAACCAGATATCCTATATTTCGTTCTCGACCTCCGCCGAAGACAGGATGGATTCTACAGAGCTGCTGAGACGAGTAAGCGCCAAGAGGATATACATGCTCAAGGAGAGGAGAGGCAACACCTACTCTATAGTCTATTTCGCCGCTGTCTTGCGCCTTCTGCCTCTGGCGGCCATGAAAGTCTTGTCCAAGCATGTACTGTTCCCGCTCTACGCTGATACGGTCATCTGCACCAATCCGGGCATTGTCAGGGTAGGCGACTGTGGAGAAGGGCCCGTCGAGCCGGGCGACTTCAGAGTTGTGGGTTTCGTAGCGGTGCCTTTTGTCTTCTCCGTCATGGGGATGAACATCTGTGTAGCCACCTTCAACGGCAGCCTCGGCATCGACATTGCCTACGCTACCTCACACTTCTCCAAAGAGAAGGCGGAGGAATTCCTGGCACTGTGCGTGGACGAACTAGCCAATTACCAGGTCAATACGGGACAGTCTTAGCGGGCGAGTGGGCTAGATTCCCGCCTCTTCCAGTGCCTTTCGTGCGGCCCTTTCCCCGGCCTCAATGGCCTCAACCTCCTTGTCGAACTGGAAAAAACCGATGTTGCCTACTTCGGGACTGATGGCCAAGTCGGCGGCCTCGAGATTCTCCATGGCTATCCGGTAGCCGGGGATGTACAGCGACTGGATCAGTACCTTCACCACATTCGGGGCGCTCGACTTGGCTTGGGTTGATTTCCGTGAGCGCGACCTCCGGGCGCTTTCGTCCTGCTCATGGTCGTCGTCTTGATGAACCTCCGATTCATGGATGAGGCCAGCCGGATCAGGGATGACATTGATACCGACAACGTACTCTGCGCCCATGTCCCGGCAGGTGCTGACAGGCACCATGTTGACCAGCCCGCCATCGACGAGGTATCGTCCGCGCACCTTGACCGGCGTGAAAAGACCGGGGACTGAAATACTGGCCCGGACGGCCGTGATCACGGGGCCGCTTCGAATGGTTATCTCCTGGCCGTGGATTATATCCGTGGCCACGCAGGCAAAAGGGATCTTCAAGTCGGCGAAACTCAGATCACCGAGGAAAGACTCGAGTGCCGTGGCGACCCGGTTTCCTTTGACCAGGCCGCTGAGAGACCAAGTGACGTCGGCCAGCATCGCCAGGCGCCTCAAGTCCAGGCGCAGCGCCCGCTCTATATCGCCGGCCCGGAGCCCACTGGCGTACAGCGCGCCGACCAGAGCGCCGATGCTCGTCCCGGCGATTACGTTCGGGTAGATGCCGTGCTCTTCGAGAACCTTCATCACCCCGATGTGGGACAGGCCCCGAGCCCCACCGCCGCCCAGGGCGTAGCCTATCCTGAGGTCATCTGAGAAGTCAATCGCTTTGGCCATGAGAGAAACACCTGCGGGACAGATTATACCATCGGGTGAGGCGTGGAATGTTCTGCCTCAGCCTTGACCCCTACTCTGCCCTCTTGACGCTTTGAAACAAATGAAATAGAATGTTTCATATGATTCAGCAGCCAAGACCAGAGACACGCGCTCGGGGGAGCGGCTCCGAAAGAAGGACGGAGGGCAAGAAGGAGGGCATTCGGCGGGCGGCGCTACGGCTGTTCCAGTTGCGCGGATTCAAGAGGGTGACCATCAGAGAGATAGCCCGCGAGGCGGACGTCTCGCAGGTGACCATATACAACTACTTTGGAAGCAAGGAAGATCTGATTCGGGATGTGGTGAGGAACCTTGTGGTGAATGTGATGGAGGAGTATCGGGTCCTGATGTCGGATGAACTGCCATTCCCGGAGAAGCTGGAAGGTATCGTCCTGGGGAAGACAAGGCTGGTCGGCCAGTATGGCGGAGAACTGCTCGAGAAGACGTGGGTCACGAATGACCCCGAGATGCAGGAGTTCATCAGGACAACCTATGAGCGAGAGATCATGCCGATCATAGTCGGCTTCTTTGACGAAGGCAGGAGACGGGGTTATGTGAATCCGGGGTTGTCGCCTGAGGCCATCTTGACGTACACGGAGATCTTCCGGAATGGCTTGATGGCCAAGCCCCAGCTGCTGGCGGGCTCTGAGAAACCCGCCAGTCTGGTGCGCGAACTGATGATGCTCTACTTCTATGGTCTGATGGGCAGGTCGGCGCCGGGAGCACTGGCGGGCGATAAGCAAGATAAGGGAAAGGGGACAGAATGGCCGGTGATGCAATAGTGGCCGAGGAACTGACCTACAGCTACGGGGAATTGGTCGCCGTGGATCACATCAGCTTCAAGATCGCCGAAGGAGAGATTCTGGGCTTCCTGGGGCCCAATGGTGCGGGCAAGACTACGACGGTAAAGATGCTGACCGGGCAACTCAAGCCCAAGGGAGGGAAAGCCGTAGTGTTGGGGATGGATGTAGCCAGTGACGCCGGCAAGGTGCGGGGAGAGATCGGCGTCTGTTTTGAGCAGACCAACCTGTATGAGCAGATGAGTGCGCTGGAGAATCTCCAGCTGTTTGCGCGCCTGTTTGGCGTCGGCGACTTCGATGGCAAGACGCTGCTGAAGCGCGTGGGCTTGGATGGCAGGGAGAAGGATAAGGTGGAAGGTTATTCGAAGGGTATGAAGCAACGGTTGATGGTCGCCAGGTCGCTCGTGAATAGACCGAGGATTCTCTTTCTGGACGAGCCCACCGCGGGGCTTGACCCGACGTCTGCTGAAGCCATTTGCTCCATCATCCTTGAGGAGCGCGCACGGGGAGCTACAGTGTTCCTGACCACCCATGACATGATGGAGGCGGACAAGCTCTCCGACCGGGTGGCCTTCATGAATGGGGGCAAGATCGTGGCCCTGGATACCCCGCACAATCTGAAGCAGCAGTATGGAAAACGGGCCCTGAAGGCGAAGATCCAAACGCCGACCGGAGAGTTACTGGACCGTGAAGTGGTCCTGGATCAGCCTGAGACGCCGGACTTGGTGCACAAGCTGTTTGCCGGGGAGAGGGTAGTCACTATCCACAGCGAGGAGGCCACCCTGGAGGACATCTTCATCAAGATCACTGGACGGGGGCTAAAGGAATGAACTTGGCGGGCATCCGGGCGCTGGTGGTCAAGGATTTTACCCTGTTCTTCAGGAACCGCTTCTTTGCCCTGGTGACGCCGCTGGCGCTTGTCGTCTACGTGGGACTCTATTTCATCATGCCCAGGTCGGTCGACGAGACCATGGAGATTGGGCTGTATGCGCCGGGCTGGCAGACCATAGTGGCCGACATGGAGCAGCAGGGGCTGCGGATTCACATGGCGGAGTCCGAAGATGAACTGAAGGACGGGGTGACAGATTACGCTTATGTGGCCGGCATTGTGTTGCCCGCTGATCTGAGGGAGAAGCTGGCTTCGGGCGAGAAGCCCGGCATTACATTGTACGTCGCCTCCGACGTGACGGAGGAGGCCAAGGAGGCGGTGGCTTCTCTGATGCGGGAGATGATCTATACGTTATCCGGCCAGCCGCTGGCGGTGGAATTCTCCACCACGATACTGCCCGGACCGGACATGGCGGGGGAGCAGATCCCACCCCGCGACCGCATGCGTCCCCTGTTCGCCGTGTTTCTGGTCATCTTCGAGACCTTCGGCATGGCCACCCTCATCACCGAGGAGATTGAGCGACGCACCATCCAGGCCCTGCTGGTGACGCCGGTGTCGGTCAAGGACCTGTTCGCTGCCAAGGGCATTACCGGCATAACGCTGGCGTTCGGTCAGGCAGCGCTGTTCATGGCGTTCGTTGGCGGATTGAACGAGCAGCCGGCGATCATCATCCTGGCCTTGCTGCTGGCGGCCCTTCTGGTCACCGGAGTCGGTTTCCTCATGGCCTCGCTGGCCAAGGACATGATGTCGGTGCTGGCTTGGGGGGTGCTGGCCCTGGTGATCCTGGTCATACCCGCCATGGGCACTCTGTTTCCCGGCGTGATCACCGGATGGGCCAAGATCATTCCCTCCTACTACGTTGTGGATACAGTGGACAAGGTAGCCAACTACGGTTCGGGCTGGCCTGACGTCTGGCAGAACCTGCTCATTCTCGTGGCGTTCAGCGCCTTCCTTCTGCTGGTCGGGATGGTGGCGCTGAGGAGGAGATTCCAATGAGCGTCAGGCGGGTAGGCATCCTGCTGAGAAGAGAGCTGTTCCTGGGTCCCAAGAGCTTCATCTTCCTGTGGTCGGTGTTGCTTCCCATCGTGCTGTCGCTGGTGTTGTCACTGGTGTTCGGGACTCTGTTCAGCGACAAGCCCCGGCTGGGCATAACCGACCAAGGGGATTCAAAATTGGTAGAGATGGTCCAGGACAGCCCGTCTGTGACTGCCAGGGAATACGGCTCTGTCGGCGATCTGGAGCAGGCCGTCAGGGCCGGCGCCGTGGACTTCGGCATCGTCCTGCCCGAAGACTTCGACAGCCTTGTCCAACAGGGCCAAGCCGTCGAGATTACGGCGTACGTATGGGGAGAGAGCCTGGCCAAGCACCGCGTCATTGCGCAGGTGACACTGCTGGACCTGGTCAGGGGACTATCGGGCCGCGAAGCTCCGGTGGAAGTCACCATAACCACACTTGGCGAGGAAGCCGGCGTCCCCTGGAGCGACCGCCTGTTGCCGTTGATAGTGCTGATGGCAGTCTTTATCGGCGGCATGTTCCTGCCGGCGACGTCTCTGGTGACTGAGAAGCAGAAGCGCACGCTGGAGGCCTTGACCGTCACTCCAACCACGATGCTGGAGGTGGTTCTGGCGAAGGGCATACTGGGCTTCTCTGTCAGCCTGGCGATGGGGCTGATCATTCTGGCTCTCAACGGGGCCTTCGGCGGCGAGCCGGGCCTGCTGGCGATGATGCTGGCGCTGGGCGCGATAATGGCCGCTGAACTGGGCCTGATACTGGGGGCTTTTGCCAAGGACATGTCCTCCCTGTTCGCCGTCTGGAAGACCGGGGGCATACTGCTGTTTGCCCCGGCTTTCATTTACCTCTTCCCCGAGATCCCGCAATGGATCGGGCAGATCTTCCCCACCTACTATCTGGTTGAACCGGTAGTCCGGATCAGCCAGGAGGGCGCGGGATGGCCGGATATTGCCATCCATGTCTTGGTTCTTATTGGTCTGGATGTCCTGCTGGTGGGCGCAGTCGGCCTGGCGATGAAGAAGATGAAGAGCGCCATGGCCTGAGGCCCTTCCGCTAGCCCGCTGACATGCGCAGGGTGGCCTCGGCGTTCATGGGAGGCACGTCGTCCGGGTCGATCAGGACATCGACGACTGTCAAGCCCTGCTCCGCTAGCGCCGCGTCCAGCACCTGGTCTACCCGGTCGGCGGAGTCGAGGCGGTAGCCCGCACCGCCGAAGCACTTGGCGACCTGTGCGAAATCGGGGTTGTTATGCTCGGTGCCAATTATCCGTCCGCTGAACTGGAGCCTCTGGCGGAAGTTCAGCACCCGGTAGCGGAAGTCGTTCAAGATCACAATCTTGATATCGATGTGCTCCCGCACCGCTGTCTCCAGGTCCTGCATGGTCATCATGAAATCCCCGTCCCCCAGCACCGCCACCACGGTTCGATCTGGGTACACCAGCTTGGCGGCCATGGCCGCCGCCAGTCCGAAGCCCATGGAGCCGAAGTTGACGGTGGACAAGTATGTGAGCGGGTGCCTGCAGGGCATGTAAGCCATGGGGTAGAGCAGATGCATCCCGGCGCCCACGCTGACGATGGTGTCCTCAGGCACCTTGCCGGCCAACTGCTTGATCACGTAGCCGGGGCAGGGCAGCTTCGTCTGGCGGGAGGTGCAAGCCCAGAGCATGAGGTCCCAGGTTTGCCTGGCTTCGGCCAGCGCATCGCTCCAGGCCGAGCGCGGCGGCTCCCGACGTTGGCCCACCTCGGCCAGTGCCTGGCGCAGAAAGTCGGCCACGTCGCCCAGCACCAGCCTGCTGTTGGGAGCCTGTGGCGCCAGGCACTCCGGCGAGATGTTCACCACCATGATGCTCTTGGCTCCGATCGGCGTGGTGAACTCGTAGCTGGTCATGTCGCTGATTCCGGCGCCCAGGCACAGCAGCGCGTCGCATTTCTCCAGGGCCTTGTCGGCTACCCAGTTGCCGCCCCCAAAGCCGGCGCGCCCCAGGCACAGTGGATGGGGTTCCGGGATGGTTCCGCGGCCGTTGCCGGTGGTGATCACGGGGAGCGAGAGCGCCTCCGCGAGCCTGACCAGGTCGGCCGAGGAATGCGAATAGGCCACGCCTGCTCCAGAGAGAATCAGTGGCAATCTGGCCGCGGCGAGCATCTCCAATGCCGCTTTCACTTCTGCCTGGCTGATGGGTGGAGGCGAATCTGCCGCGAGCGGCATTTCCTTGATGTCTATCTCGGCTTTCTCTGACCAGACATCCTCCGGGACCTCGATCAGCACCGGCCCCCGCGCGCCGCTCATGGCGGCGCGATACGCCAGTGAGAAGACCCCGGGCACCTCCGCCGTCGATTCAACGCGGAAGGTGCCATTGCACAGCGGGGCAAAGAGGCGCCGGTGGTCCACCTCCAGCATGCCGTCGCATTTCACCAGGCGGCGTTTTACGGCTCCTGCGATGATCATCATCGGCGAGGAGTCTTTGTAGGCGTTGCCGGCGGAAATCAAAGCGTTAAGGGCGCCCGGGCCCGAGTGCACCAGCACCACCCCCGGGCGGCCAGTCAGCCTTCCCTCGGCGTCTGCCATGCTGGCCGCCACCTGCTCGTGGCGGCATGACATGTACCGTATCTGGTCACGCATGTCATAGAGCGCGTCGACGAAGGCTACATTGGATGTGCCGATGATGCCATAGATTCTGGTAGCGCCCATCTTGAGCAGGGCTTTAGCTAGTGCTTGTGCACCTGTCAGTTGCTCAGACATGGATCACCTCTCTTGCCCCCATTATTGGGGGTGGAAGTAGAGGGGGACCGAGGGACACCCTCGGACTCCCGGCAGGAGAGTTTCTCCTGCACCTCTTCGAGATCAACGCATGGACTACCGCGAGAACCTCGGCTTGACGCCATTCACGATGTTCACGGGCTCCTGCCCTCTCAGCATGCTGACCACATTGTCGATGGTCATCTCGATGATGCGGGACCTGGACTCGTTCGTGGCTCCGGCTATGTGCGGAGTCAGGATAATGTTGGGCGCATCGAGCAGCGGATTCTTGGGCATGATAGGCTCGTCAGCAAAGACGTCCAGGCCGGCACCTTGTATTCGTTTTTCCTTTAACGCCACAGCCAAGGCGGCTTCGTCGACGATGGCTCCCCTGGAGACGTTGACGATGACAACATTCGGCTTCATCTTGGCGATACGCTCCGCATTGATGAGGTTCGTGGTCTGGGGAGTGAGGGGTGTATGAAGCGTTATCACGTCGGATTGCGCCATGACCTCGTCCAGAGCATGATAAGTCAAGTCCAGCGACCTCTCCAGTTCGGGAGACAACCGATCCACGTCATAGTAGATCAGTCGCGGGCCGAACGGCTTTGCCCTCCGGGCGACTTCCTTACCGATCCGCCCCATTCCTATGATGCCGAGCGTCTTTCCCCACAGCTCAAACACGCCGTACAACGGCATCTCATCCTGCGCCCACTCGGCCCGCCTGGTCTTCTCGTGGGCCAGCAGCAGCTTCCTCAGGCAGGCGAGTATGAGCATAATGGTGTGCTCTGCCACCGCGAACGTGTTGGTGCCAGCGGTGTTGGCCACCGGGATGCCCTCCCTGGCGGCGGCGTTAACGTCGATGTGCTGGTATCCGGTTGAGGGCTGCTGTATGAGGACGCACTGTTTGGCCGCCCGCATCACGTCGGCGTCCATGGCCACATTGTTGGTGTAGTCACCGATGATAACGTCGGCGTCCGCCACAGCCTGGACTAGGTCGGCTTGAGAAGATCCCTTGTACGTAGCTATGACCACCCCCTCCAATTCCGCGGCAGTCACTTTGCTGCCGATGAGCATCCTGGCCGCGTCTTCGGGCAAAGGTGAGAGAATGAGAACCTTCTTCACCAGCATCTCGTCCTCCCTTTGGATGGAGTCATTGACTGAGGATGGTCTCTACCGGATGACCGTAGTATAGCATGGCACGCCTGGAGTCAGAACAGGAACGAGGCCTTATGGGCCGGCGTCAAAACGCATTGACATGGGTTTGCGGGTGCGGATATCATCAGGCTACCACTACGCACATACGACAGGGCCCTCACCGCTGCTGTGCAGCCAAGGGGGAAGAGGATGGGGCCGAAGTACTGCAGGAAGTGGGGTGACGAGGCCCGGCGGCGGCTCAACAGCGGCCAGCAGCACCTGGAGGGCCTCAACTCCTTGAATCGCGTTTGCCAGGAGATAACCACTGAGGTATGAGAGGGAGGGCAGTGAGATGGCGGGCGAAGAGGTGGCAATCTCGGAGAGAAAGTCAGATCGCTTTCCCAGGCTGGCGCGACTCCATGAAGAGCTGCTAAAGTCCCCCAAGAGCGTCTGCATTGAACGGGCGCGGTATCTGACCGAGTACATGAAGGCGCCCCATGTTTGGTTCGAGCCGCCGGTGGCGAGACGGGCCAGAGCGGTATCCCACGTTCTGAAGAATATGAGCGTGAAGATATACCCTGATGAACTGCTGGTCGGCAACCTCACCAGCAAGCGAGTGGGAGCTATCATCTACCCGGAGTTCCTCGGGTTGCTGGTTTGGCCGGAGTTGGGCAATCTGGCCGACCGGGGAGGGAACTCGCTCCAGATCAGCCAGGCAGAGAGACAGGAATTGGAGAACGAGGTTTTCCCCTTCTGGCCAGACAAGGTTGTGGCGGACTACGCCGACGATTTCACCTCGCCGCCGATGCCGGTGTATCTCCTGGGGCAGTTCGGCTTCTTCCTTTTAACCGAGGCTGGCGGCATCTCCCACACGGCCCCTGATTTCGAGAAGCTGGTCAAGGTGGGACTCAATGGCATCATGGCGGAAGCTAGGCAGAGGATCGCCGATCTGGATGGGCCTCTGGGCACTGATCCCGAAGAGCTGAGAAAGCGACCTTTCTACCAGGCGGTGGAGCTAGCCTGTCAGGGAGTGATCGACTTCGCCCGCAGATATCAGGCCGAGGCCCTGGCTCTGGCGGAGACAGAGAGCGACCGGACCAGGAAGGCCGAATTGTTGGAGATCGCCCGGATATGCGGGAAGGTACCGGCTGAGCCGGCCAAGACGTTTCACGAGGCTCTCCAGAGCCTCTGGTTTCTGGAAGTCGCTCTTCACCAGGAGAACTACGAGCAGGCGTTGTGCCTGGGCAGGCTGGATCAGTATCTCCTTGCCTACTACAGACACGACCTGAAGGAAGGCGTTCTGTCCAAAGAGCGGGCCATTGAACTGCTGGGCTCCCTCTTCATCAAGCTGTCAGAGTTCGTCCCGCTTTTCAGCGACTACCTTGCCCCTTTTTTCACCGGCTTCCCGGCCAACCCCGCCATCACCCTTGGCGGACTGACTCCTGATGGTGAGGATGCCACGAATGACCTGACCCATGCCGTCCTCGATACCAGAGAAGTACTGAAGACCAGGCACCCCAACCTACATGCGCGAATCCATGAGAAGTCGCCGGTGGGTTACTTGCAGCGGACGGTCGAGGTGCTCAAGAGCGGCGGAGCGATGCCGGCCTTTGTGAATGATGAGGTGATTATTCCGGCGCTCGTGGACAAGGGAATCCGGGAGGAAGACGCCCGCGACTATGTGATCATTGGCTGTGTCGAGATATCGGTGCCCCGCAAGACCTTCGGCTCGACGGATGCGGCTTTGATGAGCCTGCCAATTTGCCTGGAAATGGCACTGCATAATGGCTACTGCCCGGTGCCACAGAAGAAGATCGGCGTGGAGACAGGCGACCCATTAGGGTTCAGTGACATGGACGATGTCGTGGAAGCTTTCCGGCGGCAGACGTCCTGGCTGGTGGACCAGATGGTTATCGGGCTGAATGCCTTGACACTCGCTCATGAACAGCTCTACCCCAGCCCCTTGTTGTCCGCGCTCACTGGAGGCTGCCTGGACGAGGGGAAAGATGTTACGGCAGGAGGCGCAGTCTACAACTTTACTACCGTGCAGGGGGTGGGCACCGCAGATGTGGCCAATTCCTTGGCGGCCATCGACCGGCTGGTGTTTGTCGAGAAACAGGTCACCATGGAGCAGCTTCTCAAGGCCATGGAAGCCAATTTCGAGGGGTATGAAGATGTGTACTGGCTGGCGAACCGTGTGCCTAGGTACGGGAACGACAATGAGTTGGCCGACAGGTATGCCAGGCTGGTGGCCCGCATATTCTGTGAAGAGGTGGCACGCCACCGCAATACTCGGGGAGGACTCTACCTGCCGGGGTTCCTGAGCATGACTACTCATGAGGGCTTTGGCCGCTTCGTAGGAGCGCTGCCCAGCGGCCGCAAGGCCTTCCAGACCTTTGCCAATGGCCTTTCGCCCTCTGATGGCTCTGACATGAAGGGGCCCACCGCCTGTCTGAAGTCCATCGCCAAGGTGGACTATTCGCTGGCCACCGGGGGTGTGTCCGTGAACATGAAGTTCAGCCCGATCGACCTCAGCGGGGAGGAAGGTACACAGATACTGAGTGCGCTCATCCGGGGCTACTTCGAGTTGGGCGGGATGCACCTGCAGGTCAACCTGGTGAGCCGGGAAACGCTTCAGGATGCGCGACAGAATCCACAGAAGTATCCCGATCTCATGGTCAGGGTTTCGGGATACTCGGCGTACTTTGCCGATTTGACCAAAGAGGTTCAGGACGAGATCATCGCCCGAACCGAGCACTGCAGCGCTTGAAGGCAATCGCGTCGGAGAGTTGAGGCCCGCATGGCGGCTGCTTGGCGATGCGGGCCTTGAAACATTACGAAGTCTCTGGATCCTGCTGCGCCCCTCCTGGCCTCCTGCTGAGGACATAGGCCAGTATGCCTGCCCCCCAGCGCCACCACGATGCCGACGCGGATACTGGGGAAGGCTGGGGTTGATCGTTCGCCGCCACTGGGACCGGGCCAACAACCGGCCGATGAGTCTTGTGCAACCCCCGACGTCCGTGTAAGCTTGGCGTGAAGTCGACAGGAGGTAGACGATGCTGAGCAGTCGTTCTTTCGCCCGCACCAAGTGGTTCGACAACATAAGCAAGTTCCTCAAGGTCAAAGAGTCCCCGGCGCTCTCCGTCGAATTCAACTTTGTTGACGGCACTACCGTGACTGTTGCGCGCATGTGGACTGAGGATGACCACATCAGGCTCGAAACATACGAGCAGGGCGGCGGGATGTCGCTCAGATTCGTGCCCTACGAGAGAATTGCGCAGGTCATAGTGAGAGGGCAGCCGGACAAAGAATCCTGTCTCTCATTCACCCTGATGGAAGAGACCCACTGACACCATTTGTATTGTTCCGGTAATAAGGCTGGCGCAACGGGGCGCACCCGCTCTAGGCCCCTCTTTAAGAGGGGGATCAAGATACTCCAGGCCACACTAAATGCGCCCGCAGCGGGGTGGTTCCAAACGAGGGAGTCGAATGCGCTCGAGCGACTAATAACAGGTGCGCAGCAGAATTGACCGGCCGGCAGGCGGGGTTGGCGCGAAACATTGAAGCACTGACTGCCCGCGGCTGTGGACGGGGTTGCGATTCGACAACGAAACTGACCCGTAGAGGGCGGTTCCTTTGTGTGACCGCATGATTGCTTGCGCTTGGCATGTGCATAGAATGGTAGTAACAGCTAGAAGAAGGGGATACCTGCGGCAGGATCCTCGCTATGAACTCATGTTGGGGACCACCTTCCGGAGTATCGGTGGCTACCTTGATGCTTGCTGTCTGAGAAACGCCAGCACCGAAGACGGTTGCGCTGTGTCGCAGCAGTGCCGCCGGTGGTGGGACAAGAAGTGCGACCGTACCCGGCCTGAGCTATCTCAAGAGGAGATAGTAGCCATCATCGCGCAATTCGAGGAGGTTCGAGAGCGCTGGCTTGAAAAGAGCTCAGCCCTCCAACGTCGCCCCGCCCTCGCCTCACGGTGCGCTGCTAGGACAGGCATCCAGCCTGGCGTGAGAGCAGCGTCGGCCACAATGCCCGGTATTTGACAACCCCGCATGGCTCGTTCTGCATGGTTCCCCTCAAGCACCTCGGTGCAAACCCAAGGATTGCCGCGCTCGTGTCGGTCACAATTGTGAACTGGCACCGTGACGTCAGATCACCTGGGCACGACTGCGGACCTTGGTACCCGGCCAGCGGTTGACAACCGCTCCCCAAACAGGCAAACTGCCACTACTTGGAGGCTGGAAGGGGGGGATACTCACAATGGGTATGACAGTCTACAATCCCGATGGCACGGTAGCCTCAGTATTCCAGGGCATTAAGCGAGATGGCAACAAGCTTGTCTTGAAGCAGCTGGCTTTGGGGCAGGTGCCGATGGATGTCATCATCACTCCAGAAGAGGGACTCAAGTCGCTGGGGATGGGGATGAGCCTGGGGCTTCTCACCTTCATCTTGCTCTACCCGTACTTCTACTTCAGCTATCGCAGTGAGAAGAAGAGGAAGGCTGCAGGTCCTACACCTGATATGCCGAAGGCCTGATCCGGCCGCGGTCTTGGTGGTGCCCCGGATTCTCTTGCTTGGCCACGGACAGGACCGCAGGGCACGTGTTCATGAGCCCTCAGCGAGCGCCCGCTTGATGCTGGTGTGACGTGCCCTGCGCCTTCCCTGAGACTGCCGTAGTTGTTATACTGGTACTAATTCGTGCGGCGGAAGAAGCTGCCCCCAGCTTCAGTCGGTGCGCAACGTAGAGACCGCTAGAGTAGATGAGAGATTACCGTACGCCCAACCCAATTGGCGTGTTAATCGTCATAGTTGTCAATGTTCTCGTCTTCATAGCCACATATCTGAGTGACGATCTCTTTCGCAATCTCCAACTCGTGCCGGGAGACTTCACGTCCGAGCCATGGACGATAGTGACCAGCATGTTTGTTCACGCTGATCTGTTCCACATTCTGGGCAATATGGTCACCCTCTATTTCTTTGGCACGTATCTAACTATGCTGGTTGGGGAGAAGAAGTTTCTGGCTATTTATTTCCTGGGAGGACTTCTTGGAGGAGTGTTCTATATGGTCGTGGCGCTCTATGCCCCTTGGAGCAGGCCCTCAGATGCGTATACCGGAGTCATCGGAGCATCCGGGGCTGTGTTCGCTGTTGGGGGAGCGCTAGCAGTGCTCCGCCCGAACCTCAAGGTGCTGCTGTTCTTCATTATCCCCATGCCCCTATGGGTAGCTGTTATAGGCGGCTTCGTGTTGCTCACGCTCATATCTATATCCGCGGGCCTCAGCATAGCGTGGGAGGCCCACCTCGGTGGCCTCGTTGCGGGCTTGGTAGCGGCATTCCTCTTCAACAGGAGACCAAGAGAGCGTGATCGCTACCTTCTCTAGTTTTCTGCGGCCCTGAGTGAGCGCTTATATTCCTGAACAGCTTCTTCTCACTCAGCTGACTATTGACAACCTTCCAACGCAGGCCATATCATCACTCGCAAATCCCCCCGACGGAGGTTCGCCTCACTTCCGCCATAGACAGAGTTGATGTTGACGATTCATCCGGACAGGAAACCGCGCATTTGCGGTCGGCAGAGGTATCGAACGTGTTGAGCGATCGTGAATCGGCCAGGTACAACAGACAGATAGCAGTATCCGGCTGGGGGGATGAAGGGCAGGAGAAGCTCAAGAAGGCCAAGGTCGTGGTCGCCGGAGCGGGAGGATTGGGGTCTGCCATCCTGATCTATCTCGCGGCTGCCGGAGTAGGACACATCAGGGTCATCGACGGCGACAAGGTCGAGACGACGAACCTGAATCGGCAAGTACTGTACACAGACTCGGACGTTGGGCGCAGGAAGGCGCGGGTTGCCGCAGAGAGGCTGGAAGCGCTGAACTACGACATCCGCGTAGATCCCATAGTGGAGGTCATTGGAGAAGACAACGTCTCGGATCTGGTGGGGGACTGGGCCATAGTTGACGCTATGGACAACCTGCCCACCAGATTCCTGTTGAAC
>JAFGCL010000047.1 GCA_016932645.1 Dehalococcoidia bacterium | reverse complement strand
GGATGTCTCCAAGGCGAAGGTATCTGGGAAAGCATCATACCAACTGGCGTCATATATGGGGAGATCGCTGCCGCCGCCGCCCATGATCCTGATGCCAGTTATGTCGCCAGCCAGGCTTACCAGCGCCAATCCCAGTGCCGGGGCCTCCGGTTGGGCGAATACGACATAGTCTCCCGATTTCACTGCCTTGACGGCGTCTTCCGCCGAAACCAGTCTCTTCTTGTACTCTTCTTTCCAGTCCACGCTTCGTATGCTCCTCCTTATCGAACGAAACCAGTGAAGATGTTAGCATCCGGTGCTGCTGTGGTCAAGGTAAGCCTCGCATGGCGGATCGATGCCGGGGCAGGAATGACAGAGAGTTGATGGCTGAACTGAGATGTCGGCCGGGTATTGGCCAGAAGCCCGTTGCAGCGAAGGATGAGAACGGCATCGCTTCCGGCCGTGCGGAAGCGCCACCGAACCCCGGGAGGCTGCTTAGTAGTCGTAAGGGGTGGGCGTCATCTTCCGGATCATTTCGGTCGCCTTGACTCTCAGTTTGTCCACACAGATGCCCAGAGCCTGGCGTTCTTCCTTGGTCAGACTGGAGGTAAGGTTGGCGACAGTATTCACACTCCTCTGGCGCCGGAAAGCCTCCTCGCCCTTGGGCGTGACGACGACTCTGACGAGATTCTTCCGGGACAGGTCATGTTTCTTCTCCACCAAGCCCTGTTTCTCCATGCGGTCAATGAGGGCAGACATGGAATGCGGCTCCCGGCAGAGCATCCTGGCCAGTCTGGATGGTGTCAGGGGTTCCGGGGAAAGCTTCAGGGCATATAGCACCATGGCCTGAATCAGCGATATATTGACGCGGGACAACTCGATCTCTCTGGCCCTCTCCACTACCTTGGCCGCCAGGAACAGTCGACCCCAGAGCAACTCGTTCTCGTTGACTTCAATCTCTCTCTTGGGCATATTGTCCTCCGAACTAAACAGACATCTCTCGGTCGCCCTGTATTCTATATTATACGGGAGTTGCGGACAAGGACATTCCGGGCGTTGGCATGGCGGCGACAGGCGCCGGATTCCTCGAACATGTCCTGGCCGTTGTCATGAGGCATGCCAAAACAGAAGTTAGCCCATCCACCGAATGGATGGGCTAGCCTTCATGAGAAAGGGGGGCGAGCCTCCCAGACAAACCATCTATGCTTCGATCAGAAACCCTGTGATTCCCCCCATTGAGATATCTTGCTCGGGTGTCTTATGGGAAGAATATACCAGTAGGTCTTGTCTGTCAAGTCCCGCAGACTACCATCGTATCGGACAGAATGCCGACACTGGGAGGAAGGTTCGTGCGCGTGGACCAACGATGTGCGATATGGCCCCCTGTTTTCGGCGGATGAGGCCCCACATCAGGCGGTCTCTCTCACGCGCGTGGTCCCTTTGCGGAACAGCCAGTTTCTAAGCACCAGAGGCGGGATGATGGTGGTCAGCAGGCTCATGAGGATCAACGCGGCATAGGTATCCTGCTCTATCAATCCCTGGCTGAGTCCTATCAGTGCTACGATCATGGCCACCTCCCCCCTGGGCACCATGCCCACCCCAATAGTCAGCGAGTCGCGCAAGCTCATGCGCTGAAGCAGCGCGGGGATTCCGCAGCCCAGCACCTTGGTCAGTATGGCTACCGCCGTCAAGGCCAGAATAAACCAGATGAGGTTTGATGTGATTATGTGGAAATCGAGCAGGACTCCCAGCGAGATAAAGAAGATGGAGGCAAAGATGATCTGCAGGTGCTCCGCTCCTTCTCTGAAGACCGTGCCGTGCTTCAGATCGACCCGGGCCAGCGTAACCCCGGCCAGGAAGGAACCTATGATGGCCGACAGGCCCACCAGTTCGGCGATCATGCTGTAGAGGAAGGCGACCATCATGGCCAGGATGAAGATGGACTCGGGGTACTTACCGCAGAAACTGGTGCAGTCTAGCCGGGTCACGATCCTCTTGATCACCGTCGTCCCCAGGACAGTCCCCAGCACCAGGAAGCCCACTGCCTTCCCGAGGGTGATGAAGACGAAGGATACTGATACGCTCCCGGACACAATCTGTTCTGAAACGGACAGGGCCAGAAGACTCAGAACGTCATCTATGATGGCAGCCCCGATTATGGCCCTCGCGGCATCGGTGTCCAGCTTGCCCATCTCCTTCAGCACGTTGGCCGTAATGGCTATGCTGGTGGCCGTCAACGCGGTGCCGACGAAGATCGATCCCCCATAGCTGAAGTCGAACAGCTTGGCCAGATAGAAACCGGCCACCCAGGGGACAAGGATACCGAAGAGGGCGATGGTGAAGTACTTGAGGTTGGCGATGTCTTTGATCTTAAAGTGGAGTCCGATGGTAAAGAGGAGAACCACGGCGCCCAGCCGTCCCAGGCTGGAGACAAGGTCGGTGACGGTGACTACATTTAGGACGCTCGGTCCAACCACTATCCCGGCCAGGATCACCCCCACAACGGCCGACTGGTTGATCTTGTAGGCGATCAGATAGCCTGCCAGGGCCACAAAGAGCAGCAGGCTCATCTGAAACTCTACCGACGACAGAATGCCTTCTTCTGGCAACTACCTCTCCTCTCCGTAGTTTGGCGTCCGTGCCACAGGAGGATGTGCTCCGGTGACTTATGATACCGCAGTGTAAGCGTGCCGCTCAAAGTGGGCGCGCACCAGGTCTTGGCTGGAGCGAAAAGTGTGGGGCGGGCTCAGTCGTTGCAGCGCAGCAGCGAGACTTGCCTTAACTGGAATCAGCAGGGGATGGTGCCGTTTTATTCGCATGTCCAAGCCTGCGACGACTCTTCTTCTCGATGGCCTCGGCAGCAAACACAATGCGGGGACTCAGGGTAGTGTCTTGGGGCGAACGAGAGGAGTGTTGCTTCGGTCTTTCTGCTAGCTGCTACAGGGCGCGCGCTTCTTGCGGACAGCGCGGATTATGAGGAAAGCCGCGAGACCCGCTAACAAGGCAAACAGGGTGAACAGCAACAAGAAGTTGATCACGAAAGCCAGCAGGTAAGGTAGACCTATTCCGAGCATTCTAGGCCCTCTTCATCGAAACGCATCCAACTCACACCGCATCGTCTCTTCCTCGACTAATGGTGGGGTGACGAAATAGGTGCGTGGGCGATATCAACCATGCGACATATTGTCTCATGCAGAACTAATGCCCGTCAAGGCCAAAGTCGGGTGCAAGATCCATCTAGCTGACCATCGCGCCAAACCTAGCTGCACTTCGTGTACCCGCAACTGCGGCAGAGGTAGCATCCTTCCTGGTAGATCAGCAGGTCGCCGCAGTCCGGACACTGTCCGGCCACGTTCTTGACCCTGGTGCTCGCCGCGCCGGCGGCGGGCCTTTGGGGGACTTCTTGAATCTCCTTCTCCAGCACGCTGGCTATGGCGTCGGCGCAGGAGAGAACAGCGTGTCCTCCCTCCCAGACAATGGATGGGCAGCGTATACCCCGGAGCTGTTGTACGATGCTGTCGATCTCAATCCCGGAGCGCAGCGAGAGAGAGATGAGGCGGGAGATGCCCTCCAACTGCGCTGAAGCGCAGCCGCCGGTTTTGCCCAGTGTGGAGAAAACCTCGCAGATGCCGTGCTCATCCCGATTCACCGTCACGTAGATGTTGCCGCAGCCAGTCATCACCCTCTCGGTAGATCCGGCGGTGACGCGGGGCCGCTTGCGCGGGGTGCGGGTCGTCGTCTCGGCCTTCACCTCAGCCTTCTTCTCCGCCGCCCCCGCATGGTTGATGGTGAGGACCTGGCTGTCCTTGCTGCCGTCGCGGTAGATGGTTATCCCCTTGCAGCCCAGCTCATAGGCCAGTCGGTAGACCTTGGCCACGTCCTCCCTGGTGGCGTCGTGCGGGAAATTCACCGTCTTGGAAACAGCGTTGTCGGTGTATTTCTGGAAAGCCGCCTGAATCCGGACATGCCCCTCCGGAGTGATGTCGTGGGCGGTGACAAAGACCTGCTGCGCCCAGGCGGGCACCTTGTCCATGCCGCGGGCGGTGCCCCTGGCGGCCAGCTCTTTCATCAGGTCTTCCGAATAGAAGCCTTCCTTCTTGGCTACCTGCTCGAAATAGGGATTGACCTCCAGCAGGTGCTCGCCCTCGAGAATGGTGCGCATGTAAGAAAGGGCGAAAAGCGGCTCGATGCCACTGGAACAGCCGGCGATGATGCTCAGGGTGCCCGTGGGGGCTATGGTGGTGCGGGCGGCATTTCTCAGCTTGGGCCGGCCGGGCCGGTCGTATATGCTGCCCTCGAAGGCCGGGAAAGCACCTCTGGTCTTGGCCAGTTCGGCCGACGCGGCAGCGGACTCCTTGTCGATGAAGCCCATGATGTTCCCGGCGATTTCCAGTGCTTTCTCCGAGTCATAGGGAATGCCCAGGCAGATCAGGGCATCGGCAAAGCCCATCACGCCAAGGCCGATCTTGCGGGTGGTCTTGGTCATCTTCTCTATCTGCTC
>JAFGCL010000046.1 GCA_016932645.1 Dehalococcoidia bacterium | reverse complement strand
GACGGGATAAACACCCCGCCGAAGTCGAATATCACTGCATCGATTCTCATCTTCGCCTGCTGGACCCAAGTCCATCGTCAATCATACCGCAAAACCATCGGATTCCCAAGGCAGAATCCCTGGTGAGTTCTCACAAGAAGTTGACAACCGCCGGCTCTTCTTGATAGTATCCCAAACGACAACCCGGCTGGTGCGCGTTCTTAGGAAACCCGCATCGCTGAACTGTGACTGAGGGGGATTCCACACACCAGACGTTCTCGGCTGTTCGTCTGTATCAGGCCTATCGTGGCGAGATGCCGTTTCTTCAGACTGCTCCGCAGGAAGAATACCCGTATCATGATCGGTAGCGATTTCTGGGCCAAGTACTTCAGGGACTACGACAAGCTTAACCTTGTTCCATCATACGTGGAGCTTCTGGCCTCCATCTGTCAGGAACTCCGGCCAGAGCCAGGGAGCCTTGTTCTTGACATCGGCTCCGGTACCGGGAATCTGGCCTTGCGGTTGGAGGGTATGGGGTGCCGGGTCGTCGCCCTCGACTTCTGTCGAGATGCCTTGCAGTGCCACCGGGTGAAGCATGACGACTGCCGGCTGGTGCTGGCGGATCTGACCGAGGGGTTGCCTTTCAAGGAGGACTCATTCGACGCCATCGCCTCCAACAACGTTCTCTACACTTTGTCCGCCGGCGACCAGATCAGGGCCATGAAGGAGTTTCACCGTGTCCTGAAGCCGGGGGGCCGGATAGCGCTGGCCAACCCCAGGGCCGGATGGAAGCCACTGGCCATCTACGGCAGGGGCATATCGCTCAGCGTGCAGGCCGTGGGGCCGGGCGTCACCGTCTTCAGGATGGTCAGGTGGATAGCGCCCACCATCAGGATGTTCTACTACAACCGGAAGCTGGCCAAGGAGAACCGCTATCACTACTTCGAGCCGGACGAGCAGCGCCGTCTTCTGACCGAGAGCGGCTTCCGAACCATATCGGACACCAGATGGGTCTATGGAGGCCAGGCCATGCTGGATTGCGCTGCCAAGTAGTCCTGGGCCTGGCTGAGATGCCCGCTTTCTTATCACCTCACGCTCCTTTGGCCTGCCACACACGCTGAAGCGCACCCGGGCGCCTCCCTTAGAGGCTGCCACATGAATTCATTCAACCCCCTTGATCCCCCACACTTGGGGGAATAGAAAAAAGAGGAACTGAGGGACACCCTCAGACTCCCGGCAGCGTTCCGCTGCACCGTGTCGGGATTTCGGATTTTGGGTTCGTGATTTCGAGTTTTCCGATGGGTGGTATGGGCGAAGCGAAGCTTGCCCGTGATTCATGTACACCCAGACCTCCAGCAGGACCCGAAGCCACAGCTTCAGGTTTGGCCAGAACCACGGTATACTGTTTAGCCATGGGTGAGAACACGCCAGCCCGGGATCCGAAGACCACGGCCATCGGCCGAAATCTGGCCGCCATCCAGAAACGCATAGCCGGGGCGGCAGAGAAGGCCGGCCGGTCACCTTCAGAGATCACCCTGGTGGCCGTGATCAAGACAGTGGATGCGCCAGCCATCCGGGAGGCCTTTGCCGCGGGGTTACGCCATTTTGGCGAAAGCCGGATACAGGAGGCCAGGGAGAAGCTGCCACAGTTGTCCGATCTCCAACCAGCCCCGACCTGGCACATGGTGGGACACCTGCAGAGCAACAAGGCCAAGACCGCCGCGGAGCTTTTCAGCGTCATTCACAGCGTCGATTCGATCAAGGTGGCCGAGGCCCTCAGCCAACACGCCAACCGCGACCTGTCGGTGCTCGTCCAGGTCAACGTGGCCGGAGAAGCCGGCAAGTTCGGGTTGACCCTGCAGGACACTATTGCCGCGCTGGAGCACATCGCCTGCCTGCCCCACCTCCGGACAAAGGGCCTGATGACTATAGCCCCGTACACCGACGATCCGGATGAGGTCCGCCCGGTGTTCCGGCGGCTGCGGCTGATGCGTGATTCCCTGGGACTTGAGCACCTTTCTATGGGCATGAGCCATGACTTCGAGGTCGCCATCGAGGAAGGGGCCACAATGGTAAGGATCGGCCAGGCCATCTTCGGAGAGAGAGGGGTAGTGCCATGAGGATTGCCTTCATCGGCGGCGGGAACATGGGTGAGGCCATGATACGCTGCCTTATTGACAAGGGCGTGGCCAAAGCCGGCGACATCGTTGCCGGAGAAGTCATCGAAGCCCGGCGCAAACACCTGGCGGAGAAGCATGGCGTCGCGACGACCTCCATCAACCACAATGCTGCAGAGAAGGCGGATGTGATCATTCTGGCGGTGAAGCCAAATGCCGTGCCGGAAGCGCTGGCCGACTTGAAGGGCCGGACGAGGGCTGATCAGACCGTGATCTCCATAGCCGCCGGCATCACGCTGGCCAGGCTCTGCCACGGCCTGGACCGCAAACCTGTGATCCGAGCCATGCCCAACACACCCGCCCAAGTCGGGGAGGGCATGACGGTCTGGACGGCTTCCGCCGAAGCCACCGAGCAGGACAAGGAAAGGGCGCGGACGATACTGGGCGCCCTGGGGAAGCAGGTGTTCGTAGCGGACGAGAAGTTCATCGACATGGCCACTGCCGTCAGCGGCAGCGGCCCCGGGTACGTGTTCCTGATCATCGAATCGTTCGTCGATGCCGCCGTGCGCATTGGCCTGCCGCGGGACATGGCGCTGGAGCTGGTGCTGGAAACGATCTCCGGTTCCGTGCACCTGGCGCAGAAGTCAGGCAGGCATCCGGCTGAGCTGCGCAACATGGTCACCTCTCCCGGCGGAACGACGGCTGAAGGATTGCATGCGCTGGAGGAAGGCCGTCTGCGGGCGCTGCTGGCTCGGGCTATCATTGCCGGGTACGAGAAGGCCAAGGCCATAAGAGGCGACTGACCCGTGGAGTATTTCGTCAGAGCCGTCATCATACTGTGCTATGCCCTCATCGTGGCCATCATAATCCGGTCTCTAATGTCCTGGTTCACCGTTGACCCCAAGAACATCCTGTTGAGCATTGTGCATACCATCACCGAACCCATACTTGCTCCCCTCCGGCGGATATTGCCCCGGCTGGAGATGTTCGACCTCTCACCGATGGTGGCCATAGTCCTGCTGTACGTCATCGTGTGGCTTCTCAGTCCGTTCGCCGCTTGAGGGACGTGAGAGCTGAACTCTCAAGACTGCACCTGTACTGCAACGGGAGACCCGATACCAGCGAGGTGACCGCTCAAGACCATTGGGCAGGTAAAGAGAAATCCCCCTTCGTCAGGGGGATTTCGAGTCATGTAGCGCTGTCTCGTCTATGGCCGACGTTGAGTATCTAAGCGGCCGGAGTCTTGCCTGGATTCTGCTTCTTCCACTTCTCCAATAGCTCCTCGCGCGTCTCCTTGTGTGCCGGATCAGGCACGCAGCAGTCCACCGGGCACTGCTCAACGCACTTC
>JAFGCL010000045.1 GCA_016932645.1 Dehalococcoidia bacterium | reverse complement strand
TGGCTGGCCATGACAATGATCTCACAGGGGCTGTGTTCTGCATGGTAGATGATGGCCTGGGCGGGATCACCAATGACCACTTTGCTGTAGACAACGAGCCCCCTGTTGGAGAGCTTCTCAGTCATCTTGGAAATGTAGCTCCTGGCCTCGCGTTCCTTCCGGCTCACCGGTTCAGTGACCACCTGCTCTTCCGGTTGCCTGCTCGGGTCGACTACCTTCCTGTATCCCTTGGTGCGCTCTACCACTCTTAGCAGCGTGATGTCTTGCGTGCCGCATCCCTTGGCCAGCTTCTCCGCATGTGCTATGGCAGCCTCAGCCAGCTTGGAACCGTCCAACGGGATTAGAATGTGCTTATACACCGTCAACCTCCCCCACCCGGGTTATTCTGGCCAACCGTCCCGGCAGCGGCTACGGTGGACCATCTCTTGTGCCGCGCGGCTTGGCATCTTCTGTCGCCAAGGCTTTGCGCAAGATATCCCAGAGAACCTCATATCGCTCCTCGAGGTTGAAGTCACGGTTGCTCAGGAACCAGGAATTCACGAGCCCTTGTATCATGGAGGCCACCAGCAATGCCGCTGCCTTGGGATCGACCTCCTTTCTGACTTCCCCTGCCTTGATCCCCGATGACAGGAGACCTCTGATGCGGCTCGTGTACGCGTCCAGTGCTTCTGATGCCTGCTCATTCAACTTCTTGTCCCCGAGGCTGACTACCTCGGCAATGACCTGGAAGGAGACACCCTGCCTTTGCCTGATGCTGGACACGTGTTTCTGCAGGGCGGTCTCAAGTATCTGCAGTGGCGTACGTCCGGGTTTGAAGCTTCTGTCGATATCATTCAACAGGGAATCCTCGGCATGCTCCACCATCAGAGACAGTATGTCTCGCTTGTTGCGGAAATGCCGATAGATAGCGCCTTCAGACAGACTGATCTCCCTGGCGATCTCCTTGATGGTGATGTGCTCGCTGCCTCGCCGCACCATGACAGATCCGGCGGCATCGGCGATCTCAGCACGCCGGATTTCTGTTCTCTGGCGTCTCTGAGTCCTGGCTACCATCGATGATGCCCTGTAGGTGTATGGCTTGCTCTATGACAGCTCCGGGAGAATGCCACCACCATAGCCTGAAACCACGTGCCTCGAGTCATCTGAGACCTCATGCACCGGCTGGTATGCCGGTCAGGTCGGCGCCTCCTACTCCGTATTCGTGTTGTGCCCGGTTTCCGCTGGGCAGGTTGTCCCCAGGTATTGACGGCCCGATTAAGTAAGTATACGATTACTTACATGTTATCGTGACCTGTCTGCATTGTCAATAGGCGCGAACCTGACGGCCGACTACAGACTCAGCGCTGTCAGGTAACGGAGGCATCAACATGGCAACATGGGAAGAGGAACTGCCGCCCCTCACAAGGGCGAAACTCGCGGCGGCAGGTGAATCCGGGCCGGAAGAAAGAGAGTTGGCGAGGCAGAAGGAAGAGGTTCAGTCGCTGCTGGCGGATTTCTACAAGGACGACCTGGATCCAGTCGCCATCTGCCAGGAACTCAAGTCGGGCACACCGTTCATGATAAGGGAGGCTCAGTTGAGCCTGGTTCAATCGTTGAGCCTTAGCTACAGCTCCCATAGCTTCGAGCGGCGGAAAACGGCCATTCTAGACTTGGAGCGCCTGAAGAAGAACCAGAGCATTGGCCTCATCGAAGATGGCTTGAACAAGATCGGGGAGATGCAGAGGGCCTACCGGGAAGCCCAGGAGAAGGCTCTTGAGGAAGTGACTGAGGAGAGAAGCCGGAATCATCAGCCGACGATCGGCCCGGGCAGATGGATTGCGCTGCACGGGACAGTGTCAGTAGATGCTGATATGACGGAGCGGCTGGCCGAGTCACTGCTGCAGGCGGAGCGGACGTACGGTCATGAATTCGCTGAAACCATACGGCAGTTGACTTCGTTGATTGACTCAGGCAAATAACAGCGCGCCGGTCCGGACTGTTCCAGAGACGGGAGCGGCACGCACGCTATTCCCCACAGGCGATGGCCTCCCGGAGCAGAAGCCATGTAGAGAGGTACTCCTTCTCCAGGTCGAAGTCGTAGTTGCGCAAAGCCCACCTGCTGACCAGTCCCTGGAGCGTCGCTGCTATGAGGATCGCAACCTTGTCCGGGTCCATATCCCTGCGTATCTCCCCGGCGCTGATGGCAGCGGCGACGATGTCACGGATGCGCCTTGTGTATTCACTCACTGCTTCTGATGCCTGTCTGCTGAGTCTCTTGTCACCCAGGCTGATGATCTCGGCAATTACCTGAAAGGAGACGCCTTTTCTCTGCTGGATGGCTGACACATGATTTCTCAGAGATCTGTCGAGGGTTTCGAGGGGCGTACGACCGATGGTGCTGGCCTTTTCGATGTCGCCGACCAAGTCTTCTTGGATGCGCTCCACCATAAGGGACAGGATGTCCCGTTTGCTCTTGAAGTGCCTGTAGAGAGCGCCTTCAGAGACCCCTATCTCCTTGGCGATCCTTCTGACGGTTATGTGCTCGCTACCATATTTGACCGCTATGGTTCTGGCGGCGTCGGCTATTTGCCTTCGTCGCACTTCCGTGCTCCGGCGCTTCTTTGGCCTTCTTGGCATCGATGGTGACCCGAGACTCACTGCAGTGGTGCCGGCCATATCATACTATCGGTGTAGGGTGGGGCACAAGGTGCTGGGTGTGGAGAATGCGCTGGCCGCGGGCGCTGTCGGCTCCATCACAGGGGCCCCACCACATCCTGACGTCATGCTGCAGTTGACCGTGCCATATTGGTAAGTATATGATTACTTGCATATGGGAGACGCGGCGACAATAGCGGTAATCGGCGTGGCCGTGGTCATGGCCGCACTTGTCATCTTGATGATAGCCATCATGGTGATCACCCGGCTGGTTCCGGGCAGCAAAGAGGCCAGGACGGATACCACGCGTGAAGATGTCCAGGACGAAAGCCCCGAGAAGGAGAGCGTTGCCGTCATAGCCGTGGCCATCACGTTGGCGATGGAGGCGCAGAGGAAGGCGCCTGCCGTTGGCGGCGCGCCGGCGGGCCCGCCCGGACAGGTAGCCAGCCGCTGGGCATCTGCCGGCAGAGAGCAACTGATGCGTTCCAGAGGGGGGACGGGGCGGAAATGGGGAGGATCCTCCAGATAGCGGCCCGGCCCATGTCGTCGAGGGTGGGGACTCGCTGAAGCTGACTCTGTCTCCCTGAGCAATCGGCCGGTCATGGTGATGCTTCGGGCAAGTGCCGGGGTACGTTCCGCTTTAATGCCGATCGGGGAGTCCTCGGGGAAGCACAGCTTTGTCAGACTAGCCCTGCGCTTGCATTATGTTCTCCAGGCGATCACCAACCAGTAGTAGAACAAGCAATGGCATGAAGGCATCGGGGGTGTTTGAGGTAGCGTGGTCAGAAGGTGGCACAATCTCCAAGCTGAAGAAGTACTGAAGGAGCTTCGGTCAAGCCGCTCCGGCCTCAGCGAAGAAGAAGCCAAGAGGCGGTTGGACCAGCACGGGCACAACCAGCTTACTGAGAAACGCAAGACCAGCAAGTTGCTGATCTTCCTGCGCCAGTTTGCGTCGCCCCTTATCTACATCCTGCTGGTCGCTGCCATCGTTGAAGCGGCCGTCATGCGCAAACCCACGGATGCCGCGGTGATCTTCGGAGTGGTGCTGGTCAACTCCGTTATCGGCTTCTTCCAGGAAAGCAAGGCCGAGCGGGCCATGGAATCCCTCAAGCGCCTCATTGTGCCGCATGCCAAGGTGATGAGAGACGGGAGAATTGTTGATCATGCGGCAAGCCAACTGGTGCCGGGCGACATCGTTCTAGTTGAAGCCGGAGACAAGATCCCCGCCGATGCCCGGCTCATCGAGGAAGTCAATCTCTCGATTGACGAGGCGATCCTAACTGGGGAATCGGTGCCTGTGGAGAAGTTCGTTGCTCCTTTGGAAGGCGATGCTGCCGTCGCTGACATGGGCAACATGGTCCACATGGGTTGCATCGTGGTGAACGGCAAAGGCACTGGGGTAGTGACCGCCACGGGCATGAGCACGGAGATCGGCAAGATCACCGCCCAGGTCCAAGAGGTTAAGCCTCCGCCAACGCCCCTCCAGCGCAATGTATCCAGGTTCGGGCGGTATATCGGAGTGCTGGTTCTGGGAATCATCGCTCTCCTCATCGTCCTGGGCTTGATCAAGGGATACACATTCGAGGAAGTCTTCGCCCTGGGTGTGGCCGCCGCGGTCTCTGCTATTCCGGAAGGCCTGCCGGTCATGGTCACGGTGGTCCTGGCCATCGGGATGGGACGGATGGCCAGGAGGCATGCCCTTATCAGAAAGCTCTCGGCAGTGGAGACGATGGGCGCTGTCACCGTGATCTGCTCAGATAAGACAGGCACTCTCACAGAGAGCGAAATGACGGTCCGCCGGATATGGATGAGCACCAGGCAGGTAGACGTGACCGGCGCCGGCTATAAGCCTGCTGGCGACTTCCTGGAAGAAGGCCGTCAGCTTCAGCCCCAGACGGACGAGGGGCTGATGCTGGCGCTGAGGATATCTGCGCTCTGCAACGACTCGTCGCTGAAGTCGGAAGAGGGGACCTTCAGGGTGATGGGCGATCCCACGGAAGGGGCTCTGCTGGTAGCTGCCCTCAAAGCGGGGTTGGACCAGGAGGCCCTGCAGAAGGAGTCTCCTAGGCTGGCTGAGCTGCCGTTCGACAGCCAGAAACGGTACATGGCCACCCTTCACCCCCAGCAGAGCGGCAAGGCCATTGCCTACGTCAAAGGAGCGACTGAGAAGGTCCTCTCCATGAGCCGCTATGTTCACGAGAGCGGTGTCCCTGTCGAAATGACCGCGGAGAGAAGGGAGGCGATTGAGAGGGCAAACCTGGAGATGGCCTCACAGGCTCTGCGCGTCATCGCTTTGGCATACGGTGACTGCCCATCGTGTCCCGAGGGTCTCAACCAACAGCGCCTGGACGGGTCATTGACCTTCGTAGCTCTGGCCGGGATGATCGATCCCCCTCGGGAAGAGGCAAAGCAGGCGGTGGTTGCCTGCAAGCGTGCGGGCATCAAGGTGGTGATGATTACCGGTGACCAGAGGCCCACCGCCGTGGCTATTGCCAGGGAACTCGGCCTGCCTGAGGGAGAGGCGGTCACCGGACTGGAGTTGGACAAAACTGGCGACGACGATCTGAAGGCGCGGATCGATGGTATCTCGGTCTTTGCCAGGGTGGAGCCGCTGCATAAACTGCGGATAGTAGAAGCACTGAAATCCAAGGGACACAGAGTCGCCATGACCGGGGACGGTGTTAACGATGGGCCGGCGTTGAGGGCCGCCGACATCGGCATTGCCATGGGCATGAAGGGGACCGACGTAGCCCGCGAGTCATCAGACATGGTTCTCACCGACGACAACTTCGCCTCCATCATCGCGGCAGTGGAGGAGGGCAGATCTGTCTTCGCCAATATACGCCGCTCTGTCTTCTTCCTGGTCAGCACCAGCGCCGGAGAGCTGCTAACCTGGATAGCCAGCATCATCGCCGGCATTCCATTCCCGCTGGTGGCAGTTCAAATTCTCTTGACCAACATGGTCACCGATGGAGTATGCACCATACCGCTGGGGGTGGAGCCGAAGCACGCAGATGTTCTGGAGGAGCCTCCCCGTCATCCGAAGGCGGGTATCGTATACAGCGGCATGCTGCTCAGGATCATCTTCATTGCCATTCTGATGGCGGCCGGGCTCTTCTTCGTCTTCCGCTGGCAGTTGCCTGAAGTCGGCCTGGATAAGGCGCGGACGATCGCCTTTTCCATTCTGGTGTCGGCGCAATGGTTCAATGCCCTGAACGCCCGGTCCGAGCAGCGCTCGCTCTTCCGCGTGGGGCTCTTCAAGAACCGATGGCTGCTTGGGGGGATAGGCCTGGCCGTCCTCATCCAACTGGCCGTGGTCTACCTGCCTCCGCTACAGAAGGTGTTCTACACGGTCCCATTGGACATCAAGGACTGGGGGTTGGTGCTCCTGGTCGCCAGCAGCGTTCTGGTAGCCGAGGAGGTGCGCAAGGCAGTGGCCCCGCGCATCTTCAGCAGAGGGAAATAGGCAGCTTGCAGGAGGAGGCTGAAACCACATGAGCCTGGCCCAGATACTAGCCGTCGTAGTCTTCGCTGGCATGTTTATCGCCATCATGCGGGGGAAAATCCACCGCTTTGTTCCGGCACTCGTAGGTGCTGGGCTGACAGCCATTGTGATCCTGGCGCTGGTCGACGACGGGCCGCGGAGCCTGTGGCACGTCCTCCGCCTCTATGACTTCGTCGATCCCCACTGGTGGTACGGCAAACACGCAGCGGAGGCGGTCTCCGGTGACGGCCCCGAGATCGGCGGTGTAAACTGGCAGACCATGATCTTCATCGGCGGCATGATGGTCATGGTCGAGGGCATGGGCGCCGCCGGTTTCTTCCGCTGGCTGTGCCTGCTGGTGGCCAGACTGGTCAAGTACCGGGTCGTCCCAATCCTCATCAGTTTCATGCTCCTCTCCGCCTTCCTCTCGATGTTCATCGACAGCATTACGGTGATGCTCTTCCTGGCCACCGTGACCATAGAGCTGGCCCGTCTTCTGAAGTTCGACCCAGTGCCGGTCATCATCGCCGAGATATTCGCCGCCAACACCGGCGGCAGCGCCACCATGTCCGGTGATCCTCCCAACATCATCATCGGCACTCATTTCAACTACACCTTCGCCGATTTCGCGGTCAACACCGGCCCGATAGCCTGGATCAGCATGATTGCCGTGCTCGGCCTGTTCTACTACTTCTTCCGCAAGGAACTCCGGCGACAGGCGGCCGACAACCCGCCCATGGCCGCCGACCAGTATCCCCAGCCTAGGGAAGCCATTCACAACCGACGGCTGTTCATTCTCTGCACGGCCATATTCATCCTGGTCGTGATACTGCTGGTGACACATGCCCAGACCGGGCTCTCGGTCGGTCTTATCGGGTGCATAGCAGCGGCGCTCACGGTCGCGGCCGGTTTCGCATCCAGGGGAGGAGCCTCTCACGCCGAAATCCTTCACATCATGAAAGGCGTCGACTGGCGGACGCTGCTCTTCTTCTTCGGCCTGTTCGTCTGCGTGGGCGGCCTTGAGGCCACCGGCGTGCTGGAGATGGTCGCGGAGCGTATCGGTGACGCGTCAGGTTCCAGTCTGATCATTGCTATGACCTTCATCCTGTGGATTTCAGCCTTCGCCTCCGCCATCGTGGACAACATCCCCTTTGCGGCTACGATGCGGTCAGTCATAGGAACGCTGGCCTATTCTCTGGGATCCGGCACCCAACAGCCTCTGGCATGGTCGCTGGCACTGGGGACCGATATTGGGGGCAACGCCACTCCCATTGGAGGCTCAGCGAACGTCGTGGGAACAGCCATCGCTGAGAAGGAAGGCTACCGGATCAGCTGGGGCAGGTACTGCAGGTATGCCATTCCGGCGACCGTACTGGTGGTCGGCCTCTGCAATCTGTACCTGGTGCTGAGATACGGTTGAAGCATAGCAGGGTAACGGATGCCTTGATAAAGCAGCCATTGTTTGTCGCCGTCTCAGGGATGGTAGTAGACTACTACACTTGGGCGATGCTGGCAGCAGAGATGAACGCAACGGCCACGAATAGAAGGCAGGACAGTCTGCTTTGAGCACCATCAGGCCCCTCACGGAAAAGCTCAACGCTCTCTGGGACCGAGTGCGGGGGTCAGAGACAGCCGTAGCCATGACCCTGGCCGTGGTCATCGGCCTTCTCACCGGCCTGGGGGCCGTAGGCTTCAGATACATGATCAGGGGCTTCGGCTGGCTCTTCTTCAACAGAGGGGCGGAGCTACTCGATTTCCTCGGGGATTACTATGTCATCATTCTGCCCGTCGTCGGCGGCCTCCTGGTTGGCCTGGTCATCTACTTCCTGGCCCGAGAAGCCAAGGGCGAAGGCCCTCCCGAAGTGATGGAGGCCGTTGCGCTTGGGGGCGGAAGGATCCGCCAGCGTGTGGCAGTTGTTAAAGCTCTGGCCTCGTCGATCTGCATCGGCAGTGGGGGGTCGGTTGGCCGTGAAGGCCCTATAGTCCACATCGGCGCCTCGATTGGCTCGACCATTGGGCAATGGTTCAAGATGCCAGAGGACTGGACCAAGACCCTCCTGCTTTGCGGCGCAGCCGGGGGAATCTCTGCAACGTTCAACGCTCCGCTTGGCGGCATCATCTTCGCGCTCGAAGTGATCGAGAGGAGATTCGTCGGCCGCAATTTCGCGTTTATCCTGGTGAGTTCGATCACGGCGGACCTGGTGGCTCACAGCCTCCTGGGATCGGATCCATCGTTCCTGATTCCGGACTATGCCATGTACAGCAACTGGGAGATGGCAGGATACGTTGTGTTGGGACTGGTCGCGGCTCTGGCGGGAGTGGCTTTCGTCCGCTTCTTCTACCTTACCCAGGATCTATTCAAAGTAAGGCTACGCCGGATCCCCTCCTGGCTGATGCCTGCCATCGGCGGTCTGGTTGTCGGGCTGATCGGTCTCTTCTATCCCCTCGTCTTCGGTGTCGGATACGGACGCAGCTACGGGCCCGGTGGTGAGCTGAATCTGACCGGAGGAGTCGATGCGGCGCTGATGGGCGGTGAAATGGCCTTCTCCATGTTGCTCATACTGCTGGTCCTGAAAGTGGTGGCTACCTCAGCCACGCTGGGGAGTGGCGGCAGCGGCGGGGTCTTTGCACCTGCGCTGTTCATCGGGGCTATGTTAGGCGGAGCGTTCGGACTGGGGTTCAACGAGATCTTTCCCACCGTTACCGGCCCGGCGGCCGAAGCTTCCGGTTCCTTCGCACTGGTCGGCATGGGCGCCTTCTTTGCGGCCGTGGTACACGGGCCGATGACGGCTATCATACTGCTCTTCGAGATGACCCGGAACTACAGTCTCATACTGCCGCTCATGGCAGCGGTGATCACCGCCTACACAATCTCCAGAACCTTGAACCGCGAGTCCATATACACGCTCGGGCTTCTGCGGCGCGGAGTGGATGTTCACCAGAGGCAGCGGGCGGATGTTCTCGCTGAGATCAACGTTGCTGACATTATGACGCGCGATTTCCCAACAGTCCTCCCCACCATGACGCTTCCCGAACTGATGGAGCTGTTCCACGAATCAGGTCACCACGGGTTCCCAGTGGTGGACAAGTGGGGAGATCTCTGTGGTTGCGTTACCTTGCAGGATGTGGAGGGGGTCCCGCCAGACCAGGGAACTTCGCTTACTGTCTCAGATATTGCCTGCAAGAGTCCCGTGGTTGCATATCCCGACCAGTCTGTGAAAACGGCACTCGCCCAACTGGGGGGGCGGGATGTGGGGCGCATTCCGGTCGTGGACAGGAACAATCCCAAGAGGCTGCTGGGTGTGCTCCGCCGTCACAATGTGGTCGATGCCTATGTGAAGGGCATGTCAGAGAAGCCGAGGGGCTAGGGCGACATAGCGCCGGCGCAGTGAACCCGTGAACCAGGTCCGCCGGAGGCCGATGCAGGCTCAGTCAAGGCAGCACCTTCTATCCGCGCCCCACTTGGAGGGTGATCACATCCGGCGTGACGCTTTCCACACGTACCTGCACTCCGGCCACTGCTATGTCACGGGCGTCGATGGAGTAGAAGAGGTTGTAGGCGTAGTCTGCCCCGACATCGCGCTTGTGCACAAGCGAAAACGTGCCTGGGTTTGGCATGCCGGCGTAGGCAATCCTGCCCTGCAACAAACCGGGCACGCGGTAGTCATCGCCCACATACAGCGAAACAGTGTTGGCTATGAATCCTCCTGTCGAAAGAACACGTCACGTTGGACCACGGGGCATGCACGTTCGGCTCAGCCCGCCTGTTCTGTCCTTCAATGCCCCTGGCGTCTCTCCGTGTCGACCGCCATCAGCAGTCCCCGAAGCGGTATACGTCTGATTCTACGTTGAGCTGCACTGAGTTGTCCATTACATCGGCGATGGAGATTGACGCTCCATCAACCCGTGACTATAATGTAAGCTAACGTTTACTTACCGGCGCTGTACTGTTCATTCCAACAGGACCGTGCCCGGTACTCCCCGTCTGAATGACGGTGGAGCACTCAGAGGAGCAAGATGCCCAGGAAGTCCCGCAGAAGCAGGAGAGCACGCGGGGGACGGACCGCACCCAGACCCGCAGCCCCGGTGGGCGCCAGAGAACCTGCACAGGTCAAAGCCAGTCCTGTCAGGCAAGCCGCTGCCGGGCGGCCCGCGCAGCTAGGCCCGGACCTCAGCCAGCAATTCCGGCGCTTGCGCTCCGACGTCAGGCGGACCCTCGTGGTCGCCGCGGTCTGTCTGGCGGTCCTCGTTGGCGTCTACTTCGTGCTCCGTTGAACGGATTCGCATGTTCGGCATGATGCAGCTCTGACGAACGTCCGTCAACCGCGGCTTCTTCCACCCCCCATTTCGCAGCGGCATGGTCAGGTCCCCAGGGAACCTCCTTGGGGAGCATTGACCCCGCTACCGAGTGATGTTAGTATCCGAAGCGACTAATACATCAGCGCAGACACCTTCCTTGGATTCCTCTGTGTGTTCACGCCTAAACACGATTTCGAATGAGGGGGAGACGTGAGTAGAAAACACTTCTTTGATCTGGCGCGCCACCTGGTTATCGCCATCATCCTCGGCATTCTGGTGACATTGGTGATTCCCGTTTCGACGGTCCGGGCCGATGTGGTCACCTTTCCCGACCCGAACCTCGAGGCGGCGATAAGAGAGGCCATAGGGAAGCCAACGGGAGATATCTACGACACTGACCTTCTAGGGCTGACTACATTCAGCGCCAACAACCGCGGCATAGCCGATCTGACCGGGATGGAGTACTGCATCAACCTGACGACCCTGTCTCTGGACAGCAACCTGACGGACAACATCTCGCCTCTTTCGGGCCTCACCGGCCTGACATGGCTCAGCCTCCATGACAATCAGATAGGCGACATTTCGCCCCTTTCCGGTCTCACCGGCCTGACGGCGCTGGGCCTCGGTTCCAACCAGATAGGTGACATCTCGCCCCTTTCCGGCCTCACCAGCCTGACGTGGCTGTACCTTGACGGCAATCAGACGGACAACATCTCGCCCCTTTCCGGCCTCACCGGCCTCACACGCCTGGCCCTCGACAACAACCGGATAAGCGACATCTCGCCCCTTTCCGGCCTCACCGGTTTGACGTGGCTGGGACTGGGGTCGAACCAGACGGACAGCATATCAGCCCTTTCCGGCCTCACCAGCCTGACGTGGCTGTACCTCTACAACAACCAGATAAGCGACATCTCGCCCCTGACCGGCCTCACCGGCCTGACGGAGTTGCTGCTCACCGGCAACCAGATAAGCGACCTGCAACCTCTCTCTGGCCTCACCAGCCTCACCACCCTCGCCCTGGTCAGCAACCAGATAGGCGACATCGAGCCCCTTTCCAACCTCACCAGCCTGACTTTGCTGCGGCTGGACGCCAATCAGATAGTAGACATTTCACCGCTTCAGGATCTCACCAGCTTGACGACGCTGGGCCTGGATGCCAACCAGATCAGTGACCTGTCGCCTCTCTTCAATATGACCAGCCTGACGGCACTGTACGTTGGCGGCAACCAGGTGAGCGATCTGTCACCGCTTTCCGGCCTCACCAGCCTGTCGGTTCTGCTGATTGACTACAATCAGGCGAGCGACCTGTCTCCTCTCACCGGTCTCACCAGCCTGTCCAGCGTGAGTCTTGATTACAACCAGATACGTGACATACAAGCCCTGGTGGACAACCCGGGGCTGGGAACTGGAGACGGCGTTGATCTGCAGGGCAATCCATTGAATGCCGGAGCTGTCAATGACGGCATCCCGGCACTGGAGGCGAGAGAGGTCACGGTCACCTGGGACGGTAACATCAGCCAGCCCCCGAACCAGCCCAGCAACGTCTTGCCGGTGGACGCAGCCACCGACGTCAGCCTGACGCCGACTCTGCAATCATCGGCCTTCTCCGATAACAATACTGAAGACACTCATGCTGCCTCGCAGTGGCAGATAACCACCATGTCCGGCGACTACTCCAGCCCGGTCTTCGACAGCGATACTGACGTACTCCACCTCACCAGCATCACTACCACACCGCTGGACCCTTCGACCACGTACTACTGGAGGGTGGCGCACCAGGACAATCACGGGGACTGGTCTGAGTGGTCGGCCGAGACTTCGTTTGTAACGAAGGCACCGCCAGCCAGGCCCTGGCGGTCATCACCGCCCCATGGGTATCAGACGGAAGACACCACGCCGTCATTTGACTGGTCCGACGTCTATGATCCGATGGGTGTGACCTACTGGCTACAGATAGCATCAGACTATGGCTTCTCCTCGCTGGTGCTGGACAAGGATGAGTTGCTCACTTCAGACTACACGTTGGCTGAAGGTGAGGCGCTGGCTGATGGCAAGTACTACTGGAGGGTATGCGCCGTAGATGGCCTCGGGAACCAGAGTGCCTGGACGAGCGGGTGGCTGCTTACTGTGGACACGAGTGCGCCTATCAGGCCCTGGCGGTCATCACCACCGCACGGGTATCAGACGGAAGACACCACGCCGTCGTTCGACTGGTCTAGTGTTTCCGACCCTGCCGGGGTGACGTACTGGCTGCAGATAGCCTACGACTACGGCTTCACTTCGCTGGCACTGGACAAGTATGGGTTGGCCACTTCAGACTACACGTTGGCTGAAGGTGAGACGCTAGCCGATGGCAAGTACTACTGGAGGGTATGTGCCGTAGACGGCCTGGGGCACCAGAGCGCCTGGACCTCTGGATGGGCCCTCACTGTAGACACGAGTGCGCCTATCAGGCCTTGGCGGTCATCACCACCGCGCGGGTATCAGACGGAAGACACCACGCCATCATTTGACTGGTCGAATGTCTCTGACCCGACCGGGGTGACCTACTGGCTCCAGATAGCTAACGACTACAACTTCACTTCGCTGATGCTGGACAAGGCCGCTTTGACGGTTTCCGAGTACACCCTGGATGAACTCGAGGCGCTGGCCGATGGCAAGTACTACTGGAGGGTCTGTGCCGTGGATGGGCTGGGGCACCAGAGCACCTGGACTTCCGGCTGGGCCATGACGGTTGATACGACGGCTCCGGCCAAGCCCTGGCGGTCGTCGCCACCCCACGGGTATACGACAGACGACACCACGCCGTCATTTGACTGGTCGAACGTTTCCGATCCCACCGGGGTGACCTACCGGCTGCAGATAGCCTACGACTACAGCTTCTCTTCGCTGGCGCTGGACAAGGACAGTTTGACCGTTTCCGAGTACACTCTGGATGAACTTGAGGCGCTGGCTGATGGCTCGCACTACTGGAGGGTGTGCGCCGTGGATGGCCTGGGGCACCAGAGCGCCTGGACGAGCGGGTGGCTGCTCACGGTGGCAACGTAGACGCGATCGGAGAAACTCAGCTCATGTGACCGCACGGGGCGGGCAAAGATGCCCGCCCCTTTCCATTGGCTTTCGTTTGGGTTCGCTTTCCGCGTGCTCTGAGGAGCTTGACAAATCTGGCAAGACCCCCTATACAAATCCAGACGGAAATGTGCAATAATATCGTGAACATGAACAGGTGGAACACACGGCCAGCACCGGCCCGCAGGTACCTGGGGCCATTGTGCATGGTTCTCATACTCCTGTGCTCATTGCTCCAACTGGTGAGTTCGGCGGCGCCGGTCGGCGCGGATATCACCGAGCCGGGCAATTGGGGAGTGGTGACGGTGAACACCGTCAACCCTGCCGGCGACCCGGTGGTGGCCCACATCAGGCTTCTCACAGTCATCAATGGCGCAGAAGAGCTGCTTACCTACAATGTCGAAGGAGTTCTGGAGACGCAGGTCACTTCAGGCAACTATGTGGCTTATGCCTATAAGAATGGAGGGTTCCTGGCCAAGAGTGACGTCTTCGACGTAGCCTGGCATGAGCACAAGTATGTTGTGCTTGCAGTGAGTACGGTCGATATTCAGGATTTCGCCGTTTCCCCGGAGCAGCGGGCCTCCGGTGAGCTGTCACGAGTACGGATTGACTATAGTGTCGTCAACCTGGAGGCGGAGATGCCTAACGGCGAGGTCAGGCTGACAGTGACGCGAAACGGTGAGCCGTTTGAGACTGTCACGATCGCGAATCCTGCCCCTTTGCCGCAAACGCTGGACGGGCCCTTCTACTACACGCCGGCGAGGAGTTGGGCACAAGGTGAGTACGGTTTCAGCCTGCAGTTGTATGCTGACAGCCAACTGTACGCTGAGACCGACGAGCTGACGTTCTCCAAGATTGGCAGTGGCGGTCTGGCCACCTGGTTGTTGATAGTCATCGTCATCGCGGGGGTGCTGGCTGCGGCGGCAGTGTGTGCCAGCGCGTTCTTCCTTTTGAAGAGACGCCGGAAGGGCGAGAAGCCGGCCAGGGCGGAGAGGAAGCGCCACGAGGAGAAGCCCGTACTCAAGGCAGAGGAACCCGCACCCAAACCGGAAGCCGCGCCGCCGGTGGAGCCGGCGCGCCACCTGGAGGAACCTGTCCAGGGAGAAGAGCCCGTTGGGCAGCCGGCGTCTTCTCTGTCCTCGGTTTCCACGTTGAAGGCCAGAATGGCCGCCCTGGGCCGCGATCAGGGCATAGCCCAGGAGACAGACCAGGAACCGGATGCTGACAACGAGGGCTCTTCGGCCTCCGCGTTGAAGGGCAGGATGGCCTCGCTCGACCGCAACCACGGGCCGGTCAAGGACGCGGACAAGGGACCGGACACTGATAACAAGGGCCCAGGCCAAGCTGGGAAGTAAACGTCAGTAGAGGAGTCCGCGGCTAAATCGTGGCAGCGACTCTGGCTGCAAGCATCCCGATCCCCTGTTGAGAGAAGCTGCTTCTCCATGCGTCCCTATGAGGCGCTCTCGGGGCTGGATCCGGGCTCACCGCCTCGAGGTACAGGCAGTGGCGGCCTGGCCTCTTCTGTTACGAGTCGATGCGCGATAACCAGAAGACCGCAGAGGATCCACGGTATGGGAGACACGATGTAGTAGTAGGTTTCGGTGGCCACCAGCGGCACCCCTGCGGGTGCGCTTTCCAGCGTTCCCACGACCATCGTGGTGACGCAGGCGAGTATCATGCCAACGCCGAATCCATACCAGGGGTGATGTCGCGGCGACCTGATGATGTCCAGCGACAGCTTCGCTCCCACAACGAGCGCAATGACGAGGGCCAGTACCCCCAGGATCCCCGTGTTGGCGTACAGTTCCAGGTAGGCGTTGTGGGCATGTGTCGTGCCACCAACAAGCTCGGTGTTGATGACCGGAGTCCCGTAGTAGGCCATGGCCCAGCAGCCAAGCCCCAGCCCAGTTAGTGGCGAGTCACTCAGCAGGGCGGCCGTATTCTCCCACAGGGGCCATCGTCCCCTTATGGAGGTCAGTTGAACGAGTCTGGTGAGCGACTCTGATGTCATGACGATCACGATGATCACTGCGGCCAGCAGAACGCCGGCTGCCAGGAGCCTCGCCCTGGTGTTCCTGGCGAACAGCCCGATCCCAAGCAGCGCGGCTGCCAGAATGGCCAGGTACATCGCCAGGCCGTGGTGCGTGCCGGAACCGCCGATCACAAGGTTCGGCTGGCTGGAGACGCCGGGCAGATCGAAGACGAACAGGACCAGCACTATGAGGAAGGCGACAGGGGTCAACATGATGAGCCACTTCGTCAAAGAAGCCGGGTGCTTGTAGTTGACCAGGGAGTAGTAGAAGAGGCAGGTGACCAGCATGCACTGCAGGGCGCCCAGGCCGATGGCCCGGTTCGGCGCAGAGAAACACCCGATGACGGCGCCTATCATCAGCAGCGCCATGGGAATATCGAACGGGGTACCGCGTATCGGGTACTCCCGGCGCGTGAGTCTCGCCAGAAAGGGTGCGTAGGCCAGGGCGATGCCCACCCAGGGCAGAATGGCGCTGGCATTCAGAAGATACGACAGGTAGACAAGCGTGGTTGCCGCCAGGACCCAGAGCGGCTCTATGGAGAGCAACGCATCGGTGAGTCTGACAGGCGTGGTCCGGGCTTTGGCTGAACCGGATGGGATCATAAGGGGCCAGGGCTTAATGCCATGATGGTGGAGTATGATAGTATACCCAGGCTGTTCCTGCAACCGGGAACCGACTCATCAGCTCACAGAGATGAAGAAGGATGGTCGTGATGCGCTCCGCCAGCGTGCGTGGCAATTCAAACACACCCAATTGACGCTAAGCGCGTGCTCGGTATACACTGGGCCATCAACCGACCTTGGGGGATTCTGATACCGGCATGATGAGAAATCCATACCGACTGTTGGGAGTGGGTTTATGTCTGGCAGGGGCGCTGTTCGCTCCTGTGGCCTATCTCATCCTGGAATCGGCGCCGTTGACAGCCATGGCTCTGTCCACCATTGTCATCGGCATTATCTGCATCGCCCTGGCCAACACGCGGCCCGGTATCTCGCCTGAAGCGTGCCAGATACTGCTCAAGACCGGGATGGAGAATACCGCTGCGCTGCTGGAGGAGCTTGGACTCAGGAACAAAGCTCTGTATCTGCCGTCGGCGATGAGGGACGGCCGTTCCCAGGCGATCATACCTCTGGAGGGTGGGGAGGTTAAGCTTGTTCAGGGCAAAATCCCGGGGCGGTTGATTGTAAGGTATGGCGCTGCCCCGGACGAAATGGCTATTGCCGTCACTACTCCAGGCAGCGTGAGCGTCGAACTCCTGAATGGCCCTCCTGGACAGGGTGCCGAAGACATCGAGGGTGCGGCTTCCTTCATCCTGGCCGGCACGCTGGACCTGGCGGACTCCGTCGCGGTGACTTCGTCCGATTCCCGGATCGACGTGCTGGTGAAAGGGGCCAGGCTGCGCTACGAGGACATCTGGTACCACCGCTGCCTGGGGAGTCCGATCGCCTCCATAGCTGCCGCCATCTGCAGTGAGGCGCTGGGCAAGCCGGTGAGGATCAAAGAAGAAAGCCACAGCCGGCGGGGGAGCCGCGTCATCGTCGAGGTGCTTTCTTGAGGATATACAACCGGTACATACTGTACCTGGCCATAGCAGCGGCGGTCCTTAACACGGCGCTCGCGTTCGCCGGGCAGGAAGGCCTCGGCGTCTACTTCGCCGTAAACGTCATCGCCTACCTTGTCATTACGCTGCTCTACGTCTACTTGAATCCCAGGGCCAGGCGGGCCCTGGACACCATCGGCTACATCCTGTTCAGCGGGTTCCTGGTGGTCGTGGCCATCGAAGTCGCCGGTATTCTCTCGGGGTGATAGTCATGCGACGTCTCAACATGGAGAGAAAGCTGATATCGTTCACTGCGGCGGCGCTGGTCATATGCGGTGTGCTGGCCACTCCGGTGCTGGCGGCACTTCCCCTGGAGAACCCGGAGACCGCCAAGCCGGCATTCAGCGGCGTTGCCCTGTTCAGCTACTACTCAGGTTCTCTTGACTTCGTGATCGAGAAGGCCCCTTCTACGGTCGAGAGCAGACTGGAGAAGATGCCCTTCGCCAACGTCCCTCCCACTCTGGATCAGGCCACCGAGGAGTTTGCCTCTGCCACCATAGACGTGGCCCAGAAGGTGGTGGACATTGACGCCGGGATCGAGAGGTTGAAGGTGCTGGTCGCGCAGTCACGCTTTGACGAGGCGCGGCAACTGGTCGCAGAGCTCACCGGCGCCGTGTCCGAGGCCAATGGAGACCTTACCCTGATGGAGCAGTCGGTCCGGGAAAGTGGCCAGGTCTTCCAGGTAGCCTCGGCGCCGGAAGGCAGTGACCTGAGGCAGACTTATGACGAGGTGCTGGACAAGATAGACAGGATACGCCAGATGCTGGCTTTGGACCTGGACATCATCAACAACATGTCAACGGCCATCCCCGGCGGCTCGGGCGATGGCTCGGACGATGGATCCCTGATCGCCACTGAGCTGACTCTTCAGATCGCCCCCCAGGCTGCCTTCGTCGGTGACACCATCAGCCTCCAGGGTATCCTGAGGACGGACGACGGAGAAGCGCTGGTGGGCCGACAGGTCGATATCCTTCTCAGCGGATCGCAGTATGCCGGCGCCGTCACCGGGTCCGGCGGGTTCTACCAGGGGAGCCTCCAGGTTCCCTATTGGTATGTGCCCCAGATAAGCGTCCAGGCTCTCTACTATCCCAGAGGCAGTGATGTCGGCCTCTATATCGCCTCTCTCAGTCCGGAAGTAGTGCTCCAGGTCATGTTCTACGAGGCCACGCTCAATCTGGCGGTCGCTGAAGAGGCCTATCCCGGCCTGGATACCGAGATCGCCGGCGTGTTCGATTATGGCCAGTCGCCGGTGCCTGATGAGAGAAGAGTGGAAATCTACCTGGACAATGAACTTCTGGCCAGTTTTCAAGCGCCGCCGGAGTTCAGCCGGAGAGTGGCCATACCCTCCGACGTAGACCTGGGCGAGCATGTCATCACCGTATCAGCACAGGCGACGGGCCGATACTCGGCGGTAGTGGCTACCGCCGGCCTGACCGTGACCAGGATGACTCCGGTCGTTGATCTCAAGGCCCCTCGAGTGGTTCTGGTGCCGTGGAGCACTCATTTCTCAGGCACGGTCAGATCCGACTCCGGACCTCTCGGCGGCGCCGCGGTCAAGATGGACCTGCGCCGCACCGAAACCGAAGTGGCCAGTTCCAGCGACGGGACCTTCGAGGCCGGCATGAAGATGGGGTGGGGCTTCGACCTGTTTGGCACGGACCAGCTTCAGGTGGAAGTCATACCCCAGGAGCCCTGGAACGAGCCGGTGGTCGTCACCAGAAACGTGTTCGTGGTTAACGTGGTGAACTGCGGAGGCCTTCTGGTCATCCTCAGCTTCCTCGCCATCTATGTCCCTTATCGACTGAAACGAAGGCTGGACAGACGCCCGTCGAAGGCCGCACTGCCCACGCCGCAGCCGGTCGAGCCGGCGCCGGCGTACGGCGCGCAGGCTGCCCCTATTGATCTGAATGAAGAGGCATCGACGGAATCCGCCGGCCAACCGCGCGAGAGGATACTGCGCTGGTACTCCCTGGTTCTGAAACTGGTGCAGCGCATCACCCGGGTCGCCTTGCGGCCGGACCAGACTCTGCGGGAGTTCACCCGCGAGACCGAAGCGGCCCTCGGGCCGATAGCCAAACGCCTCATGGAGTTCACCAGACTGGCGGAGAGGCTGCTCTACTCCAGACATGAACCCTCTGAACAGGATGTCGAGAAGACCAGGAGGCTGTCTCGGGGTATAGAGAAAGGACTGGGCGGTGAAGCCGAATAGCGTCCTGCTCGCTGTCGTGGCGGTCATCCTCATCGTCTCGCTCGTCTGCATCTGGTTCTATCCGTCCGTCCAGGACCTCGCCGCAGCGAACAATGCGTGGAACGGGATCAAGGACACGATGAGTGAACTCGATGCTGAGACCATCACCTCGCTCGATGATCTGCCTGATGCACCGCAGAACACGGCGCTGATCGCTGTCCCCAACAAGGACTACAGCGATGGGGAAATGGCGCAGTTGCAGCAGTTCGTGGGGAACGGCGGCAGACTGGTATTGGTGGACGACTACGGGTACGGCAACCGGGTCCTGGAGCATCTGGGTGTTAAGATCACATTTGCTGAACAGCCTCTGCTCGATCCCCTCTTCTGTTATCAGAACCAGCAGATGCCCCGGAGCACCGACTTCAGCTCCCAGTTGCAGGAAATGGGCATCAGCGTGGTCACTCTGGACCGGGCCACTGCTCTCAGCAACGTTGACGCCTCAGAGGCGATTGCCTGGTCTTCACCCTCGAGCTTCCTGGATCTGGACAACGACGGTTCATGGCAGGAGGGTGAGCCAAAGGGGCCATTGCCGGTGGCCGCCGAATTCCGCCTTGGCAGCGGCACAGTGGACGTTGTCGCTTCTCCCGGCATGATGATCAACAGCCTGTACGGCAAAGACGATAACCTGCTATTTCTGAAGTACCTGACCGGCCATGAAGCCGGCACGGAGAGAATACTGGTCGATAGCTCGCATCTGAGCACGGCCCCCCTGGATGTATCCAAAATCAGGCTGCTCGAGATACGCCAGATGCTCTCAAATCCCTACGCTGCCCTGGGCATTCTGCTGCTGGTGTTCCTGGCAGTTTCGGTCTACATGCTGAAGAAAGGAGACGTTCTTGGCTCAACTCGATAAGATTGCCGACACATACCAGAAGATAACGAACGAGGTGGCGAAGGCCGTCATCGGCAAAGACGGAATCAAGGAAGCCCTCATGATAGCGCTCATTGCCGAAGGGCATGTGCTGATCGAGGGGTGGCCCGGCTCAGCCAAGACAACGCTGGCCAAGACGTTCGCCCAGGCCATCGGCGGGGAATTCAAGCGGATACAGTTCACCCCGGACATGATGCCGGCCGACGTCACGGGATTCTACCTCTATTCACCCGACAGGCAGGAGCCCCGGTTCGTCCCCGGTCCCATCTTCGCCAACGTGGTGCTGGCGGACGAGCTCAACCGGACCACACCGAGAACGCAATCAGCCATGCTCGAGGCGATGCAGGAACACCAGGTCACCATCGAAAGGAAGACATACAATCTGCCCTGGCCTTTCATGGTGATCGCCACGCAGGTGCATTCCGGCTCTGAGGGGACCTACCCGCTCACC
>JAFGCL010000044.1 GCA_016932645.1 Dehalococcoidia bacterium | reverse complement strand
TCTAGTTCTTGGACGATGGTTCTAGGTGAGAACTCTCCCATCCCGACCTCCCAGAGGCGGGTCTACGCCACGGTAGAGTCTAGCACAAAGGGAATTCCAAGGCAAGGAAAATGACTCGCCATTGCATTGACTTGCAATATGACCTGTGCTAGCATCGGCCAAGGTCAGGTCAAGCGTGTCGGCACTCAGCGAACTCTACAAGGAAATCGCCAACTGCCACCAGTGTGAGCTCGCTCGGCAGCGCACCAAGGTGGTCCCCGGCGAGGGTGCGGAGGATGCGGCCATTGCCTTCATTGGGGAAGCGCCAGGCTGGCACGAAGATCAGCAGGGGCGCCCGTTCGTGGGCCCGGCCGGGCAATTCCTCGACGAACTGCTGGCCTCCATCGGACTCAGAAGGCAGCAGGTCTATATCTGCAACGTTCTAAAGTGCCGGCCTCCGGGTAACAGGGACCCTCTGCCAACGGAGATCAAGACCTGCCAGCAGTGGCTTGACCGCCAGCTCCAATTGCTGCATCCGAAGATAATCGTCACGCTGGGAAGGTACTCTATGGCCCGGTTCTTCCCCGGGGAGACCATTAGCAAGATACATGGCAGAGCGCGCAAAGACGGCGGCCTCGTCTACTTCGCCATGTACCACCCGGCTGCGGCTCTGCATCAGCAGAAGCTTCGCGAGACCATCCAGGCTGACATGCTCAAGATACCGACGCTGCTGGCTGAAGTGCGGGGTGTCCCAGAGACCAAGGCGGCCGACAAGCCGCAGCAGCTCAGCCTGCTTTAGAGGCCGCCCGGTGCCGTCGATGCGTTGCATCCGGCGGCCGAGTAGAAGAAACGACGGAGGCGTAGCTACCACACCATGCCACGCGGACAAGGATCGGGCAGGTCTACCAAGGCCGAACTGGACGGAGCACAGTCCCCCCAAAGCTGGGCGCTGCGGGCCGTCTGGCTTATCTTCGTGGCTATCCTTCTGTTCGTCTTGTGGAACGGTCTGCTGGTAGCGCTGGGGTTGGGTGTCCTGCTGGTGCCGCTGGTGATGGTCGGCCTGACCATGATGTATTGGCTGAAGCGGCTGCCTATCCTGTGGGAACGCTGGAACACCTGGCTCGGCGCTCTAATATTCGTGGCTGCAATTCTGGGTTTCCTGGCATTCTTCCAGCCGGCTGGCATGGGAATGGAGAACTCGTGGGTGTGGTGGAGCGAGACCATGCAGGAGTCTCTAAGCAACGCCACGCTGGGAGGCAAGTTCGGCGAGGCCGTTATCGGGGGCAGGAATCTGGCGAATGGGTGGCACACGGCATTGGGGGTCTTGCGCATCGTGGGCCTGCTCGTACTCGGGGCGGCTCTGGTAGCGCCGCATTGGGTCTGGCAGGGAACGAGCAACGGGGTGTCCAAGGCTGTTCCCGCAGTCGGATGGGCTGGACGAAAGGCCAGAGATGCCGCAGGAAGTGCGGCCGACCGCTACTCGGATAATCCGCTACATGAAAGGGCCCTGAACTGGTTGAAGGCGCGTCACATCCCTCTCATATCCAACGCCATCCATCCGCGCGAGGAGAAAGAGGAGAAGAAGAAGCGAGCGCCCAAGACCGCCAGAGCGCCAAAGGTCGTGGCGGCTGAAGTCCCGGTTGCCACCCCTGGCGAATGGCAACTGCCCAAGATCGAAATGCTGGACGAGACGGTCAACGCGGAACTCAGTAAGGCTGATATCGAGAGAAGGGCCAGACTGATCGAGGAAGCACTGGCCAGCTATGGTGTGGACGCCAAGGTCAAAGAGAAGAATGTAGGCCCGGCAGTCACCCAGTTTGAGGTCGAGCCCGGTTGGGACATAAAGTACAAAGAGGTCAGAGAAAAGGACCGCTATGGCAACCCCAAGGTCAGAAAAGAGGAGGTGTCCCGCACCCGCGTTAAGGTGGAGCGCATCACCGCCTTGGCAAACGATCTGGCCCTGGCGCTGGCTGCCCCCAGCATCCGGATGGAAGCCCCCGTCCCCGGAAAGGCCGTGGTGGGCATCGAAGTGCCTAACACCTCCTCAGGGCTGGTCTCCGTTCGCGAGGTACTGGAGAGCGCCTCGTTCAGGCGACTCAACAGCAAATCACCGCTGGCAATAGCATTGGGCAAGGGCACAGCCGGCGATATGGCGGTGGCCGACCTGGCCAAGATGCCACACGTGCTGGTAGCTGGAGCCACCGGCAGCGGCAAGACCGTGTGCCTGGACTCTACCATCGTCTCGCTGCTGATGAATAATACCCCCAGGGAATTGAGATTCATCATGATCGACCCCAAACGTGTCGAGCTCATCGCTTTCGACGGGATACCCCACCTGATGACCCCCGTCATAACCGAAGGCGATAAGGCAGTGGAGATACTGAAGTGGCTAACACTGGAAATGGATGGCCGCTACCGCAGACTGGCCCAGTTGAAAGTGCACAACATCGACACGTACAACAGGAGCAACAAGACCCCTAAACCGATGCCTTACATAGTCCTCATCGTGGATGAACTGGCCGACCTCATGATGTCCAGGGCTGATGAAATCGAACCCCAGCTCTGCCGTCTGGCGCAGATGGGCCGGGCGGTGGGCATCCATTGCGTGGTCGCCACTCAGCGGCCATCGGTGGACGTGATTACCGGGCTGATCAAGGCCAACTTTCCGACGCGTATCAGCTTCGCAGTGGCCTCGCTGGTTGACTCCCGCACCATCCTGGATACGATCGGCGCGGAGAAGCTGCTGGGCCGGGGCGACATGCTCTACCTCTCCGCGGAGCTGTCGAAGCCAAAGCGCCTGCAAGGGTGCTTCGCTTCACAACAGGAGCTCGAGCGCGTGACGCGCTTCTGGTCCGACCAGGCAAGAGCACAGCCCATAGAGGTCCTCGCCTACACTGGCGAGCAGGCCGTCAAGGACCCACTCCTCGAACAGGCAAAACAACTGGCAAAGGACCACAAACAGGTATCAGCCTCCTATCTCCAACGGCAGTTGCGCATCGGCTCGGCGCGGGCAGAAGAACTGCTGCGGCAGCTCCAAGAGGCAGAATCACAGGCCAGTCAAGCTGCCAAGCCGCAGGAACCAGAACAACCGCAGAGCACCTGACCTTCCACACGGCGCTGATCTTCCTCAAGCCCTAAACCGAAAGTCGCGGGATACCCCGCTGCACGCTAAAATGTATGTAGTCAGGTTTTCAGGAGGCTAGCACGTGGATAAGGTTCTGACAGGCATCAGGGTTCTGGATTTCTCCCGCTGGTTCGCCGGCCCTTACGCCGCCACGCTATTGGCAGCCATGGGCGCCGATGTAGTACGCGTGGAGCGCCCGACTGGCGAAGAGGAGCGGAATTTCGGGCCCTTCGCCCCCAACGGAGAGAGTATGCTCACGATGGTGACCCTTGCCAACCGCAGAGGAGTCACGCTCGACCCTCTCAGCGAAAAGGGAAGGGAGATCGTGCAGCAACTCGTCAAGAAGAGCGACGTGGTCCTGCACAGCTATGTCAGCGGCTCTAAAGAGGAGGAACTCCTTAGCTATGATTCCCTGAAGAAGATCAACCCAGGCATCATCGTGGCCAAAGTCTCCGGCTTCGGCTCGTGGGGCCCATACATGCAGCGCCCCTGTTTCGACACCATCGCCCAGGCCCTCTCCGGGGCTATGAGCTATACCGGCTTCCCGGACACGGCCCCGACAAGATCGGGATACGCCTGGGTGGATTTCAGCACTGGCACTCATTGCGCCCTGGGCATCATGTTCGCCCTTTTCCACAGACAGAAGACGGGCAGGGGGCAATTCATAGACGTTGCTTTACTGGATACGGCTGTGGCCTGCGTCGCCGGCCTGGCAGTGGCGGCAGAGGCCAAGGTGGGAGGCATGATCCGGGAACGCCAGGGAAACACCAGCTACTACAACTTCACCGACTGCCTCAAAGCCAAGGATGGATTCGTGATGATTGGCTGCGCCGGTAATCCCATCTGGAGGCGCTTCTGCAGAGCCATAGGCCGGGAAGAGCTGAAGGACGATCCCAGGTTCAAGAGCGACCAATCCCGCTTCGAGAATCGACACGCCATCCAGGCCATAGCAAAGGAGTGGGTGAAGGACAAGACCATGGAAGAGACCATGAAGATCCTGGAGTCCGCCAGGGTCCCCTGCGCCAAGGTCAATAGCACCCTGGAGATGGCCAACGATCCGCAGGTCGCCGCTCGGGAAATGCTGATCGACATCCCATATCCGAACGTTGGCAACATTCCAGTGCCCGGCGTGGTCATCAAGATGTCGGAGACGCCGGGAGGCATCGAGCGGCCCGGCCCCAGGCCGGGGGAGCACAACGAGGAAGTCTACACGGGCATCCTGGGCTTCACCCCCCAGAAGCTGGCCGAGCTGAAATCAGAGGGCGTCATCTGAGAACCCATTGAGAGGTTCCGAGGCTCACGCTCAGCTTGACATACGGGCCGCGTTTCTGGTATGGTGAGATTGCCATCGACCGGAATGGCGGTGAGCATCGGCAAGCCCAGTAAGCTTAACAACTAGATCGCTTGGATCGGCAACGACCGAGACGGTAGATAGGGTGACTGACTCCGAAAGCCTTCTTGGCCATGTCGAGAAGGCTTTCTTGTTTTGGGCCGGGGGAAGAAGTGGCAAACGTAGGTTTCGTAGGTGCCGGGACCGTAGGAACCGCCCTCGCAGTCAGACTGCGAGGAAAAGGCTACATCGTGGCAGCAGTGGCCAGCCGCACCCGGGCATCCGCTGACAGACTGGCCGGCATGGTTGAAGGCTGCCGGGTCTACAACACCGCCCAGGAAGTCGCTGATGCCGCCGACCTGGTCTTCATCACCACCCCTGATGGCATCATACCGGAGATCGCGGCCCAGGTGAAGTGGCATCCCAAGCAGGGCGTGGTGCACTGCAGCGGCGCCGACTCTCTCGACATTCTGGCCCCGGCCACGAAGCATGACGCCATGAGGGGCGGGTTCCACCCCCTGCAGACCTTTGCCACCGTGGCCTATGCCATCGAGAACATCCCCGGTTCCACCTTCGCCCTGGAGGCCGACGAGCCCTTGCTGGGCAGCTTGAAGGAAATGGCCGCGGCGCTGGGTGGACACTGGATAGTACTGAAACCGGGCGACAAGGTCGTCTATCACGCTGCGGCAGTCCTGTCCTGCAACTACATGATCACGCTGGTCAAGCTGGCCACCGACCTATGGAAGACCTTCGGCGTCTCCACGCCGGAGGCCACGCAGGCCCTGCTCCCTCTGATGAGAGGCACTCTGAACAACCTGAACAACGTGGGGTTGCCGAACAGTCTAACCGGGCCCATCGCCAGGGGAGATACCGGAACCGTGCAGAAGCACTTGGTCGCTTTGCACGAAAAGGCGCCGGACCTGTTGCCGGCCTACGAGGAACTGGGGCGCCAAACCATTCCCATCGCCCTGGCCAAAGGAAAGATAGACAGAGACAAGGCCAACGAACTGAATGCGATCCTGAGCCATCCCGGTCGGTGATTGGCCCGGACGCAAACAGAGGAGGAACAACATGAGGACGATGCTGCGAAGCAAGATACACCGGGCTCGAGTCACAGGAGGCAACGTCAGCTACGAGGGCAGCATTACTATCGACAAGCTGCTGCTGGAAGCAGCGGATATCCTCCCCTACGAGATGGTCCACATCCTTGACGTCAACAACGGAAACCGTTTCCAGACGTACGCCATGGAAGGAGAGGCCGGCTCGGGTGATATCATTCTCAACGGAGCCGCTGCCCGAATGGTGGCCAAGGGCGATATCGTCATCATCCTCACCTACAGCACCGTCACCGACGAAGAAGCGAAGCACGTCCAACCGCGGCTTGTCTATGTTGACGCCAACAACGCCATTCGTGAGCAGAAGATCGGGGGGCACGGATGGATGGACGACCTGACGGAAACACTGAAAGTCCTCTAGACCCGATTCGCTGATCGATAGAGACCGAGGCCTCTAGCCGTAGATCCCAGGCATGGTATCATAAGGCGACCGGAGGCTGGCTGCCCCACCTGCTTCAGCACCTCCGGCCCCACGAAGGAGGGGAAGATGCGGACCACCATTCTCCAGATCAAAGAGATGAAGCAGAAGGGCAAGAGAATCCCCATGCTCACCGCCTATGACTACGCGACCGCCAAGCTCATTGACGGGGCCGGTGTTCCACTCATTCTAGTCGGGGACAGCCTAGGCATGGTGGTGCTGGGCTACGAGTCCACCATCCCGGTGACCATGGATGAGATGCTCCATCACACGAAGGCCGTGGTCCGGGGCACGGAGCAGTCGCTGATCATCGGCGACATGCCTTTCATGACCTACCACGCCAGCGTTAGCGAAGCCCTCCACAATGCCGCCCGCTTCATCCAGGAGGCCGGGGCCCAGGCGGTCAAACTGGAGGGCGGGGAGACCATGGCGGAGACAGTACGCCGCGTTGTGGAGTGCGGCATTCCGGTTATGGGACACATCGGCCTGACCCCGCAGTCCGTGCATCAACTGGGCGGCTTCAAGGTGCAAGGCAAGACGCAGGAGGCGGCCATACGCCTGGTTAAGGACGCCTGCGCGCTGGAAGAGGCCGGCGTGTTTGCCATCGTTCTAGAGGCCATCCCTACCCCTCTGGCCAAGCTGATAACCAAGAAGGTGGGGGTGCCCACCATAGGCATCGGGGCGGGGCCTTTCTGCGACGGACAGGTCCAGGTAGTGAGCGACCTTCTCGGGCTTTTCACCGACTTCGTTCCCAAGCATGCCAAGCAGTATGCCAAGCTGTCTGATATCATCAAGCAATCGGTGGGAGAATACATCAACGAAGTCCAGGCCGGGACTTTCCCTACCGACAAACAGAGCTACACCATGGATGAAAGCCTGCTGGCCGGACTGGAACAGGAGTACATCTGGTGAAACTGCCACCTCCAAAGAAGAAAGGGACATTCTCCCTGGAAGAGGCCATAGAACGGAGGAGATCCAAGCGAGCCTATCTGCCCAAGCGGCTCAGCCCGGAACAGATTTCGCAGCTTCTCTGGGCCGCCCAGGGCGTATTCCACCGCGGCAAGCGGACTGTGCCTTCAGCCGGCGGCATCTACCCGCTGGAACTCTATCTGGTGGCCAGGGAAGGGGTCTATCACTACGTGCCCCAGAACCATGAACTGGTGGAGACGCTTCATGGTGACGTGCTTCAACAGCTTTGCCAGGCGGCTGCCGGGCAAGAATTCCTTCGGGAGGCTCCCATGAGTATCGTCATCGCTGCGGACGATCGAGGCATGGAAGGGCGTCATGGAAAGCGCGCCGAGCGTTATGTCTGCATCGAAGTCGGCCATGCCGCCCAGAACATTCATCTGCAGGCGGTATCTCTGGGTTTGGGGTCAGCGCCCATCGGTGCATTCGACGATGACCAAGTGCACACGATCCTGGGAATGCCTGACGAACACTGGCCGCTGTATATCATCCCGGTGGGATACCCGGCGGAATGAAGGTCGTTTCGACCATCGCCGAGTTCAAAGAAGCACGGCGCCGCATAGCGGGCAGCGTCGGCTTCGTGCCTACCATGGGTTATCTTCACGAAGGGCATCTCTTTCTGGCCCGGCAGGCCAAAGCCGAGAACGACGTCTCGGTTGTCAGCATCTTCGTCAATCCGACCCAGTTCGGTCCGAAAGAGGATTTCGCCCGCTACCCGCGGGACCCGGAGCGCGACCTGGCCCTGCTGGAGAAAGAGCGGACCGACCTGGTGCTGATGCCGCCCGTTGAGGGGATGTATCCCCCAGGGATCAGCACGTGGGTGGATGTTGAAGGAGTAACCAAGCGACTGGAGGGCGCTGCCCGCCCCGGGCATTTCCGGGGGGTGGCCACAGTGGTGGCCAAACTGTTCAACATCGTCGAACCTACCAGAGCCTACTTCGGGCAGAAGGACGCTCAGCAAGTCGTGGTCATCCAGAAGATGGTGACCGACCTCAACATGAACCTGGAGGTCATGGTCGTGCCCACGCAACGCGAACCCGACGGTCTGGCCATGAGCAGCCGGAACGTCTACCTCAACCCCGAGGAGCGGCAGGCCGCTGTGGTCCTCTGGAAGTCGATGAACCTGGCCCAGGGGCTGTGGCAGAAAGGCGAGCGCGACGCCGAGAAGATACGCAACGAAATGGTAGCCCTCATCAAGAAGGAGCCTCTGGCCCACATAGATTATGTCAGCATAGCCGATCCCCTGACGCTAGACGAGCTGTCGCAGATCAAGGGATCAGCCCTCATATCCATGGCGGTGTATGTCGGCAAGACCAGGCTGATCGACAACATGACGCTGGGCAATTAGTGCTGCACACGCTGACAGTTTGCCATCCACACCCCAAAAGAGCTATCCTACTTTCGCCAAACTGGCAGTCCCCAAAACAAGAGGTGGAAATGGCGCGTCTGG
>JAFGCL010000043.1 GCA_016932645.1 Dehalococcoidia bacterium | reverse complement strand
CTTTGGGTCGTGCTAGGCGGGGAGTTAGCGGTGCCCTGTACCCGAAATCCGCTATAGCGGGGCTGAATTCCCGTCCGAGGCCCGATGTTTTGTGGGACTGCCTCTTTCGGGTGGTATTGAAGATCGGGCCCTGTGCGGCAGAAAGCTATGAACCCCGTCAGGTCCGGAAGGAAGCAGCGGTAAATAGCCGCTTCTGGGTGCCACAGGATTTCCTGGTCGGAGCTGTCCGGTGGGGGAAAGCCACAAGGCAGGGTCGAAGTCAGGTGCACGACCCTGATTCTATTTCTGGAGGCTCTCTTGCCTGAACCCGCAGAGATGCCGGCGACCAAGGCCAAGGCCCTGCTGAGGCAGTCCGGCCTGCACGCCAAGAAGGGCCTGGGCCAGCATTTCCTGGTCGACGGGCGAGTGCTGGGGCGCATTGTCGCCGCAGCCGACCTGACTCCGCAGGACACGGTGATCGAGGTCGGCCCGGGATTGGGGATTCTGACGCAAGAGCTACTACAGCGCGCCGGAAGAGTCATGGCCATCGAGGCGGACGCCGAGATGGTATCCGCCCTCGGTGAGCTTGCGGCTCGATCGCCGAACCTGACCATTATCCATGGTGACATAATGCACATTGACCCCGTCTCTCTCCTGTCTTCTCCGAACAGCATGCCCAGCAGCTATAAGGTGGTGGCCAACATCCCCTACTACATCACTTCGGCCCTGCTGCGTCATTTCCTGGAGGCATCCCGCCAGCCTGCACTCTTGGTGGTTATGGTGCAGAAGGAGGTGGGCAAGGCCATAGTGGCCCGGCCCGGCGACATGAGCCTGCTGGCGGTCAGCATCCAGTTCTACGGTAAGCCGTCAATAGTGGCCCGGGTTCCGGCCAGGAGCTTCTATCCGCCGCCCAAGGTGGATTCGGTGATTCTGCGCGTGGATGTCTATGAGAAACCGCCAGTCAGCGTGCCCAGCGCCCGGGCCTTCTTCGAGACGGTCCGCGCCGGGTTCAGCGCGCCGCGGAAGCAGCTGCGCAACTCGCTGGCCCAGGGCCTGGCCTTCGGCGCCCAGGAGGCGGCAGGCTTGCTGCAGCGCGCCGGAATAGACCCCCGGCGCCGGGCGGAGACCCTGAGCATCGAGGAATGGGGCCGGCTGTGCATGGAAAGGGACAACCTTGAGTCCTGAGAGTAAGCCCATAGCCAGAAAGGCTCACGCTAAGATCAACCTCACCTTAGAGGTGCTGGGCAAGCGCCAGGACGGATACCATGAAATCATCAGCGTCATGCAGGCCATCAGCCTGTGTGACGTCCTCGCGTTTGAGCCCCACGATCACCTCCACTTGGCTTCCGATGTCGCGGAGTTGGTCTCTCCCAACAATCTGGTGTGCAAGGCAGCCAAGCTGATGCAGTATCCGGTCAAAGGCAGCCCAGGCGTGGCCATCACTCTGAGCAAGGGCATTCCGCTGGCCAGCGGGCTGGGAGGCGGCAGCAGCGACGCTGCAGTGACCCTGCAGGTTCTCAACAAGATGTGGGACGTCAATCTGCCTCGGAAGAGACTAATAGAGGCGGCTGCCCAACTGGGTTCTGACGTCGCCTTTTTCGTCAGAAGCAACCCCACTGCACTGGCCACAGGCAGAGGCGAGAAGGTGGAAGCCCTGCCTTCCCCGCCAAGGACCTGGGTGGTGCTGCTCCGGCCTCCGATAGAATTGGCCAACAAGACCAGGGAGATGTACGCCCGCCTCGACACATCATGCTTCACCAGGGGACAGCACGCCCGCAGACTGGCCAGATCGATCAGAGCGGGCGAGAGGATCACCAGCCGCCAGTGCTTCAACGTTTTCGATCCACTGGCCGTGTCCTTGTTCCCCGGGCTGGAACACTACCGGCGTGAGTTCCTGGCCGCCGGAGCCGGCGAGGTTCATCTGGCCGGCGCTGGACCCATGCTGTTCACGCTCGTGGATGGCAGGGGTGATGGGGAAGGAATTCTCCAAAGGCTGAGGAGCCAGCGAGTAGAAGCCTACCTGGCGCAAACGGTATGAGCGAGTCCATTGGTCTCAGCTTGTCACCGAGTCAATCTTCTTCGGTTTCCCTGATCGGGCTGTCAGGGGCTATAATCTTGGTGTACTTCTTCGCTTGGATGTTTGAGAATTCAGTTTCGCGTTTACCCAGATTCATCAGCGGCCCATTCCGCGGCTAGCTCCCTGGAAAGGATAGCGTGCGGCGTTTTCGCTGTCTTCACGTTAAGTGGTGGTGAATCAAAGCGAAGCGCCACAGCATGCGATCACCAGTCCCATGCTTGATGAGATTCTCGTCTCCCTTGACCTGGAGACCACAGGACTTAGTTCGGAAGATGACACCATCATTGAGATAGGCGCCGTCAAGTTCCGGGGCGACCAGGAAATCGAGACCCTCGACACTCTGGTGAACCCCCACCGCCCTCTCTCCTACCGTATCTGCATGCTCACGGGCATCAACCAGGAAGAACTGGAGACCGCGCCTGATTTCTCCGAGGTGGCCGACAGGCTGATTACCTTCATCGGCAACCACCCCATCGTGGGACAGAATATCAACTTCGACCTCGAATTCCTGCGCGCCCAGGGCTTGAGCTTCGACAACACTGTACATGACATACTTGACGTGGCCAGCGTGCTGCTGCCCCAACTCCAGGACTACACCCTGGGCACCCTGGCCAAGGAACTCGAAGTGCCCACTCCTGTTCAGCACCGGGCTCTGGCTGACGCCCTGACGGTCAAAGGCGTGCTGCTGGCTCTCTTGGACAAGGCCTCTGCCCTTGATCTCCCGACCGTGGCCGAGATCAACCGGCTGACGGCGTCTTCAAGTTGGTCCTGGCGCCCCTTCTTCCTCGACCTGGAGAGGGCCAAGGTGGGCAGGACGTCGCTTTGGGACAGGCAAGCCTGGGGGAGCGACTTCGTCCCACGGCCGGCGGACCTTCCGGAGAGGAAGCCGCTCGCGCCAGCGGACACCATCAAGCCCCTGGATCTGAAGTGGCTGGCGGCCTTCCTCAGCGATGGCGGAGCAATGGCCGATGTGTTTCCGGGCTTTGAGCACCGCCCGGGGCAGGTGTCGATGATGAAGAGGGTAGCACAGGCGCTGAACGATAGCGGGCAGGTCATCGTGGAGGCAGGCACCGGCATTGGCAAATCGATCGCCTATCTGCTGCCCTCTATCGTCTTCGCGCTGGAGAACAGCACCCCTGTGGTCGTGTCCACGAACACCATCAATCTCCAGGAGCAACTCATGACCAAGGACATCCCCGACCTCCTCCGAGTGCTGGCGAAGGTGAAGTCAAAGAAGCGCTCTCCGGGCCCGGAACTGCACATCGCGCAGCTCAAGGGCCGCAGTAACTATCTCTGCCTGCGGCGGTGGAACTCCTGGCGCCAGACCCCGGGACTGCCCTGGGACGAGGCCCGGTTCCTGCTGCGACTGTTG
>JAFGCL010000042.1 GCA_016932645.1 Dehalococcoidia bacterium | reverse complement strand
GGATATAGCTATGCCCAAGCTTGACGGCATAGAGGCCACCAAGCAGATCAAGGAACGATGTCCTTCCGTGACCATCCTCATCTTGTCAGCCTATGACGACGATCAATTCATCTTCAGCCTGCTGGAGGCTGGAGCTGCCGGCTACCTGCTCAAAAGCGTGCGCAGCCGGGAACTGGTGGACGCTGTGCGGGCGGTCCATGCTGGCGAATCGGTGCTGCACCCTTCCATAGCTAAGAAGGTACTGAATCGGTTTGTGTCCACCGGGGGAAAGCCGGAGGCTGCCAAGCCTGCGGACGTACTCAGCGATCGCGAGAAGGAGATCCTGCGACTGGCGACTAAGGGACTGAGCAATGCCGAAATAGCCAAAGAGCTCTACCTTAGTGTGAGGACGGTGCAGGGTCACCTGGGACACATTTTCAACAAGCTGCAGGTCGGATCGCGGACAGAAGCAGTGGTGCGTGCCCTCAAAGAAGGATGGGTGACTCTGGACGACATACCGTGAGAGCGAGAACCCGGTCCAGGGTGGAGTTCGGACATTGAGACAAGTGCTGGTGGTCAAACGGGTGACGGAGTTGTTGAAAAGGCCTTCCTTTTGGTTAATCTCGCTCACGCTCCTGCTGGTCACTGTCCTGCACTATCGTGAAGCCATCGGGTATCCCCAGTTTCTCATTGACGCCATTGACGAGATGGGCATCACCAGGCATTCGTTCGAGCGTATCCTGTACCTGGCACCCATAGTCTGGTCGGGTTTTCTCTTGGGACGCAAAGGCATACTGGCCGCATCCATCGTGGCGCTCCTATGTATGCTGCCCAGAGCACTCTTTATCTCCGATCGTACAACTGATGCCACTCTCGAGAGCCTGGCAGTCTTCATACTCGGCATGGTAGTGGCTTTGTCGTTCAGGTCTCTGAAAGGAGAACGTGAGCGTCGAACCCAACTCGAAGAGGCCGAGAAGAGGCTGCAATCACAGCTGCAGGTCATAAGAGAGAATGAGAAGAGGCTGGCCGCGCTCAACCAGACTGCAGCTATTCTCTCAGAGTCGTTGGAGCTTGGAGGCGTGCTTGAGAAGGCCACAGACAACGTGATCAACGTGATGCAGGCGGAGGTTGCGATGATATCCCTTATAGAAGAGGGCGGCAAGGAACTCGTACTGGCGGCTCACCGCGGGCTGTCGAAGCAGTTTGTTGAAGTGACTTCGAGAGTGAAGCTGAGTGAGACTTTTAACGGTAGAGTCACAGAGAGCGGGAAAATGGTTCTTGATGAAAGTGCATTCAGGGACTCAGATCCCGCCAGAAAAGCTCTCGAGGACGAAGGCATACAATCCCTCCTTGTCGTGCCTATGAAGTCAAAGGGATCGATAGTGGGCACACTGTCAGTGGCTACCCGCTGCCGGAGGAAGTTCCCCAAGGAGGATGTAGAGTTGCTCACTGCTATTGCTAATCAGGTCGGTGTGGCCATAGAGAATGCCCGTCTATACGAGAAGGAACGTTTGGCGACCCAGAAGCTGGCTGCCTCAGAGAAGAGCTATCGCGGGTTGTTTGAGAACGCCCACGACGCCATCTGGGTGCATGACCTTGACGGGAACTACATCGTGGCCAACGAAGCCTCGGAGCAGGTTACCGGCTACAGTGTGGAAGACCTGAAGAGGATGAATGTGAAGCACTTCCTGTCCGACGAAGGACTTCAACTCGCGAGGGAAGTCGGCCGCAGACTGCTGGCTGGTGAGCCTCTGGAGCAACCCTATGAGCAACGCATGATCGGAAGAGATGGAAATGAGTCGATCCTGAAGGTGACCACCAGTCTGGTGACAGAGGATGGCAAAGTGACCGGCTTTCACCACATCGCCAGAGACGTGACCGAGGAGATGCGATTACGGGAGAACCTGGACCTCTACCTGAGTCAAGTCACCAAGGCACAGGAGGAAGAGAGAAAGCGCATCGCCCGGGAGCTTCACGACGATACCATCCAGGCCCTAGTGGTGCTATCGCGGCAATTGGAGGATGCCGCATCCAGCGGCAAGGGTCTGCCGGAGGACAAGAAGCTTCTGCTGGAGAATCTCCGACAGCAGACGACGAGCATAATGGATGGAGTGCGGCGCCTGACTCAGGACCTGCGGCCCTCCACCCTGGACCGTCTCGGCCTGCTGCCCGGCCTCGAGTGGTTGGCGAATGACATGTCCACGTACTCAGGCATTGCCACCAAAGTGAGCGTCGCCGGCAAGAGCCGACGCCTGCCTCCAGATGTGGAGTTGATGCTCTTTCGGATTGCTCAAGAGGGGCTGAGGAACGTATGGAGACATTCTCATGCCACTGAGGCAGAGGTGGCAGCAGAGTTCCAGGAGAAGAAGGTAGTGGTAACGATCAAGGACAATGGCAAGGGCTTCAGTGTGCCCGGGACCGTAGGAGACCTTACCAGAGACGGCAAGCTTGGACTGACCGGCATGCACGAGCGCGCGCGACTGGTTGGCGGGAGTGTGACTCTCCAGTCAGAGCCAGGCAAAGGTACGACTATAGTGGTCGAGGTGCCTGTCTAGTCGCGTTCAGCAGAGCCATGGTTTCCTGAGGTAGTATTCTAGAGGAACAGATGATACAGTCTAGGCCAAGAGCCTGCGGACAAGCATCGGTTGCAGAGCCAGGTTGTTCCAGGAGGATACACATCATCCCTGTGTTGGAGCGCAGCAGCCCCCTTCCCGTGCTTGGATGGCGAGTTGTCGCTGCTCTGGTTGTCTGCGCTCTCCTCTTCAGTGGCGCCATCCAGATTCTGCATTCCAACAGTGCAGCCTTCGGCATCCTGCTGTTTGTCACTATCGGAGCTATCATCGGCCCCTTCCCGGGAGGCAACGAGTCGGAATGGGCCCGATACCTGGAGCGGGTGTTACGAAGCGAAAGGGACCGGCTTGTCGGGATGCTGAACGCCATGGACGAAGGAGTAGCTCTGATCGGCTTGGACCGTAAAATACGGTTCGTGAACCCCAGCATGGTGAGGCAATTCGGCGAAGGAACCGGCCGTTACTGCTATGAGTATCTGCACCACTTCGACGAACCGTGCAACGACATCTGCAAGCTGCACAAGGTGCTGGAGGGGGCCACCGAGAGGTGGGAACACACGTTCACCGACGGCCGAACCTATGAAATGATAGGCGCGCCTTTTGCTGATTCCGATCAGGTGCCTTGCATGCTGGCCACGTTCCGGAATGTCACGCAACGCAAGCAGTTGGAGCTGGAGCTCATCAAGTTGGACAAGTTGAAGTCCGAGCTGCTGTCCAACGTATCTCACGAACTGCGATCGCCGCTGACCTCTGTCAAAGGGATCATCTCCAGCCTCTTGCAGGAAGACATACAGTGGGATGATGAAACGCGGAAGATGCTTCTGATTGGAATAAGCGAAGAAACAGACAGGCTGGCCAGCCTAGTGACCAACTTGCTGAATATGAGCAAACTGGAGGCGGGTGTATGGAGGCCGGAGAAGGATCGCAGCAATCTGTTGGAGATAATCGCAGAGACTGTCGAACGTCAAAAGTGGGTCTACAAGAACCACGTGTTCGAGACTGAACTCCAGGGTGACTTGCCGGAGGTGGCTGCCGACTCTAACCAGATGAAACAGGTACTGGTCAATCTGTTGGAGAATGCAGCGGCCTACTCTGACGAGGGTACCAGGATTACCGTCAGGGCTAGGAGAACCGACGGCGAGGTGGAGGTCGCAGTTACCGACCAGGGGGTCGGCATAGCACCGGAAGAACTGGAGAAGGTCTTCAACAAGTTCTACCGCGGAGCGCAGAAGCGGCGTAGACCGGGAGGCACCGGACTGGGTCTCGCTATCTGTCAGTCAATTGTTGCGGCCCATGGTGGTCGCATACGGGCTGAGAGCGAATTGGGCCGCGGCTCTACTTTCTATTTCACGCTCCCTGTGTATGAAGCCGGGGAGACAAGAACTGAGGTGTGAGAGCAATGCCGGAGAAGTCCAAGATCCTGGTAGCCGACGACGAACCCAAGATACTCATGTTCATCAGAGCCAATCTGGCTGCCCGCGGCTATGAAGTGCATGTTGCTCAGGACGGCGCTGAGGCTGTAGATCTGGCAGCCCGGGTAGCCCCTGATGTGATCGTGCTGGATGTGAATATGCCTGGCATGGATGGCATCGAGGCCTGTCGTCGGATAAGGGAGTGGTCGATTGTGCCCATAATCATGCTCAGCGTGAGGGGTGATGAGGTGGACAAGGTCAAGGCTCTCGATGAAGGAGCTGACGACTACGTGACGAAGCCGTTTGGTGTGGAGGAACTGCTGGCCCGCATCAGGGTAGCATTGCGGCGGGCAAAGAACGCCTCTTCTCCCAGCCCGGCATTTGTCGCCGGAGACCTCGAAGTGGACTTCTCTAATCGTGTAGTGAAGCGCCATGGGAAAGTCCTCAAACTGACGCCGACTGAGTATGAACTGCTGACCTACTTGGTCTCCAACCGCGGGAAGGTCCTGAGTCACCGCCAGATACTCCACAGTGTCTGGGGGCCTGAGTATGGCGAAGAGAGCGAATACGTTCGCGTTTTCATAAGACAGCTAAGAAGCAAGATCGAGGAGGATCCCTCCAATCCCCAGCTAATTCAGACCGAGACGCGTATCGGCTATCGCTTCGTGCCTCCGGTATGAGGCACAGGCCAGAGAGCCCTCGGAGCCTGAGGGGATCGATGAGAATGCCGGATCGAGACCTTGTCAGCTCAGTCTGCCCAAGTGCTTTTCCACCATTGCCAGCAAGTCCTTGGGGCTCACCGGCTTCTGGATGAAATCGGAAACCTCGAAAGAAAATGGCTGGCCGTACGAATCGGAGAAGCTGGTCAATGCCAGGACAGGGATCTTCGAGAGCGCTTGATCCTTCTTGAATTGCTCAGCAACAGCAAATCCGTCCACCTTAGGCATTAGGATGTCCAGCAGTATCAAGTCCGGTTTCTCACTTCTGGCCTTCTCCAACCCCTCTTTCCCATCGTAAGCGGCTATCACCTCATAAGGCTTGCTCTGCAGAACCTTCGTGGTGGCTTTCACGAAATCGACATCGTCGTCGATCAGCAGGATTCGAACGTTCTTCTTCATGCTCATGCACCTCCTTCACGCCTGACTTCACGGAGTTGCGTCTGGAGCCACTTTGGAGCCTACCGGAGCGCCTGTGTCGATCCTCTTGGGCAGCGTGAATATGAAACTGCTTCCTTGGCCCGTTTCAGGGCAGGGACTCTCGGCTCGTATTTTGCCGCCATGGGCCTCCACAATCCTCTTGGAGATGGATAGACCCAAGCCGGTCCCGTCCGACTTGGCATTGCTGCCTCGGAAGAAGTCCTGGAAGATCTTGGGCAACTCCTCTGGTGGAATGCCAACTCCGCTGTCCCGCACTTCGACGTACAGCTCATCTTCAGAATCAACAACGCGCAACGATATGGCCCCTTCCTGGGTATAGTTGATAGCATTGCTGAGGAGGTTGGTCAAGACCTGCTGCAGCCGGCGGCTCGATCCACGAATCTGTGGGGATACTCCCGGAAGAGTCACGTCCAGTGCCAGGTTCTTCTCTCTGGCCAGCCGTTCGACGCTGTCGACAGAACGCTCCGCGATCTCGTTGAAAGACAAATCTTTCATCTCCTGGACGAGCTGGCCGGCTTCCATGCGCGGGATGTCGAGCAGATCTGAGATCAGTGTCAACAGCCCGTCAATCCTCCGCGTGCTCCTTTGCAGCAGGTCTTTTTGCTCGTCATTGACGGGCCCCGCGTATCCGTCCGTGATGGCCCAGAGACAACTTTGGGTCGCACTGAGGGGAGCCCGGAGATCGTGGGTTATGGCACTGAGAAAGCGGATTATCCGGCGCTTCTCTTCCCTCAGTTTGTCTATGTCATTCGAAATCCGTTCCAGCTCTCTGGTCTTCTCCAAGAGCAGGTCCGACTTTATCTGATTCAGCTCCATGAGCTCGACCTCGATCAGCTTCTCCTTTGTCACATTCCTGTAGGCAGCAAGCATGCACGGCGTCTGATCCGAGTCAGCGAAGGGCGAACTGACAATCTCGTAGACCGTGCCATCCGCGAACCTGCGTTCCCATCTCTCAGTCGCCCCCTTGATGACATCCGGCAACTTGCAGAATCCATGGCAGTGATCATCAAAGCCATGCAGATGCTGGTAGCAGCGACTCCCGGTGCCGTCGCCGAACTGCCTGATCATGCTGGGATTCATGAATCTGATGACACGGTCCGGGCCAATTATTATGACGCCCTCGTCCAGTGAGTCCAGTATCCCCATTAGGCGATCCCTCTCGCTCTTCAAGAGCTTCTCGAGGTGCCTAGCCCACTCGGCTTCGTTGCCCCCGGTGAACGGCCCCATTATGGTGCCCACCAGAGCCAGTGTCACGACAGAAAAGCCGCCTGCGACGCTACCTGACACGAAAGCATAGGCGAGCGCCGCACCCATGCCGAACAGCACCAGCATCTGTAGCTGACGGACAGAAGGATGTCGTAGCCGCAAAAAGGCGTTGTGGAGCACTCTATCCCTTGCCATTCTACTTCTTCCTGCTCGTTTCCAGACTCTTCTCCACAAGACTAATGAACTCGCCCATGTCAAAAGGCTTCTGAATGAATGCGTATGGTTTGTTGAGGGTGATCATGTGTGAGTCCGGGTCCAGGACGGACATCACGATCACGTCTATCCCCTCGGCCATCTCCAATTCCCTCAACAGCTCGGGGATGAACCAGCCGTCGCAATCGGGCAGCCGGATGTCCAGGACTATCAGATCCGGCTTCTCATGAATCAGGGACTTCACTGCCGCTGCCGCGCTGTAGATCACTTTGACCTCGTAGCCCCGGTTTCGCAGGCCCATATCGATGGTCCTGGTGAGAAGATGGTCATCATCCACAATAAGGATCTTCTTCCGGCTCATACTTGTGCCCTTTGGTTCCTGACTCATCTCTCGAATCTCACGGTTCCAATAATGGCCTTTGACAAAAATCCGGGTTTGCCGCTCGTGTGGTGATCGGCGGCAAGGAGGCTCGTCAGCAGTTGACCGCGCCTGGATTCGAGCAGTTCCCAACACAGAGGGCAGTTCGCTCTGCCCAACCCTCTTGGCGTCTTCCCGTGCATCCCCCCTCCCACAATCCAGTAACCGCCAATCACAGAGTCCTTAGTCCCTCTTTAGTATCTTGACTACTTTGCCAGAGGCGTCTCTGATGGTGATTTCCAGCGGCGTCTCTCCCGGCAGTGCATGGGTGGCGCAGGCCAGGCAGGGGTCATATGGTCTGAAGGCCATCTCGACCCTGTTCAACATCCCCTCTTTAACTTCGCCGCTCTTTATATACTCCGCCGCCGCTTTCTTCACAGACACACAAATAGGGGCGGCATTCTGCTGGGTGGCGACTATGAGGTTGGCCTTGGTGATTAGCCCCCTGTCATCGGTCTCATAATGGTGTATCAGCGTTCCCCGTGCTGCTTCCACGCAGCCGATGCCAACCTTCTTCAGCTTGAGATTCATGTTCCGGATGTCCTTGCCGGTAAGCAAAGGATCATTGGCTATTCTCTGCATATCCTCAGCCGCCTGCAGCGTCTCAATGAGCCTCGCCCAGTGGAAAGCCAGCGTGTGATGGCTTGGCTTGCCGCCTAGGGCTTCAAACATGTACTCGTATTCCCTCTGCGCTAGCGGGGTCGCCATGCCTTCAGCCACGTTCAACCTAGCCAGAGGGCCGACACGGTACAGCGAGGTCCCGTCGCCTTCGACGAGGCCGCTCCATCCCAGCTTCCTGAGGTGTGTCAAGCGAATGTAGGTCCAGGGCTCCACCCACTCACCCATGTGGTCCGCGTACTTGCGGGGATCGAAAACGGCGTACTCATTCCCCTTGGGGTCAACCACCCTGATCTTGCCTTCGTAGAAGTTGACCCTCTTATTCTCGTCCACGAGACCCATGTAGTAGGTCTCGAGCCTGTAAGCATCGCTGAGCACCATGTTAAGGTACTTCTTGTTGCCCAGCACCAAATCCTTGAACATGCCCAGGGCAACCCGGGTGAACTGCACGGTGTCATCTGCAGTCTCTCTGATCCATTCCCTCTCCTCTGAAGTGATGCCTCTCGAGACTCCGCCCGGAAGCCCTCCTTCAGGGTGGGCTGGCTTGCTCGCAATCAGCTTGATAATCTCCCGGCACCGCTTCCTTATGTCGATGACTTTCCCGCCCACATCCGGTCCCACCTTCTTGATCAGGCCGATGATGTTTCTATCTGCCGGGTCAGCATCCGGGCCGAGCACGAAGTCCGGCGCCGACATGAAGAAGAAGTGGATGAAATGGTCTTCCACAAAGAAGGCGTTGAAGTGGAGCTGCCTTATCAGCTTTGCCGTTGGTGTCGGCTCCACGCTGTACAGGTCATCCAGCGCCTTGGTTGATGCCATGTTGTGCGGCGAAGGGCACACCCCGCAGATATTCGGGGTTATCCTCGGCATTTCCTCGGCAGGTCGGCCTATGCAGAACCTTTCGAAACCCCTCAGCTCAATTACCTGGAAGTAGGCATCTTTCACCCCACCGTTATCATCGAGGAGTATCTCGATCTTGCCGTGCCCCTCTAGTCTGGTTATCGGATTTATGGTCAGTTTCTTGGTCATTTTTTACAGCTCCTCAGCTTCGTTGGTTCTTCTCTTCCGTAGGATCGAAGATGGCACCGAGAAGCGATAGAGATAGCCGACTTCGTCATTCATCTTGTCTAGGATCCGCTTAATGTCCTTCTCATCCTCGGCGTCGATGATCGATGCCAGGGCAGATATATATTTGGCCCCAGCGTCCTTCACCCCCTCGACCGGCCCGAAACAACCACGGCAAGGGATATTGATCTTGATGCAGGTTTCCCCGCAGCCAGTACGTGTTGCCGGCCCCATACACATTATGCCCTGCGCCAGGAAACAGGTATTCGACTGAGCCTCGACCTCGTGGATCCTCTTTATGTCTCGAATAGCTATTCTGCTGGGCTTCGTTTTGTTTCGTTCGCAGGTATCGCACAGGGCCTTGTGAGGTGCCAGGGTCGAACCCCTGGGAGGCAGTTTGCCTTCCAGCACAGCCATGAATGCGTTGATTATCAGGTCGGGCGGGGGCGGGCATCCCGCCAGGTAGTAGTCAACGTCGACTATCTGGTTCAGCGGATAGACCTGTTCGTAGAACTCCGGCAGCGTCAACACCCCGCCATCTCTGCTCACTTTGGTCTGGGGGAAGCTCTTCTCGGGATTGACCACAGTCGGAGCGTCACGGTATACCCAGTCAAAGATATCCTTCTTCGTCCTCAGATTCGCCAATCCCGGCGTACCGCCAAAGCAGGCACAGGTTCCGAAAGCCAGAACGAGTTGCGACTTCCGGCGGAGGAGCTTGGCCATTTCTTCCTGGTCCGCATTTCGAACGTTTCCATTGATTACACTCAAGGCTATTGCCCCGTCCTCCATCCGATCGACGTGGTCATACTTGAAATCCAGCGCCACCGGCCATAGGACTACGTCGACCGCCTCCACAAGGTGCAGGATCTCTTCATTAATATCCACGATTGCTTCGTCACATCCGCCACACCCTCCCAGCCAGCAAATAGCAACCTTTGGTTTACCAGCCATCTTCATGTCCTTTCATCTGTGTATCGTGGCCGTGGTTCTGGCTCTCTCCCTCACCTTCTTGACTGGTCCCAGCTTCGCCACCGCGTCGCTCATTTCCTTAACAAGCCGGGGGATGCTGTTCCCCTTTGGATCCACCGATAGCTCTATCCTCAGCCTTTCTGGTTCAATGCCATAGGCTTCGAGCACCTTCTGCGCCAGGTAGACCCTCTTTCGGGCCTCGTAGTTGCCGTCCTGGAAATGGCAATCGCCTTCTGGACAACCGAGAATGAGTACGCCGTCAGCGCCCCGCTTGAAGGCATCAAGAATGTGGGTCGTGTCTATCTTTCCACTG
>JAFGCL010000041.1 GCA_016932645.1 Dehalococcoidia bacterium | reverse complement strand
TCTTCCGTGGTATCGACGGCCTTGGAGATAGGGTAGATGCCGGCATTATTAACCAGGATGTCCAGGCTGCCAAAGGATTTCACTGTGGCTTCCGCCACCTTCTTGGCATCGGCCAGGCTGCGGATGTCCGCCTTGATCGCTTCCGCCTTGCCGCCTCTCTCTTTGACCCGCTGCACGACCTTGCCGGCCGCTTCCATATCGATGTCCACAATCATCACCGCCGCGCCTGCTTCCGCCAGTCGCATGACGATGGCCCTGCCTATGCCCATGCCTCCGCCGGTGACGATGGCGCCCTTCCCAGTCAGATCGAAGATTTGTGCAATTGTCTTCTTGGCCACGTGTGATCCCCCCTTCAGCTTTTCTTCGTGAAATGCATCGATATATATGTTAGCACGCAATGTATGCGCGAGGCCAATGGGACCGAGTTGGCGCATGGTCAACCCGCTTTGCCCCCACTTCCCCCTTTCCATTTGATCTTTCCCTCGATGGGAAAGGATAGGAGAGGGTGAGAGCACCAGCATAAGGACAGCCCCTTCTTCACGCTCCAAGAGGCGACCGCTCAGGGGTGCATTCCAGGCCGGCCGCGAAACTGGTACTATATGCCGCGGGGAGGCGACAATTGGGAGAGCAGACCATCAAGAAGACCTACTGCCAGTTCTGCAGCAACGTCTGCGGCGTGCTGGTGACCGTCGAAGATGGGAAAGTGGCCAGCATCAGGGGGAATCCTGACAATCCTCTGAGCCGCGGGTTTGTCTGCGAGAGAGTCCGCCTCGCCCCGCAATGGCTCTACCATCCGGGCCAACTGATGTATCCATTGAAGCGGACCGGCCGGCGCGGCGAGGGCAAGTGGGAAAGGATCACCTGGGACCAGGCCTTCGCCGAGATCGGGCAGAAGCTGCTGCAGCTCAAGGGTGAGTACGGCGCCGAGACACTGGGGTTCTTCGAAGGCACGTACCGGGGCAACGACTACTGGCCCCGGGGCCGCTTCGCCAGCCTTTTCGGCAACCCGCACAACATCTTCGCCCCCGGCATCATCTGCGGCATCAACGACATGGCCATCAACATGGCTGTCATGGGCGATGTCACCACTTATGCCATCGAGATGTCCAATTCCAGGTGCGTGGTCTACTGGGGCTCAGACCCGTCGGAGTCGAACATGCGCGGCTGGGCGGGACTTCTCCGGAAGAGGAAGAGGGGCGACCTCAAGGTCATCGTCGTCGATCCCCGCCAGACCAAGACTTCTGACGCAGCCGACATCTGGCTGCGCCTGAGGCCCGGGACTGATACGGCCCTGGCGCTGGGCTGGCTGAACGTCATCATCAATGAGGGCCTGTACAACAAGGAGTTCGTGGCGCAATGGACGGTCGGCTTTGACCAGTTGAAGGCCCGCGTCCAGGAGTATCCGCCGGAACGTGTGGCCGAGATCACCGGCGTGCCGGCAGAGAAGATCGTAGAGGCGGCGCGCACCTACGCCACCCACGGGCCGGCCTGCATGCCCTACGGCGTGGCCATCGACCAACTGGGACTGAACGGTACCCGGACGGAACAATGCAAGATCGCCCTCCGCGCTATCACGGGCAACCTGGGAGTCCTGGGCGGGCACCTGATCACCCGCCCCGGTGAGCCGACGAACGGCGGCAAGTTCATCACCGAGGCTGAACTGAGCTTGATGCATTTGCTGTCGATGGAGCAGCGGCGTAGGCAGATGGGGTTCGATGTCTGCCGCCTCGTGACTCTGAACGGCTGGAGCCTGATGGAGCCCCACCTCCAGAGGGTCTACGGCGTTCCTGCCCCGGTGACGGTCCAGATCCAGGCGCACACCACCATGCTCTGGCGCTCCATCCTAACGGGCAAACCGTACCCGGTGAAGGCCTTGATCGCCTGGGGGTCCAACCCGCTGGCCTGGGCGGGTAATACCAGGCTGGTTTTCGAGGCCTTGAAGAGCGACAACCTGGAGCTTCATGTGGTGCAGGAACTCTTCATGACGCCTTCGGCGCAACTCGCGGACTATGTTCTGCCGGCAGCCAGTTGGCTGGAGAGAGATCTCTGTACGAACATGATGGACTTCGGCAGCCTCGTCCGGGCGGGAGAGAAGGCCATCCCGCCGATGGGAACACGCCTGGACATCTATGAGTTCTTCCGGGGATTGGCGCTTGCAGTGGGCCAGCAGGAGCACTGGCCCTGGAAGACAACGGAGGAAGTCAGCAACTACCGTCTGAATCCGATCGGGCTAACCTTCAGGGAGCTGGTTGAGAAGTACGCCGTGTTTCCAGACGACCTTGACATGCAGCCATGGAAGAAGACGGGGTTCCCTACCCCTTCGGGCAAGATCGAGCTCTATTCCAGCATCCTGGAGAAACTGGGTTACGATCCGCTCCCGTACTACGAAGAGCCGCCGGAGAGTCCGCTGCGGGTCCCTGAGGTGGCCAGGGAGTTCCCGCTGATTCTGAATACGGGGGGCAACTACATGCCCATGTTCCATTCGGAGTTCATGCACCGGGGGATGGGGGGCCGGGAGAAGCACCCGAACCCGCTCATGGACATTCACCCGGACACCGCCGCCGGCCTAGGGATAGCCGATGGCGACTGGGCCTGCATCGAGACGAGGCGGGGATGGATCAGGCAGCGGGCCAGATACAATCCGGGCATGCTGCCCAACGTAGTCAACTGCCAGGCGAGTTGGTGGTTCCCAGAGAACCCGGCCAACGAGCCGGAGTTCAGCGGCATCTTCGAGTCCAACGCCAACGTGCTGACCCTCGACGATCCAGAGTGGTGCGACGAGCTATCCGGCGGCTGGTGTGACCGCGCCCTGGCGTGCCGGGTCTTTAAAGCCTAGGCCCCGACAGGGCTCCTCTGGGCGCATGCGGCTCTTTCCTGCGCGCCACGAACCAGACGCGCGGCGTGCCTCGCCCTGGCTTCTCCATCCTGTCCAGGCTGGCCCAGCAAGTTATCTCATGGAGACCGGCTCTCTTCAGGCACTGCCGAATCTCCTTCAGAGTGTACCCGCGCTCTTTGTGCACTTCGTCCACCCTCACCCATCGTTCGTTCTCCCTGGCAAACCCGGTGATGCGTAGGCTGGCTATTCTGGTGGCGGAGTCGTATTGCGGAACGGATATCAGAAAGAGGTCGCCCGAATCGGCATGGATATAGCAGGGATCCCTGACCCACTCCACTGCCAGAGCCCGGATGGTGTTGACATCGAAGATGAAGATGCCGTTCTTGTCAAGGACGCGTGACACCCCGGCAAACGTCTCCGCCAGTTCATCGATCTCCAGGAGATAGTTCAGACTGTCAAACCAGCAGGTGATAATGTCGAACCTGCCTCGAAGGCTGAGTGATCGAATGTCCTGTTGAAGGAATCCGACCTTGAGGCCATCCTTCGCCGCCCGCTCTCTGGCGATATCGAGCATCTCCGGAGACTGATCGACTCCGGTCACCCGCAGGCCCCTCTCAGCCATGGCTATGGCGAATGTGCCCTCTCCGCAGGCCAGATCCAGGACACTCCTGGGCCACAGGCCGAAGTGCTCCAGAACGGTCGGCAGTACCTTGGCCATCTGGGCGCTGTACCGGGGCCAGTCGCCCTGCGCATAGAACCTGGCAAAATCGTTATACATGGTGTTGCCGGCAGATAGTGCCTGTTTCCTCTGGAGACTTCGCGCAAGAGCCGGTGTCAACGGAATTGCATCCGGCCTCTCAATTGCTGAGCTATTGGGCAGGACTCTCGGTGTTCAGGATCGCATGCGTTGGCTTTAAACTCACTGCAGTATCACGAGGCTTGGCAGCTCCTTCAGTCCGCGAGAGCAAGGAATCGCAGCCAAGGCGACGCCGTGCTCGGCGCAGGCTGGTCTAGCTCTTCTGGCGTTTCTTCTCCTCCTTGACCAGCCATTCCTTGGCTTGATCAAGATTGTCGAAATAGCGCGCTCCTCTTCCAAACAGTTGAGCCACCGCTTTCTGCAGCCTGTTCAGGCCCACAATGGCGCTGGGACCGTCGGGAATGCCTTCGGCCTTGGTGGCAGCTGCCACTTCCTTCGACTTGCCAGATGTCCTCTGAGTCATCACTGTGTCCGACAGGTCAACAAGGACTAGGGGACTGGAGCGGTCTCTGAGCAACTCCTGCTTCAGCTCCTCCTGAGCCTCGAAGTTCTCCGCTTCAGCCAGGCCTTTGCCGTTCAAGAACAGAATCCTTACGCCCTTGTGTTCGATCCATTCCACATATTTGCCCATTCAACACCTCGCTGGTCGGACAGATAAGTTGACCCGCATAGCTTCATGCTGGTCGGCTGAACATGAGGCAACAAGTATACCCGGGGTTAACGCAAAGCCAGATGGCCCTATCGCTTCTGACGCTTGTCGTCCTCCTTCACCAGCCAGTCCTTGGCTTCTTCAAGACTATCAGCGAAATGCACGCCTCTCCCGAACAGCTGTGCGACTGCCTTCTGCAGCCCGGTCAGGCCCACTATGGCATTGGGACCATCTTTGATACCCGCATCCTTCGTAACTGCAGTCAACTCCTTGGCCTTGCCGATGAGCGCCGTCGTCATGTCAATGTCCGAGATGTCAATCAGGACTATAGGGCCGCTGCGCTCTTTGAGAAGCTCATGCTTCATCTCTTCAAAGCATGCCAGGATCTCTGACTCACCCAAACGAGCGCAGTTAACGAACAGCATCCGCTTCCCCTTATGCGTGACCCATTGTATGTGTTCACCCATTTGGCACCTCACTCCGATGCAACCGAATCAGGCTGCACGGCCTTTCACTTGCCAATCTTCCCGACACACGGTAACCAGCGTGCGAAAAACCACCGCACGGCCAAATGGGCCTAGCGGTGCTTGTCATCCTCCCTGACCAGCCACTCCTTGCCTTGCTCAACAGTGTCCACGAAGTGCACGCCCCTTCCAAACAACTGGGCCACCGCCCTCTGCAGCCCGGTCAAGCCTACCACTACGTTGGCCCTGTTTGGAATCCCCGCTTCCTTGGTGGCGTTCACCACCTCCTTGGACTTGTCCACTACCGCCTTGGTCATGTTGATTCCCGAGACATCCGCCAGCACCAAGGCTCCGTCCTTCTCTTTGAGCACCTCCTGCTTCATCTCCTCCATGGCTTCTATGTACTGAGCTTCGCTCAGACCAGGACCATTCACGCACAAGATCCGCTTCCCTTTATGCGTTATCCACTGTGTGTATTTCCCCAAGCTGAACCCCCTTGACTCAAAGCATCGGCAGGCTGATCCGGCTCGCTAACGCTTCTTATCATCCTCCCTGACCAGCCATTCCCGGCCCTCTTCAACAGTATCCGCAAAGTGAATGCCCCGACCGAACAGTTGTGCAACAGCTTTCTGAAGCCCGGTCAGGCCAACCACAGCATTAGGTTTATCTTTGATTCCCATGGCTTTGGTGACAGCTGTAGACTCTTTTGCTTTGTTGACTATGGCCGTTGTCATCTCCAAGCCAGACACATCAACCAGCACCAGGACCCCTTTGCCTTCCTTGACAAGGGCCTCCTTCATCTCTTCGAATGCCACCAGGCATTCCGCCTCCGGCAGACTAGCAGCGTTGACAAACAGTATCCGTTTCCCTTTGTACGTTATGAACTGCGCATACTTGGCCATTCGAAGCAACCCTCCTCCCTGCGCCGATGAGATGATCTACACGGTCCTAGGCCTGATGATTCATTAAACGCCCGGGTTCCATCACACCGGGAAAGCGTCGCAAGAGCCGAATCGTACTAGCGGCGCTTGTCGTCCTCCTTCACCAACCATTCCTTGGCCTCTTCGATTGTGCCGGAAAAGTGTACGCCTCTCCCGAACAACTGTGCGACCGCTTTCTGTAGGCCGGTGAGGCCCACAACTACACTGGGGCCGTCTGGAATGCCCTCGGCCTTAGTAGCGGCAGCCACTTCCTTGGCCTTGTTGGTTGTCTTGGTATTCATCTCGGTTCCAGTGGCGTCGACCAGAACCAGCGCAGCGGTTCGCGCCTTGAGAAGTTCCTGCTTCAACTCCTCCTGAGCCACCATGTAGTCTGCTTCACGCAGTCCCTTGGCGTTCAGGAACAGGATCTTCTTGTTCTTGAAAGTCATCCACTGCACATATTTGCCCATGCTGACTCCTTCCCTGCGCCCAGTCGCATTTTGTAACAAGCCGATCTGGCTACATTCGCGCAGTCTGCGAGATGCGCTCATGGGAATCCCGCAGAACCACGGGCTCTCCATAGCCACCATGTCAGTCCACGAACTGGCATCCCAAGAACGTGGCGGCTCGAATGCTTCAGTGCTGTTTCACCGGGCAGGATCTGTCTTGGCCGGTTTCCGCTAATCTTCCTTCTCGTACTTGAACGAGAGCTTGATCTTCGTCCGATAGGCTCGAACCTTGCCGTCGTCGATCTGGATATCCATTTCAACGACCTCGGCAATGCGGAGGTCCCGAAGGCTCTTCGATGCCATCTCCACAGCAGATGCGGCAGCCTTCTCCCACGACTCTGTGCTGGTCCCAACGAGTTCAATTACCTTGTACACGCTCTCAGCCATGATATCCTCCTTCTTTTTTCCCACCCAGCCCCTTGTATCAAGGCCAGGGATTACTCAGTGCTGCGATCTTACTGAACATAGTCCCAAGGTGTCAATACTATGCACTGGTCAGTGAGCACGAGACCCGTCTCCTGAGAAAGCCACGCTGCCATAATGTCGGGTGAAGATATAATCGGCACCGTATTTCACTCCGTTCCAGCCAACAGTAGAGGAGAAGGTCCACAGTCTAAAGAGCTATTCGGTCTGCGCCGGTTCGTCGAAATGATAGGCTAGGAAACCCCGCGCCCCCAAGGATAACAGGAAACCGACGAATCATTCACTGATATTCAGGAAGCATTAGCCTAGCGGCTCGGGAGGGCGCCGCAGAAATCACTCAACCCCAGGCAGCGAAGCAGCTCCTCCCTCGTTCAGTGAGCGCTTCGCTGCCCTTCACCTCTCGATACCTAGTAGATGCGGCACCCCAAAACACAAAATATACGCAACAGAGCGAATCCAGCAAGTTCCTCCACTCTGTGTGCGGCGCAGGGCAAGAAAAGATACTAGATACTAGGCTTTGCCGATGCGGAATACCGCGGTACCGCATTTCGGGCAGACACCCTTAACGGCCGGGCGCTTGTTCTTGAGGGTGACCTGCCGGGCGTTCTGGATTTCGACCTTCTTCTTGCATTTCACGCAGTAGGCTTGGGCCATCTCTTTTCCTCCTCTTCGATTCTCTATGCCTCGCTCGCTCAATCGTGCTCACGAGTACACTGTGCGAATGATATGCACAAGGTTCGCGCTTTGTCAAGAGGGGCGAAGCACGATTTGCGCGTTTCCGGGTCGCTTTGCCGACGAAGCTGGAGGCCAACGGGCAGCAGGTTTTCATTTCCAGCGTATCGGGCCGCTTGGCTACGGAGAACACCGAGCATGCCCAGATCACTCCACAGGTCTCTATACCCAAATCAGGGGGTGGCCTGACCTACGCTGTATGATATGACAGCGGCAACCTCCACCAAAGGACTGACCGGGCATGTGCGCCCTTGATCGACAGGCACAATAATGTGCTTCAGCCTATCCTATACTCCCAGCGACAGAAGATGCCCTGTTTGTCCTTCCTGGGAGGCATGCTTAGGCATTCGACTTGGATGGCCGGGTTGAACAGCTTAGCATGCCTGGTCCGTGTGACCGAGCACGCCAGCCTGCAGTGCAGGGTGTCTCTCCCCGCATCTTCCTTCTCCAGCGCTGCCAGTGTGGGGCAATAGGTGACCGTGAGCGTCGCCCGGTTGCGGCTCTGAGCCTCCACCTTCTCTTCGACGACGTGGTGCAACGGAGTAGCCTGTATTACCCTCATAAAGTCCACGACATCTCTCCCCTCGACCCCTATCAGCTGTGCCAGATCATCCAGCATCTTCTTCACCACTCTCTCCCACACCCAATTGTCGCAGGCTATGGCTTCCTCATTGCCGACCCTGTCCTTC
>JAFGCL010000040.1 GCA_016932645.1 Dehalococcoidia bacterium | reverse complement strand
CCGATCAGTTCACGCTGCCTGGCGATGAGCCTGGCATGGGCGTGTCCCAAGGCATCTCTGTCCGACCTGGGCTTGGCTTCGACCCTCAGGTCGCCATCCGCAACCTTGCCCGTGACCTCCGCCATCTCCTTCATATACTCGATGACCCTCGCGTAGGCTGCTGCGAGATCACCCACTTCGTCATTTGCCTTGACTTTGATCTCCTGATCTACGTCACCTTCAGCCAGCGCCTTTGAGGTCGTGACCAGAGACGCCAGCGGTTTGCCGATGGTGGCTCGTGTAACAAACCAGAACAGGAACAGAGACCCGATAAGGATGCCGCCCAGCGTAATGCCCATTACATCCCGCCACGATCTGTATTCGGCGATGAGGCTCCCCCGATCCATTCCACTGGTGCCCACTACCCAACCCCATGGCTCGAAGGACTTGACGTAGGACATGTTCGTCACGACGCCGTCTTCAGTGGCCCAGCGGTAGATGTACGCTCCCCCGCCTTGGTTTTGTGCTATGGCTACGAAATCCCGGTAGATGAAACGGCCATCTTCGTCAGTGACATCAGCCACGTTCGTGTTCACCAAGCCCGGATTCTTGGCATCCACCAATAGCACCGGGCTGGAGTCGTTGATCCAGAAGGTGCCCTCGCCATCCCCGGTGTTCCACTGAAGCCCGCCCACTGCGACCAGGGCGTAGGCTTGGGCTTGATCTCTGGGCAACAGCCCCGACTGCTCCATCTGGTATACATAGTTGAGTGCCCCCCAGGCAAGCTCCACGGCGTTCTGCGTCCTGATCTCAGCGTCCTGCACCTTGTCCGCCTGGAACTTGGGCAGGGCCCAATAGCAGTACCAACAAGCGATGACGACTAGCACGACGAACGACACCGCCATTATCTTGAAAAGGATGCTGATCTTGATCTGTCTGCCCCCTATCCTCATCTCGTCTGTTCCCCCTTTCGCCTGTCGAAACGCCAGCCTTGCACTGGGTCACGCCTTCTACCGCTGTTGCGCGGAAGCCCCGCCATTTGCCTTGTCGACGAGCGTGTCAGGCCAGTCCACTCGGTGACGGCCAGCAACATCCGATCGTCCGCCGCACGATATGACGCTGTCTATGCACTCCCAGTGCAGTCTAGATCGCCTGGATCACGCTGCAGTCTCAGCCACACTCGTCAGGCTATCAGAATCATCTCAAGGGGATTGAGAGGGATCACTCATGTGTGAGTCGACTGCCCTACCAGGACTTGGTGGCTGGCCCGCTGCCCGCACCTACCTGGCGGAAACGGGGCTCTGCCGACGGCACTTCCAATGGTGTAAGTGTGCATCGCAGCAGATGCGTTCGTAGAATCTAGTAATACTGATAGACTATGTCTATCACTAACATATCTGAGCAGGAAATGACGTCAAGGGAGTACGAGCACGAGCAATTGCAGAAGGATTTCTGGCTGATTCAGGCGAATCACGGCTCAGCCCAGCAAGACATTCCCTATCTGACCCATGTCCGCCAGGCATTGAGTCCAGGTCTTCCCGTTGGACAGCCCCCCGTCCACGACCAGGTTCGCACCGTTCACGAAACTGGATTCATCGCTGGCCAGCCACAATGCCGCCCTGGCAATGTCCTCCGGCAGGCATGCCCGTCGGATCGGCTGGAACGTGGCGAAGTGCTCCTTCACCTTCGGTATTCTCCGGGCATAGGCTTCCCGCGTCATGCCAGCCGCCTTCTGAAACGCCCCGGTGACGACGAACCCAGGCGAGATACAGTTGACTCTGATGTTGCTCTCGCCCAGTTCCATGGCGGCCGTGCGGGTCAGTTGGATGATGCCAGCCTTGGCGACAGCGTAGCTGTGGTCGGAGTCGCCCGTTCGGAAGCCGGCGACGCTGGCCATGTTGATTACACTTCCCGAGCCTTGAGTTTTCATGATGGGGACGGCGTACTTTATGCCGATGAATGCCGCGCGCAGGACTATAGCGACCGTCTGGTCGAAGGCGTCCACCGGGATGTCCTGGATCGGGGCGAACATGCCGGCGCCGCCGGCGTTGCTGTACAGGCAGTCAAGCCGGCCGAATTCCCGAACGGCCAAGTCGATGGCGGCCTTTATGTCAGCTTCAAGGGTGACGTCCGTGTGAAGGTAGAGGGCGTTTCGGCCCAGTTCCCTGGTGACGGCTTGCCCTTTCTCGTCATCGATGTCAGCCAGGACGACGCGCGCTCCTTCTTGGATGAACAGCCTCGCTGAAGCTTCGCCGATGCCGTCAGCAGCCCCGGTGATGATGGCTACCTTGCCGTCCAGTTTCGCCACTTTGGTTACCTCCTTGTGTTCTGCTGAGGGAGGAGTCTGTTTTTCAACCCCCGGCCCCCACTCTTGGGGGGGAAGAGAATTGAGGGAAACCCTCAAACTCCCGGCATCCGCCTCAGGCGGACTGCACCTCTTTGTCCCATCTCGCTCTAGTTACGATGAACCAAGGGATACCCCCGGACTCCCGGCGAGGGGTCGCAGCCCCTCTGCACGCCCCGATGGGTAACACAAACGAAGCGAAGCTTGGCCGTGATACGCATCCCTAACCCCCGGACGAGGTTCGGAGAGCAGTCCGGGCAATACTACCCCGGCAGGAGAAGGCTGTATGTCGGGCAAACCCTGACATGGGCGTTGTCCGATCTGCGGCCCGCCGGTTCCCTGAAGCCGGTTGGGACTACGTGACACATCCGTGAAGGACTTTACGGTTCAAGAGACGCGGATGTGAGATCGGTGGTGCATACTGGGCGCGATGTTTCCGCCCTCTTGATTGTTGCGGGTATGGGAAAGAGGACTGCCAGAGAGGCGCAGTTCTAAGAGGGTTATCTGCTGTGGGTCTTGGTGATCGTGACTACATGAACGGCGAGCACTATCCCGGCTGCACCTGCGTCGCATGTTGGAAGAAGCGGGCAGAGAGAGCAGAGGAGCACTGGTGCAGCAGACACAACAGGCCAAAGGGCCAGACTGGCTGCCAGATGTGCATTCTGGAGACCGAGAGCGAAAGAGCTCCCGGCAACGGAGGCGGAGGAGCGCTTGAGCGCTTCGCTGTATGGCACCGGAAGACCCATTGAAATGAAGGGGGATCAACATGGACGTTGATGAGGTTCGGACTGGTAAGGACACCGAAGAGGATCCTGTTGAAGCGGAAGAATGCTCAAGTACTTCGACGTCGCCAGACGTCGAAGAGACCACTGAAACGAAAAAGCGAACCAGGCGAGCCAAGAGTAAACTGGATTTGGACGAGCTTCTGACGTTGATGGTGGAGAAGAACGCTTCAGACTTGCACCTGACGGTGCCCAGTCCGCCGATTCTGCGCGTTGACGGTTCGCTGGTGCCCGTACCGGACGCACCGCCCCTGGAGTCCACGGACATAACGGCGCTCTTCAAGCAGGCTACCAGCACCAAGCAGAGAACGGCCTTCAAGAAGGAGAAGGAGCTGGATTTCGCCTACAGCCTGGAAGGGGTGGCGCGGTTCCGTGTCAACGCGCTGCTTCAGAGAGGTTCGGTCAGCCTGGCCTTCCGCCGGGTGCTGGTTGATATACCGTCGATCGAGGGGCTGGGACTGCCCCTTATACTGAAAGACATCATTCTCAAGCCGAGAGGACTGATCCTGGTCACCGGGCCGGCCAACAGCGGCAAGTCCACGGCCATGGCGGCCATGATCCGGCACCTGAACGAGAACGCCACCAAGAACGTCATCACTATTGAGGACCCCGTGGAGTACCTTCACCCGAACAACAAGTGCATCATCCGGCAGCGGGACCTGGGGGACGATACCCTGTCCTTCCATGCGGCCCTGGT
>JAFGCL010000039.1 GCA_016932645.1 Dehalococcoidia bacterium | reverse complement strand
GGGAGTAGTGCTCAGGCCGGAGGCAGATCCACAGTAGACGAATGCCCGGCCTTCGTTGCTCTCCCCATTGTCATACAGGTACGCACCAACGATGACGTCTGCGTAGCCGTCACCATTGACATCCCCGGCGCTACCCACTGAAGAGCCAAACTCACCCAACGTTTCAGTGCCATCGACCGTCCAACTGGGACTGGAGCCTAACCCCGCAGCAGAACCCAGGTAAACGTAGACTCGCCCTTCGTAGAAAGACGCACCATATCTCGGTGCGCTGATGATGACATCATCATAGCCGTCGCCGTTGACGTCGCCGGCCGTTCCCACGCAGTAGCCAAAGTAGGACCTGGCCATGTCGCTTTCTGCCGTCCAATCGGGGCTCGTGCTGAGGCCGGAGGCGGATCCATGATAGACAAAGGCCCGGCCTTCGTCCGTCTGCCCATTGTCAAACAGATACGCCCCCACGATGACGTCATCATAGCCGTCGCCGTTGACGTCGCCGGCAGAGGCTACCGACCGGCCGAAGTAGGCGCTGGCTTGGTCGCTTTCGGCGGTCCAGTTGTATGGTTCGGCCTGAGCTGTCAAACTGGACACCAAAGAAGGATTGTTGCAGGTGCCCCGATCTGCCCAGGCCACCGACACAGCGGCCATGATCGACAAGAGAACCGCGGCGAGGAACAGACCGAACAGGAGGCGTTTGCCAAACCGCATCTTGCCCTCCGATAACTGTGCAGAATGGTGGCGAAGCCAAGCAGCGTTAGGAAACGCAGGACTTTGGTGCTATGGTGTGCTAGCTGCCCCCCTGTGACTACGCATACCCCCTGACGTCGTAGTGCAAGCCACCACTCCGCCCCTCATCTTCTGTGCTAATCGCCTTGGACAATACCATATCGACGCAGCTAGTGTCAACCGCGGCTTGGATATATAGGAACGGAAGGCAAGGCATAGCCGGATGCACCGGAAGGGAGCCCTCTCGATAGCTGCCATTCTGGCGTCATGTTGTCGTTGATCTAGGATTACGTCAGTAGTCAACAGGTCAGGGAAAATGTCAGTCAATGAAAGGACTGACACTGAATACGAAGGAACGGGCAGGGTTACAGGTCTTGAACGGCGTGCTGAGCAGCGTTTGTCCGTGGCAGAAGCGGCGGAAGTACTGGAAATGAATGAACGGCATGTTTGGCGAATCCTAGCAGCGTATCGGGAAAAGGGTAGTGCTGCCGTGGCCCATCGAAACAGAGGTCGGCAGCCAGCCAACGCGATTCGTGAAGGCATAACGCAACGGCTAATGGCCGTGTTGCGGGGACGGTGTTTGGATGTCAATCATGATCACCTAACTGGGCTCCTGGCAGAGCGGCAGGGCATGGTGCTCTACCGTTCCACTATGCCGAGGTTGGTTATGGGAGCTGGACTGCCCATATATGATCACCGCCGACCACCGGGCCACAGGTGTCGGCGTCAAGGGATGCCACAGGAGGGGATGCTGCTACAGATCGACGGCAGCCAACATCTCTGGTTGGAGACTGGGGCACATGGAAGCTCTGCGCGGAATGGTAGGAGAGTGGGAGGGTAGCGAGTGCAGTCTGATCACTGCATGGAGCCTTGCAGACTCTTGGCCTACCGTCTTGTCTACGCCGCCCCACGACAATGCTTGAGGCTGGGCCGAGGGTGACCTCACTTGACACCGCTGACCCGACGGCAGCCCCCTCTGGTGCACCCAGCCTCATCCTTCAAGCTAGTGCAGGCAGGTTGCCAGCGAATCTCAGGCTGATACGTCCAGGTCACAAATATGATACAGAGGTGTATGTCTTGTGACCATCCAGGGCTGAGTCGGGGAGAGTTGCCGAAGTCCTACGACGCGTTGCTGGGGTGAGACAGCATACGATGGAGTGTTGACCCTCCCCAAACAGTCACATAGAATCCTAGACACCACATGTTAACGAGGAGGGCAGAGATGCAGTTGCTCAGACTGTCGGCAATCCGGGTTCTGGTACTGGCACTGGTGGTTGGAATTCTAGCCACGGCTTGTACGGGTCAAAGGGGTGAACAAGGCCCGCAAGGTGAGATTGGTGCCACCGGTGCCGCTGGTCCGCAGGGACCACAAGGGATGCAAGGACCACAGGGGATGCAAGGACCACAGGGGACACAGGGACCACAGGGACCACAGGGGATACAGGGACCACAGGGGACTGGCGTTCGTTCCGTTGGCCGTGTTGTTGCTGCGGGCAATGGAAGTGCCTTGGAGAAGGCCCAGGCAGATTACGTCTGTGATGGTTTGGCTGATGACGTGACGATAAACTCAGCGCTGGTCGCTGCTGCTGGTAGCGAGGTACTTCTGTCAAGAGGAACCTTCATAATCACAGGGGGCATTATAGTTCCTAGTGGCACCACACTGGAAGGGTCGGGTTGGGGAACCAAAATATACCGAACATCTATCACAGCGACGGCCACACTAGCCGGGGACACTACTGTTATCCAAACTGATGTTGCTGTGTCTGATGCGGGAGATTTCGTAGCGGGGCAGACCATCCGCATTGGGTTTGAGGACATGTACGTCTCCTCGATTGCAGGCGATACCCTGACAGTGATCCGAGGTCACAACGACACTGTTGCAGCAGTGCACCTTGGTGGTAGTGCTATCTCCTTCCGTATGGAGTGCATCCGCAACGCCGGTTCACAGGAAGACTCCGCGTCAGCGATTGTGGTCAAAGATCTCTGGTTAGATGCAGGTGACGGTACGGTAGCGGGTGATGTTTCAGGGGGCATCATCATCCGAAACTGCGACAACTCAAGGGTGTCGAACGTCTTTGTGCAGAACACGCTAGGCACGACCCCTGCCATAGCCACAGACGACTTCATGCGTGGCAATGGAGTCGGGTTGGATGCGTCTTCTCACTGCATTATCGAAGACTCCTATTTCACAGCCTGCAACTACGCGGCGATAGGTGCACGTAATCAATGCCACTACAACCAGATTGTGAACAACCGCATCGCTGGCACCGACCAGGAAGGCATCGCCATCGGGAACAAGGTATTTGGGCCAAGTTCAGAAACAGGCCATGGCTGCAATAACAACCTGATACAAGGCAATACGGTCATAGACTGGGGAACGCTATCGGCGAACGTTGGCATCTATGTTGAGGATCAGGCCACATCAGGCGAAGGCAATCCGTCCTATAACAACTCGATCATAGGGAACCACGTGGTTAGAGTCAGCGCGGGAATGGGCAGAGGCATAGCAGTATTGTGCCAGTCTGGAACTGCCGTGACCGACTGGGATACTCTGATTGCCAACAACTGCGTGGACGGATCAAGTGATTCGGGAATCTATGTTGGTCACGTGTCTGACACAGCTATCTCGAGCAATCTCGTGAAGAATACGGGCGGCAACGCCGTGTCCATCAACTACTCTAGTTACAGCACAGTGAGCAACAACTCTCTGGAATGTGGCACAGACATAGTAGGCATTGCCATCCAGAACTCGTCGACTAAGACGAGAGTGACAGGCAACACCATCAAGACATCGGGAACGGGCAATGGGCATGGCATATACACCTCAAGCAACTCGTCGGACTGTATCATCACCGATAACCTGATAACTACGGCCAACGCCTCTGGCAGTCCGACCTCTATCGGCATATCCGTATCTGGTAACGACCACCTGATCGATAGCAACGAGGTCGTTTGCGTTTCGCCATCAAACGGCTATGAGTATGCAATCCAAATACAAATAGCTACTGGTTGCGTCGTTTCCAATAACAAGGTAGACAACGGCTATCGGGTTGCGGCCATCAACGATACGGGCATAGATACGGTTGTGCGGGACAACACTGTCTAGATGCTGCTCCAGAAGAAGGACAACAGAAACGATCTTCGGCAACTCTCGAGACTGCTGCTAGTATTGTCCAAGGGTACCTCGTTTTGGAGCAGAGGCTCCGGGATCCGTTTGTCGTAGCATGCCTAGGGAAAGGTATCACGACGACCACTTAGACAGGGTCCACTCTCTGGACAAATCAACCTCGCTGCAATGGACAGCGACTCGGACTCGAGCCAGCGATCCAAAGCTTGGCTATTATGGAACGATTGTTGGGTGGGCAGAGGGAGCTAGCCTAACCTACTTCCAGCTTCAGGTCAGGTGCTCATTGCTGTGCTTGAAGCATTTCAAGCAGGCCCTATGGGCGTTGGCATCCCGCTCAGTGCGCAAGTGTGGCCGTTGGTCTGGGACGCTGTGGCGACAATAGGCTGATTCATCGGCGTGATATCTTTGCCATTCTATCCGTCCGCAGGCGCTCCTCGCGCGCATGGTGAGAGAAGACGTTACTTAAGTGTAATACCATTCGGTTCATAACATCAGATAGTCACATCTTGACAGAACAAGCCCTTGGGTGTAAGCAGTACATGTACGTCTGCAAGTAATCAATTGACTACTTAATTTGGGGCAGGGTTGTGTGTTGGCTGCGGTTGACTATGCCACTGGCAGGGCCGCCGGACCGCATCTTCCTTGAAGCACTTGAGCAGCAGATCGGTCCCTGCTGCTGAGACAGACGACCTGATTCCAGCCTCTTCCCTACACGAGCGGCCATAGATCTGAACGGGGGAGCTATGGACATGGCTCTGGTCGGACGTAGAGTATTGGACAAGGTCTACTTCTGCACGTACCGATGTCCTCCGCGTCTTCTGGCTTTTTCCGGCACTGGCGAGAACCGGCCGCCCGGCGCGGCAAGATGGAGGTCATTCACGGAGACATGCCCGGGCATCCTCATATCTATGTAGCAGCCAGCAAAGAGGTACAGATCAGCCTGCGTGCCAACCGCCGGCTACTGCCTGGCGTGAATAGCCGCGTACATGTGGCTCTTGAGGGAATGGTGAAAGGAGGCTGCCAAATGAAGTCTCGTCGTGTCAGAGGATCCTGGTTCGTCGCACTCGCTTTCCTAACGGTGCTTCTGGTCGGCGCGGCACTACCGGCTGGAGGTGCCGCCCAGAATGACGGGATGTCTTTCCGGAGCGGATCGGCAGACCTGGTCAGCTTTGACTTGGTCCAGCAGATCGCCATGATCAAGGCACAGGGTGTCTGGGGAAAGGTTGCCCCGGGGAGCACTTTGCCCTGCTATGACGATGACGGTCAGATAGTGGCCTACATGTTTCCCTTCGCGCTGGGCAAGGACGTGTTTCCAACCTATGAACAGATCATGGAGGGTGTGAGGGAAGGGAGGAGGCTGGCGGAGGAAGGGCTGGAGGGCTGGAGTGAAGTCGACTGGCAGGCGATCTATGAGGCCATTGAACAGGAACGGTTGGAGGCGGTCCCTACCGGCGAGGCCACGAGCGATGACGTAGCTTATGCTCCGGTGGACGAGGAGACGGACCCCTGGACGGCCGCCGACGACTATGCCAGGCTGCTGGGTGAGAAGAAGAGCTTTGGAGTGGGCAAATACGGCACGGTGGTGGTCTCTGCCACATATGATGATTTTCCCATACCGGTATGCTTTGACCGCCTTCCGGACTACTACTCCATGGGAGACCTGGCGCTGGCTAAGGCGCGGGAGGTCCTAGGAGATGGAGACGCGGAGCTGGCCAGGATCTACTTCCTGGGGCTGGCCCGCGGGCGGTGGTTTGAGTTCGGTGATGGCAGCGGCATCCTGATCAACGCGCAGTCGCTCGAAGTCAAAGCAACGGAAGAAGTCCTCATCTCCGAAGGGAAATCCGCTGCCCCTGATCCTATAGCGCAGCAGGCGGTGGAAGAGGAATGGGAGCGGTGGGAGGCCACCGTCCGTGAGGGCGGTGAGTGGGCGGCGGCCGATCGCATCATACACATCATAGACAACGATGAGTGTGTGCCGGATGTGCTGTGGACTCGGGGATGCGGGCCCACCGCCGCCAGCATGGTCCTGGGATTCTGGGACAACTACGTGGCGGGTACTGGCGGCAGACACGAATGGGGGAGGCTGATAGATTACTGGCAGGACCTCTCGCAATACGTCGACGGCCACACCGGCGTGATCAACAATGTCCCCAACATATTGGAAGAGCTGCGTATCGCCATGAAAACAGACGGGAATGGGAGTACTGACTGCGATGACCTGAGTCCGGGCATCCTGAAAGTAGCCAAGGACATCAACGGCTATAACTTCGCATCCTGGAGACAGGAAGGGTCTTCAAGCAACGACTGGAATTGGAGCAGAATTCAAGAAGAGGTCAACGCTAATCGACCTTTCGTGTGGAGCTTGGGACACGGCACAGTAGGCCACTTTCTGGCAGCCTTCGGATACACGGACGACAAGTACGTGGTCTGCCATGATACCTATGTCCCATTTGGTGCCGACTACTGGTACTACAACCAATATCAGGGCGGTGAAACCGGCCGGGCAGATATTCACCCAGTGGTTCCGGTCGGGCCGACCAACTGGCATGATCTGGTCATAGAGCAACCCGATAGTGGTGAGTTCCTCCACTACCCAGAACCGGCTTTTACCATAAAGTGGCACCAGTACGGTCAGGCGATCAAGAGCGTCAAGCTATCGTACTCACCGAACGGAGGCGATGGGTGGAATACCATAGCCTCATCTGTACCTTCATTCGAGTGGGACAACCAGTACGACTGGGACGTGCCCGATGTGACCCTGGACCGGGTAAGGGTCAAGGTGGAAGGCTTTGATGAAGACGGCAACTACATTGCTGGCGACGGGAGCCAGGTCAACCTGAGGATCGGGCCAGCCTGGTACGACCTGGATATCAGGGTGAGCGGCACAGGCACCACCACCCCCGCTCCGGGAATTCACCCCTATGCCTATGAGTTCGGCACCGACGTATCGGTCACGGCCATGGAAACCGATCCCTACTGGAAGTTCAACCACTGGAGCGGTTTAGGCCTCGAAGACTACTTCTCCGTGGATCAGGCGCAGGAGGGACTGGGCCAAGGCTTCTGGTTCGACTCAAACACAGCTCGGTGGCAGGAGTTCAGACCAACCCAGCCGTCTTTGTCCAAGTTTGAGCTCTACATCCGGAAGGACGGCAATCCAGGCAACCTACGAGTGGCCGTAGTGGATAGCGCCTTTAATGTACTCTGGTGCCGGTGGGTCCTGGGTGACGACATTACCACGGGATGGGTCGGCAGCTTCCTTGATATTCCGGTGGTGCCTGGAGATCCCTATTACATCTATGTGTCCAGCGACACTCCTTCCTCTGACCCGGCAAACCGCTACTATTGGCTTGGCCAGACCGAATCGGCATACTACCGGGGGATAAGCTCGGTGGAAGAGGCCTGGCCGGCGTACGATTTTGCCTTCAGGACCTGGAGCTGGCCCTCAGAGAATACCATCACCGTCCATATAAGCTTCCACAATAGGGTCCAGGCCAATTTCGTGCCGACTCCGGAGATAGAGGCCACCCCGTCCGGGTTCGACCTGACGTTGCCACCGGATTCGGAGTGGACCGGGTCCCTGGCTATAGAGAACGACGGCCCAGGGGTGCTGTCGTACAGCATAGAGGACCTTGAAGCCGGGGCAGGGCCGATAGATGTCCTGCTGGTAACCGATGATGATGAGTCCAGCCTGCTGGAGGTGCAGGCCTATCTTTCGGCCTTTCCTGACATAGCAGCAGTGGACGTCTTCGAAGCGAGAGAGGGCACACCATCACTGCCATTGCTGCAGGGCTATGACGCAGTCCTTGTCTGGAGCGCCTATGCCTTCGCCGATGCGGTGGCTCTCGGCGACGTTCTGGCAGACTACGCGGACAGCGGTGGGGGCGTGGTTGTCGCTACCTGGGTGTGGGTTGGATCCCCATGGGGCCTTGAGGGACGGCTGATGGACGAATGGTACACCCCCTTCGTCAGAGCGGGGTCCAGCCTGTTTTCAGACGCCAGCCTTGGCTGGCACAATACGGCCCATCCGATCATGGCCGGGATAGGCAGCATATCAGGCTACTACAGGGATAGCGTCTCGGTGATCCCCGGTGCGGATCTCATCGCGGAGTGGGACGATGGGCATCCTTTCGTGGCAGCGAGGGGATCGGTGGTGGGTCTGGCTCTGTATCCTGGCATTGAGGATGCAGGGCACGACTGGACGGGCGATGTTCCCATGCTGGTACACAACTCACTGGTCTGGAGCGCCACGGTCGACTGCTCCTGGGTGACTGAGACGCCAGCATCCGGCGAGGTGATGCCGGGAGCCACCCAGTACCCTAAGGTAACCGTAAGCTCGGCAGGGCTGGCCCCAGGGGAATACACGGGCGAGATATGGATCAGCAGCAACGATGCCAACGAGAATCCGACCGTCGTCCCTGTCCGGTTGACGGTGATTCAGAGGCCGGTGGTGAGGATAGCCAGTCCTGCCTTTGGATATCCAGGGCAGGGGGAGCCGATCCCAATTGCCGTTACCATCACCGGGAACTACTTAACCAGCGCTACCGCGATTAGCTTCGGAGAGGGCATAGCAGTGCTTGACTTCAGCGTCGACAGCGACAGTCAGATAATGGCCAGCATCGTCATCTCGACCACGGCTGCCCTGGGGCCGAGGGACGTCTGCGTCACTACCCCAGCGGGTACCGGCTGCCTGGAAGCCGGCTTCACGGTGACATCAAAGATACCGCCAGTGGTGACGGCTTTAGACCCCAGCGAGGGCGGTACGGGCCAGACCATGACGGTGGTCATCACCGGGGACCACTTTGTGGGTGCCACCTCGGTTAGCTTTGGACCGGACATAACGGTGACCCAGTTCGATGTTGGGAGTGAAACCGTGATGAAGGCCGCCATCACCATTTCGCCCACGGCCGCACCGGGGCCGAGGGATGTCTGCGTCACTACCCCAGCGGGCACCGGCTGCCTGACCTCCGGCTTCATGGTGATACGAACAGAACCCGTGGTGACGGCGGTGATCCCCAGCGACGGCGACCAGGGCCAGACCATGACGGTGGTCATCACCGGGAACTACTTTGTCGGTGCCACCTGGGTTGGCTTTGGAAAGGGCATAACGATAGACAGCTTCACGGTCGACAGCGGGTCCCACATAACGGCCGCCATTACCATCTCACCCACGGCCGCCCTGGGTCCGAGGGCCGTCTGCGTTACCACCCCAGCGGGCACCGGCTGCCTAGTTGCTGGATTCACGGTGACAGCGCCAGCGCCGGTGGTGACGGCGGTGATCCCCAGTCGAGGTAAGCAGGGGCATACCATGACCGTGACCATCACGGGCGACTACTTTGTCGGCGCTACCTCGGTTAGCTTTGGACCGGACATAACGGTGACGCAATTCGAAGTTCGGAGTGATGGAACCCAGATGAAGGCCGGCATTACCATCTCACCTACGGCCGCCCTGGGTCCGAGGGACGTCTGCGTCACTACGCCGGGAGGCACCAGTTGCCTGGCTGCTGGATTCACGGTGACACCGCCAGCGCCGGTGGTGACGGCGGTGATCCCCAGTCGAGGCCACCAGGGGCAGACCATGACCGTGACCATCGCAGGGAACTACTTTGTCGGCGCCACCTCGGTTAGCTTTGGAGCGGGGATAACGGTGAACACCTTCAGCGCGGACAGCGAGACCCAGATAACGGCCGGCATCACCATTTCGCCCACGGCCACTGAGGAGCCGAGGGATGTTTGCGTCACTGCGCCGTCAGGCACCGGCTGCATGATTGATGGCTTCACGGTCACGCGGCTAGCACCGACGGTGACCACCAGAAGTGCCTCGTCCATCACGGCCCACAGCGCTAGCCTTATGGGTTTCCTGGACAGCCCGGGGGCAGACTCGTCGGTACAGATCTCTTTCGAGTGGGGAACCACCACTTCCTATGGAAAAGAGTCCTTTTCGGTAGCCATGACCTCCCCTGGGCCCTTCGCGTACGGTCTTGGTGGCCTCTCTCCTGATACCACCTACCACTTCCGGGCAAAGGCAGTAGGCGATGGCACAGCCTATGGCGAAGACATGACTTTCACCACCCTGTTCATGTCTCCTACCCTGCTGTCCCCGGCCAATGGGGCTAACCTCAACTACAGCACTCTCCAGCTGGACTGGACTGATGCCTCTGATGTCATAGGGGTCATACAGCAGCTTCAGACCGGTCAGCAGTCGGGTTTCTCCGACGACATTACTTACCATCTTCAGGTGGACGACAATGACGATTTCTCGTCTCCAATCCAGGAGGAAGCAGGGTTGATCGCTTCCGAATACACAGTGACTGAATCCTTGTCTGATGGGACCTATTACTGGAGGGTCAGAGTAGAAGACGGTGAAGGTAACGAGAGGAGTGAATGGACCTTTCCTTGGACCTTCACTGTGTTGAATGAACAGCCCGTAGTTATGTGGCTTTGGCCAAGTCAAGGCGCCCAAGGGCAAACCCTCACTGTAGTTATCAGCGGCCGGTACTTTGCCGGGCTCAGCATGGTGGACTTTGGCTCGGGGATTACGGTGAACAGCTTCAGCTTGAGCCAATCTCAGGTCAACGGTCTGGATCAGATTACGGTCAACATCACCATTGATGGTGGCGCCACCCTGGGAGCCAGAGATGTCTCAGTGACAACTCCTGCCGGCACTGACACCAAGGCGGGCAGCTTCACCGTGACGGGGTCAGCAAGCATGTTGTCCCCACTGAGCAACACCAGTGACATCAACAGCGATGCTTACGCAGACTTAGCGCTGAGGAGGTCTGCAGCCGGCTAGCAGGGGAGCCAGCCACAAGCCCAGAGAGGGTGGCAGAGATATCCACCCTCTCTCGTTTCCCACCCCCTCAGCCCGGGATGCTCACACCGGGGTGTCTACAAGGTTCTGCACTAGAAAGGAACCCATTTTGGCAGTGGACCGTGTCACGGCGGCTTGCTGTCTGGCGGCTCCTCTGATCTGGGAAGCATGGGGAGGCCTTTCGAGGAGCCGGTCAAGACCTTCTGGCGCTGGGCATGCAGAAGCTGGAAGAAGGCCTCGGGGGTCATGAGGATACTGCCCTCGGCCTCTATGGCAGCGACGACCTCTGATTCGGGCCGCCTCTGCTCCCTGGCTATGCTGGATATGGAGACGACTCGCACATCGCTCAATGAACCACGGCTGCCCACGGCGACCATAATAGTGCCGGAGGGCTCGGTCTTGCGGAGGTAGTCCCTTGAGTGGCGCATGCCGGCCAAGAATGGTTCCTGGTTCACCTGACCGGTGTTGGCCTTGAAGACCCCGATCCCGAACATCGCCAGAGCGCCAACAAGCTTCCCTTCGGTGTAGCTGCAACGAGAAGCTAACTCCATGAGCCGCTGCAATTCGACTTCCCGCTTGACCCTGTTGTGGATGGCATCCAGTTGCGCGGCCCGATGCAGTCGCCGCAGGCCTTCCTTCTCTGTGTCCAGCGCCCGACCGAGGGCTTCCACCGCCGCCACCTGCCATTGGGCTCGGGAGAGCAGGTCGTCCACTATTTGACCATGCTGCGTCAGGGGTTCCATCGTTCCCACTCCGATATCGCGGATTCCAGGCGGCTGACGAACAGGGTCAGACCCATCCTAACGCGCTCCTGCTTCTTGGCCCAATCTCGCAGCCGGCGCAACACCCATAGGCCCGCGAACTGGGCATCCTTTGGCTCGACATCCTGGTTGCTCAGGAGGTTGGCCAGTATGGCCATCGGCTGGTTCTGCTGGATGGTGGCATCGTATCGCCCTAGCTCCCGCCCCACTTCCAGGGCTTGGTCCTTCATCCTCTGCGTATCAGCCAGCAACTGGCTCGATGCGGCACTCAGCGCCCGGTGGATCTCTTGCCCGGCTGCCTCCAGACTGCTCGAGTAGGACTGCAGTCGCTTGGCCTGAAAGGCCTGATCTGCTGCCATCCGGCCCTGCAAGGCGGTCAGCTGCTGGCGCAGCTCTGCCCCTTCGGAGCGCAGCCGTTCGCGGGTTTCCATCTCATTCTGGATGGATTTCTCAACTTCGCTGAGTTCAACCCTCTTGGCCTTGACCTGCGAGTCTAGCCCCAGCCCCTTGTCCAGTTGCTCGAGTTCGATGAGCAGCCTTTCCCGCAACAGAGCCGGTTTCAGGCTGTGCTTGTGGGCCACCGCCGTTAGTTGCTGAGCGAAACCACCCAGTTCGTCTGGGGGCAGGCCCAGCTCGGCCAGCTGCTTGGCGCCGCGCTTGGCCACCGCCAGTCTCTCCTCCGCAGCCACCGCCCCCTTCTCCCAGTTGGTGACCCGCGTTGACAGTTGCTGCTCTCGCTTCTCCAGCCGGTCCACGTTCCGCTGGTATCGCAGCGCCTCCTCCTCTAGGCGGCGCACCTCGGATGAGGCGCCGGCGCGGCGTTCCTCCAGTTGCTGCAGTTCCTTCTCGGCGGGCTCCAGTCTTTGCCTGGCTGCCTCCAGCCGCACCACTTCTTTCTCCAGGGATTCCATGTTGGCCGTCGTGGCCTCCGGGCTCATCCCGGTACGCTGACAGGCCTCATCCAGGTGGAAGGCGGCCCGGGCAATGTCCCGGGCGTCAGCCTCCCCGGCCATGTGGCGCCAGAAGTCCAGGCATCGGTTCAAGTCGGCGGGCTCGATTCCTTCCTTTTCCAGGCGAGTGCGCAGGGCCGCCCCCAAGGCCGCCTCCTCCAGTGTCAGTCCCATGGCCCTGAGGTCAGACTTGAGCTCCCGGGCCATTTGCACCTGCTCGAATGGCTCGCGGACCTGGGGGAGTTACCCCCTCTTCAGGTCGTTGATCACGTTGGCCACAGTGCCGACCGCCACCCCGGTCAGTGACGCTATCTCCCTGATGCTTTTCGAGTCGAGGTAGAGCTGGATGATCTTGATCTTCTTGGCTGCAGATATCTGTTCCATACTATGTTCACTCCCTATCGGTGATTTCGTGGGGCCGGGTCTCGGTCCCTCACTTGAACCATCTGATCATCAACTTGAACGCCGTCTTGAACATCGGCTGAACGCGCAGTGAGGCGGCATTTGAACGGGATCTGAACCGGGCTGCCAATGTGCTGAATGCCGGACATCTGTCCTCCTCCTTTCCGTCAGCGCTCGGGGTGTCTATTCAGGTTCGCCAGTGGCGAGAACTGGGCGTGCTGCGCCTGGATCTGGGCCGGCTGGATGTGGACGTACTTGAGCGTTGTCTGCAGGGAGCTGTGCCCCATCACCTCTTTGAGAACGAATACGTTGGCACCATGAGCGATGGATTCTGTGGCGAACGTATGCCGGAACGTGTGGGGAGTGCATTTGACGCCGGCGAGGCCGCAGTGGTTGGCCAGCCTTCTGAGGTATTGCTGCACACTGTTGATGGAGAGGGGACTGCCGTCCGCTCTAGGGAACAGGTAATCGGACGCACCCTGGGCCAACTGGGGGCGGAAGAGGCGGAGGTAGCGCTGGAGCTCCCGGCGGCACGGTGCTGATAGAGGTACCACCCTGATCTTGCCGCCCTTGCCCGTCACCTTGACCCAGCCCCGGGGCAGATCCAAGTCGGACATCCTGATCCCCGTGGCTTCCGAGATGCGCAGGCCGGTGTCCAGCAGTAGTTGCAGCACGGTGCTGTAGAGGGCGCCCCGCGCCCGGTCTCGGTCGATGCCACCGAGGAGAGAGCGGATCTGGTCCCCCTGCAGAGTGCTCACCGGTTTCTGCGGGGTCTTAGGCAGGGGAAACCCGGCCAGCGGGTTCTCCTCCAGATAGCCCTCCCGCCCGAGGAAGTTCCAGAAGGCCTTGATGTCCCTCACCGCCCCCTGCACCGAATGGGACGAGAGATGTCCTTGGGCCTTCTTGATGTGCGGATGCTGGGCCCACCGGGTGGCCTGTTGCAGGTGGCGGACATAGGCTCGCAGTTCCTCGGGCCCGATGTCCTCCAGGCTCTTCCCGGGGAAGTGCCGCGCGGCAAAATCCAGGAAGCGGGGGACGCTCTGCAGGTACCCGGCGATGGTCTTCTGGCTGCGGTTGGCCGCCTCCAGGCAGAGCCGGTAGTGGTGCAGCAACGCCGCCGTTTCCGGAGGCCTCAGGACCCGCCTGGGTGGAATTACTCTCTTGCCCATGGTGGTACCTCCAAAACAAAGAGGCGCTGCAGAACAGGATTTAGCATCGCGGTCCTCCCGCGTGCCAAGTTCCTGCTCCACCGCGCCTCTTTCTCTCTTTCCGCGATGAAGCTACTAGTTATTCATTTTCCCCGATACTACCTCCGTGTCTGGGCCTTTGTCAACTGTCCCGGAGCCCTTTTTCTTCGGCCCTCCGGCGTGGATCAAAGAAAGCCGAAGCCGTTTGGCCGCTGCCCGGGAGGCAGAGCAGGCCGTTTTGGTCGCCGGTCCAGCTCTCGGCGCGGCGGCCCGGCCTGCCTGCCCCGCCAGAAACTGGCGGCCTCGCCGACCACCAGATTATCGGCTGGCGAGAAGCGCTGGTGCTGCTTCTTGATGTCGGTGGAGAACAGGTTAACGTACATCCGGACCGAGGCCAGGCTGGCGTGGCCCAGGATCTTCTGCAGGCTGAAGATGTCGCCGCCGTTCAGGAGGTAGTTGCGGGCGAAGGTGTGCCGCAGTGTATGGGGCGAGCAGCGTACCCCACCGAGGCCAGCCCGGCGGCCGCAGCGCCGCAGCATCTGCTGGACGCCATTCCTGCTGAAGGGGAGTCCCCGATCGGTCAGAAAGAGGGCGGTCATCCGGTCGGTCAAGGGACGCGGCCGCCCCGTCTGGATGTAGCGCCACAGCAACCGTTGCACCAGGCTGCCGATGGGCACCAGCCTCTCGCGGCCGCCTTTGGGATGGGTGATCTTGATCTGGCCCAGTTCCAGGTCTACGTGGCCCATCTCGATGCCTATCAGCTCCGATACTCTTATCCCAGTATCGAAAAGGAGCATTATCATGCACAGGTTGCGCTCGCCGGCCGCTCCCCGCTGGCAGGACTGGGCCAGCCTCTCGATGTCCGCGGTGCTGAAGGTACTGATGACCTTGACCGGGATCTTGGGCAGCGGGATGCGGTCCATGGGGTTGGTGGCCAGGTACTCCTCGCGAGTGGCCCAGGCGAATAAGGCCTTCAGGGCCCGCACGTAGGCCTGGACGGTGGCCGGGGCCAGGGGGGCGTTGCCGTGAGGCGTCCGGGCCTCGGTCTGCAGGTAGCGGATGAAGGCCCGGATGTGGCTGCGGTCGATCTGGCCTAGCGGAAGTGCCTCGCCGGCTGACTCCAGGAAGCGGCGGAACCGGTCCAGGAAGGAGAGGTACCATTCGATGGTGTAGCGGCTCTTGCCCTCCGTGTGGCAGGAAAGCCGGAAGCCCTCCAGGAGGGTGGCCAGTGACGGCTGGTTTTCCATAGTTTCCTCCTTGAAAATCAGGTTGACAGTGCGGAAAAATCAGGCTGACACCTGTCCGTCAAATCAGGTTGACAAGTCGGCACCGGAAAAGATAAATCGGCCTCCTTTCTCGGCCGATTTCCCCAATAATTAGTGGCTTATCGCGGCTAGGCCACTATATCTGGCTTGGTGGTGAGCCGGGCGGGATTCGAACCCGCGACACCCTGATTAAAAGTCAGGTGCTCTTCCACTGAGCTACCGGCCCGCGACGACGATAGTTTACCCGAATGGGCCTTCTGACTCAAACGTGTGGTTCTGCTTCTGATTCGCTGCCGGCGGCCATCGCCATCAGTTGCCGGACGTTGCCGTGTTGGACGGACCTATTGACAGTCTCGAACAAGCCTCGATATGATGTGGTTGGTTTCTATCATTCCCATAGGCTCCAAGTCCCCTGGAACGAATGATGAGGAGGTGGCACTGTGGCTGCTGTGTATAAGTTCACCGACGATTGCGAAGACAAGATGCTCTTGGGGAACAAGGGCGCGAATCTGGTTACTATGACCAGGATCGGGCTTCCGGTGCCACCTGGTTTTGTGATCTCCATAGAGGCCTACAAAGAGTACAAACGCACTGGCCGATTGCCTATTGCGGACATCGAAGATGCTTTGCAGTGGCTCGAGGGTCACACCGGGAGGAGGTTGGGCAACGGCCTCATGGTGTCCGTTCGCTCCTCGGCGCCGGTCAGCATGCCTGGCATGATGGATACTCTCCTCAATGTCAGTAGCAAGGCGCACATGGTTTCGGCCGTGAAGAAGATTTTCGGTTCGTGGGACAACCTCCGGGCGGTGGAATATCGGCGCCTTCACAACATACCCCGGGACATAGGGACGTCGGCAGTGGTGCAGGCGATGGTCATGGGCAACAGAGACGACAGATCCGGTACGGGAGTCGTATTCACGCGGAACGCCATTACGGGAGAGCCGCACTTGTTTGGAGAGTACATTGGCCAGGCTCAAGGTGAGGACCTTGTATCAGGCAGCCGGACGCCTTCTCCGATCCAGGAACTGCGCTCGGCTATGCCTGAAGCCTACGCTGAGCTTGAGAAACTGGCGCACACCCTGGAGAACCATTTCCACGAAATGCAGGACGTGGAGTTCACCGTAGAATCGGGCACCTTGTACCTGCTCCAGACCAGGTCCGGCAAGAGGAGCGGACAGGCCGCCGTCAAGATAGCAGTCGACATGGCCAAGGAGGGACTGATCTCCCGTGAAGAAGCCGTCCTCCGCGTGAAGCCGGAGGAGCTGAAGGCTCTGCTGCACAAGCGCATCCAGTCCGTTGAGAAGCACGAGCCTCTCGCCCATGGCTTGAATGCAGCCCCGGGCGCCGCTGCAGGCAAGGTGGTTTTCCACCCGATCGAGGCGCTCAGGCTGGCGGAAAAGAGCGAGAAGGTCATCCTGGTCAGACCGGAGACCAGCCCCGACGACATCCAGGGCATAGCTGCCGCTGACGGCGTGCTCACCTCCAGGGGCGGGCTGACGTCCCACGCGGCCATAGTCACCAGGGCCATGGGTAAACCCTGCATCTGCGGTGCAGAAGAGATCAAGATCGACCTGAAGGCCGAACAGTTCGAGGTCAGAGGCCACGTGGTCCACAAGGGGATGGAGATCACTATCGATGGCACTAGCGGTGCCGTGTACCTCGGGACTCTGCCTCTGGAAGAGGTGGAGGTCACGGAGGAGCTGAGAGAGCTCCTGTCATGGGCGGATGGCTTCCGGCGCCTGGGCGTGAGGGCCAATGCCGATACCGCAGACATGATCAAGCTGGCCAAGACCTTCGGCTGTGAAGGCATCGGTCTGTGCCGCACGGAGCGCCAGTTCAATGCTCCCGAGCGCCTGTCAGCTATCCGGGAGTACATCATGGCGCGGACTCCGTCTGAGAAGGCGGAGGCTTTGGAGATACTGCGGGGGTTCCAGGAGGAGGATTTCGCCGCGATATTCCGGGAGTTGGAAGGGCTGCCCATTATCATCAGGCTTCTGGACCTGCCGCTCCACGAGTTCCTGCCGTCGGAGACAGATACGGATGTCCCCAGGGTCAGGGAAATGGTGAGGGAGTTGCGGGAAGTGAATCCCATGATCGGCCACCGCGGAGTGCGGCTGGGAGTCACCAACCCGGAGATCTACCGGATGCAGGTGGAGGCGATCTGCCAGGCCAAGAGTGTGGTGGAACCGGAGGTGAAGGTGAATGCGGCGGTGATGATCCCTCAGGTCATTACGGTGCAGGAACTCCTGTGGGTGAAGAAGCAGGTCAAGGCTGCTGGGCTAAGGGTCGGCGTGATGATGGAGACGGTACGCGCCTGCATGCGGGCGGGCAAACTGGCTCATGAGGCCGACTTCTTCTCTTTTGGCACCAACGACCTGACACAGGCCGTCTACTCCTTCAGCCGGGAAGACGCTGAGAAGAAGTTCCTGGCCACCTATCTGCGGTTGGGTATCCTGCAGGACAACCCGTTCGAGATTGTCGATGTGAAGGGCGTGGGAAGGCTGATGGAAACAGCCATAATGTGGGCCAGGAGAAACAAGAAGGAAATCGAGATCGGGGTGTGTGGGGAGCACGGTGGAGAACCAAGGTCTATACGCTTTTTCCATCAGATCGGCCTTGACTACGTGAGTTGCAGCGCCTTCAGAATCCCGGTGGCCAGGCTGGTCGCGGCGCAGGCCGCGCTCCAGGAAAAGGCCGATAAGCCTGCGGAGAAGGTGGACACGGCGTGACGCGGCCGGGGTCGGTTTGAGAGACTCGCCGAGCACTGCCGCTCAATGCCCCTATGCTGAGCAAGCTATCATCTCATGGGGCATTGCCATCTTGGGGTCTCCAGGGGGTTGAAAGTGAGCATAGAGACAGCCATCACGGGGATTTTCCTCTGCTGATCCAGGCAGGTGGTGAAGGTGTCCGATCTGGTGAGACGCCGCACCATCCAGCTTTGACCATGTTCGGTCAGCATGCTACCATTTCCAGATGACGAGGCATCATGGCGCTTTTTGACATCTTCAAGAAGAAGACGGAACAGGCGCTCAAGCGCACCAAAGAAGCTTGGTTCGGTAAGATCACCAGCCTTTTCGATCGCCAGACCATTGAGAAGGGACTGTGGGACGAGCTTGAGGAGTTGCTGATCGCGGCTGACACCGGAGTAGAGACCACAGAGAAACTGATCAGCCGGGTCAAGGAGCGCGTGAATAAGCAGAAGATAAGTGATGCTCATCAGGTGCGGACCGTCCTCATGGAAGAGATGACCTTAATGCTGCAGGTAGACGGCGACAAGCCCTCGCTGCCCGCCTCCCTGCGGATTGTTCTGGTGGTCGGCGTCAACGGCTCGGGGAAGACCACGAGCATCGCCAAGCTGGGACACAGCTACAAGAGGGACGGCAGCAAGGTGATGCTGGCTGCGGCTGATACTTTCAGGGCGGCAGCCATCGACCAGTTGAAGTGGTGGGGCGACCGGATAGGCGCGGAGGTTATTGCACATCAGCCCGGCGCCGACCCGGGCGCGGTGGTTTTCGATGCTGTCCAGGCAGCCAAGACGCGCGGGGCTCAGACAGTCATAGTAGATACGGCTGGACGGCTGCAAACCAAATTCAACCTGATGGAAGAGCTGAAGAAGATCAAGCGTGTTGTGCAGAGAATAGACCCGTCTGCTCCGCATGATACGCTGCTCGTGTTGGATGCGAACACCGGCCAGAATGGAGTGAGTCAGGCCAAGTACTTCACCGAGGCTGTGGGCATCACCGGCATCATCCTGACCAAACTTGACAGCACCGCCAAAGGCGGCATAGTGCTGGCCATCTGCGACCAGTTGAAGATCCCGGTGCGGTTCATCGGCACCGGCGAAACGGTGGAAGACCTGGCGCCGTTTGATCCGAAGTCCTTTGTCGAAGCCATAATGTCGTAGGGAGAGACTGATGCATATTGGCATTGACCCTGAGATAGCGCAGATATGGTCCTTCACCATAGGCTGGCACGGAGTCCTCATGTTCATCGGCATAGTTGTGGGCCTGGCGCTCACGCTGCCGCTGGCGAAGAAGCTCGGTATCCCGCATGAGACCACCTACACCGCGGCCATATGGGCCGTCATCTTTGGATTCATTGGGGCCAGGTTGACGCATGTCATCGACGAGTGGTCATACTACAGCCAGGACCTGCTGGAAATACTCGCCATACAGAAAGGTGGACTGGGCTGGTATGGTGCTCTTATTGGAGGCATAGTAGGGGTGGCGATCTGCTCCCGTCTCAACAAGTTCTCGCTGGCCAGATTTGCCGATGCGGTGGCCCCCGGCATCATCCTGGGGCTTTCCATCGGCCGGATCGGTTGCACGATCAACGGGGACGCACCGGGAACGGAGACGTCGCTGCCATGGGGTTTTATCTATACGCATCCCGATGCGTTCTCCCCTCTGTGGGTCTCCACGCACCCGGCGCCGGTCTATGAGATCCTGTGGAACATGATCGTTCTAGTGGTGCTATGGAGGCTGTGGAAGCGGCTGAGCCCCGATGGCAGCCTCTTTCTGGTCAGCCTGGTGCTGTATGCGGTGGGGAGGTTCACCATCAGTTGGTTCCGGGCCGAGGACCTGGTGCTTGGCCCGCTGCATCAGTCTCACCTCATATCCATCGCCATCTTCTTGATCGCGGGGAGCCTGCTGGTGTACAGGAAGACGCGCTTAGTGAAGCCGGACTCTGCTGAAGAGAACCCTCCAGAAGAGAAGCCGCCGGAGCCAGGGACACCAGCGCCGGCTTGATTCCTACCCGCCAAATCCCCGGCTGAAGAATTCTCCCTATCTGTCCCGCTGGATTCCCGCCTGTGCAGCAATGACAGAATATGGGGCATGCCAGGCTATCATGGGACATGGTTGATGATCTGATGCGATCTGAGGTGTCAATCAGGTCGAAGGCGCAAAGTCGAGGACGTTGAGCGCCAGCGTCTCATCTCCGTTCCAGCGGTCGATGACCAGGTTGTATACTACGTCGATCTCCGGGGCGATCTCGGCAGCCAGACTCCCTAGATCAAAGGCGATGGCCTTCCATGTGATCCTTCCATCCCTCAACCTCAACTTGAGGTGTTGAGAAGCATTGCCGATGGTGTAGTGGTCCATCACTCCAACCCTGTGGGACAAGAAGACAGGTGTAGGGTTCTCGTGGCCAAACGGGGCGAACCTGTCCACCAGCCTGTAGGTCTTTCCTGCGATGGTGGAGAGGGGCAACACCGCATCGATGGTGAGGTGCGGGCGTAGATCGACGCCAGCCAGTTGTCTCCCGGCGATGTCCAGCAACCGCTGCTGCAATGGCTCCAGGTTCTCTCTTGGGAGAGCGAACCCGGCGGCGCCCGGATGCCCGCCAAACCGGTCCAGCAGGTCCCGGCATTGCGACAGCGCGCCGACCACATCGAACTCAGGGATGCTGCGGGCGCTGCCCGAAGCCGTGCTCTCCCTCAGTTCATAGACGATGGACGGGCGGTAGAATTCCTCAGCCAGCCGGCCGGCGATCAGCCCGGCTATGCCGGACGGATAGTCCTCCCCCCCGATCATCAAGAATGGCTGGGTGGTTCCTGTCATCGACAGTTCCGCCTTGGCCCTGGCCAGGAACTCTTCGGTCAGCTTCTGTCTCTCGGCGTTCCTCTCTTCCAGTTGCTGAGCCAGTTGGCTGGCTTCGTCGCTGGAAGTGGCCATGACCAGGCGGTAGCTGGTGATGGCGTGGTCGAGCCTTCCGGGTGCATTCAGCCGTGGCGCCATGTTCCAGGAGATGGCCTCGGTGTCCAGGTGGTTCGGGTCCAGCTTGGCGGCATCCATCATGGCCCGCAGGCCGACGCGGCGGGTCCGGCGCAGAACCTCCAGTCCCTTCTGTACCAGGTAGCGGTTCTCCTCTAGCAGGGGCACCTTGTCAGCTACGGTCCCCATGGCCACCAGGTCCAGCGCCTCATCCAGGCCCTGTTCCTTGCCCAGAGCCTGAGAGACCGCCTGAAGGAGCTTAAAGGCAACGCCGACTCCAGCGAGCTGGTCAAACGGATAGCGACAATCCGGCTGCTTTGGATTGATGGTAGCCAGCGCCGGGGGCAGGCCGGACATGACGTTGTGATGATCGGTGATTATGACGTCCAGTCCATGTGCCTGAGCGTACGCCACCTCGGCGTTGTTAGTGATCCCGCAGTCTACCGTGATGACCAGAGAGACCCCCTGTGTCTTCAGGTTGTCCAGGGAGTCCGTGTTGAGCCCGTAACCCTCTTGCACACGATGAGGGAAATACGAGAGCATCTTCCCGCCCAGACGGGCCAGTCCCTCCACCAGGATGGCGGTTCCGCAAATGCCGTCGGCGTCGAAGTCGCCGTAGACGACCATGGTTTCTCCGGATGCCAACGCACGCCGGATTCTGGCGACCGCCTTCTCCATGTCAGTCAGAAGAAAGGGGTCGTGTCGCAGATCCAGGCCTACATTGAGAAAGGACTCAGCCTTTCGCGTTTCGGTGATGCCCCGGTTGTACAGGAGTTGGTTGACCAGTGGGGGTTGCCCCATCTCCTTCAGGAAGCCGGGAGGGGGGGATGGGAGTACATTCCAGCGTCGGTGGTTCAATTGCCTGCCTTCACCCTAACCCGCGTATTCCCTGAGCACGAGGACAGAATTATGCCCTCCGAATCCGAAGGAGTTGGACATGGCGGCCGTGACCTTCTTCTGTCGGGCCAAATTGGGCACATAGTCCAGGTCGCAGTCCGGGTCCGCATGTTCCAGATTGATGGTAGGCGGGATCACTCCGTGCTGTATGGCCAGGACACAGATTATGGCCTCGATGGCGCCGGCGGCCCCGATCATGTGCCCCATCATGGACTTGGTGGAGCTGATGGGGACCCGGTAGGCATCATCGCCAAAGACGGCCTTTATGGCCATCGTCTCGCATTTATCATTCATGGATGTTGAGGTGCCATGGGCATTAATGTAGTCGATGTCTTTGGGAGTCAAACCGGCCTTACGCAGAGCCATGAGCATGGCTTTGGCTCCGCCCTCCCCGTCATGGGACGGCTGCGTGATGTGGAAGGCGTCGGATGTGGCGCCGTAGGCCGCCAGCTCGGCCAGTATGTTGGCGTTCCGCTTGAGCGCATGATCCAGACTCTCCAGGACCAGGACGGCGGCGCCTTCTCCCATGACGAACCCGTCGCGCTGCGCATCGAACGGCCGGGAGGCCTTCTCGGGCTGATCGTTCCGGACGGACAACGCGCCCGCCGCATTGAATCCGGCTATTGATATGGGTGTCAGGGGCGCTTCGGCCCCGCCGGCGATCATCACCTTTACATCGCCGCGCCGGATGATTTCGCAGGCCTCGCCTACGGCATCGGCGCCGCTGGAGCATGCAGACGTGGCGCAGAAGTTCATCCCCTTGGCGCCCAGCATGATGGACACGTGTCCGGCCGCGGCGTCCGCGATCATCATGGG